>JARRQD010000142.1:0-9076 GCA_037382205.1 Candidatus Thiodiazotropha sp.
TCGTCATTACCTTTTTGGTGTTCGGTCCACTGTTGGCTTCGATACTGTTCGATTTCATCCTGGTAGGTGTCAAGTAAACTCTGGCGGATATCATCGATCATGTTGATCAGAGTAATGACCTGGTCGGTATCCCAGTAAGTGGTCAGTCGCGTTATTTTCATAACTTTCTCCTGGTTGTTTTTTTCTTTTTCTTTTCAGTGGCTTCTTTCATGCGATAGGAGTCACCTTCAAAGACGATGATTTCTGAGTGATGGATCAACCGATCCACCAATGAGACGACACAGGCCGCATTGGGGAAGACCTGATCCCATTCATCGAAGGGGCGATTGGTGGTCACCAGCGTGGATTTGCACTCGTAACGTCGATTGATGATCTCGAACAGCAGATCGGCATGGCGATTGGCGTATGAGAGATAACCGAGTTCATCGATGACCAGCAGTTGTGGCTGAGCATAGTATTTGAGTCGTCGCTTGAGCACGGAGTCACTGTCGATCGCGGCCAGGTCATTGAGCATTTGCGCGGCGGTGGTCGATAAAGACCGGGTTAAGGGGTTTATCCTGCTGGATAAAGGCGAAAGCTAGCCAAGACACCCACTCTAAATAGTCCATATGTAAAAACATAAAGTAAACGTCTCTAAGATGATGATACGCTATCCTGCCTATGACACGATCATTTTGTTGTAAAAGTAGAGAAATAAGGTAGAAATAGAGATTTTGAGCGTGAAATGTCAGTTGATGGACACGCCAACCGAGCCGGATATTTGCACGTAGGTCATGCCTTTTTGTCTCAGGCTCACAGCCTGTTTTCTTTGCTCTTCCTTGGCTGCCGCAAGAAGGCTTCTCACTTCTTCCTGTTTCATCCATGAAGCATCACATGTTCTATTATCGTGCTGGGTTAATAGTATCTTAAAGACGTTAAAGTGATGTAGTGAGTAATACCACCGCACCACTCTCCTGCTCTACCCGAGTCATATTTTCTTTCTAGGTATATCATTGAAATAATCACAGGTAGTGAAAAGAGGCGTTTCACCGTTCAATAACCTCCTGATCACTCCAACCATTAGTAAATTGTTGATCGAAATGAACTAGTTCGCGATAGTGGTTTGACATTACCGAAGAGGCGCAGAGATCTATAGCATAGGTATAATCCAGAAGTTTCATGAGGTGACAATCCACTTACGTCGATATTCAACGCTTTTCAGAAGTTAATGGTATTTGCAGTCCCACCGTGTGCGGGTAAAACTTTCAAAGTCTGGCATAGTCTTTCCTTCTCATTTCTTGGTCGAAATTCGAAGGTTATTCAGACCGATGCCTCGGTCAAACCTATACCAGCCCCCCCAGCAGAGCCGGGGGTTTTCCTAAGATTAGTTAGGTGTAGTTTTTAGATGGTATTGACAGTATTTGGAAAACACATTGAACGCAATTTAAATTCATTTAAAGCATACGTAAAAGTATATATTGCATGCGCAATTGTTTATACCATTTCATGCCACACATATATTGGAGTAGAAAAATGCGAAAAATTATTAAATTAATGGGAATATTTACACTTATTTTGTTTGTTTATTTGTCATTTTCGTCGGTAGTAATGTATAACAAACCTGGCACCGGTAAGCGCACTGACTGGAGCTCGCTTGATTACTATGTAACTTTTGCTTTCAGTAAAGAAAATGAACAATTTCGGATTGATAAAAAAGGAGTTACATATGTGGATTATTCGAAAAGTAAGTCTTTAGGCGTAAAAAATATCACATCCTATAATCCTGTTATAGTAGGATTTCAAGGATTGAGGTATTATCAAGATTATAAGAATACTCATAACAATATATCATTTAAAAGATATTTAACTCACGCGGACTGGCTTGTTGAAAACATTTCAGACGATGGATCCTGGTATCTTACATATGATAAAAATATGGGGAAGTATACACTTCACTCGCCATGGAAGTCTGCATTATCACAAGGTTTTGGTATATCTCTTCTTACGAGAGCATATATTGATACTGGAAATCAAAAATACATAAACAGTGCAAGAAAGGCGTTGGAACCATTTTCTAAATATTTAGATGAGGACGGAGTAAGAAGCAAGAATACTTTTGGTGAATTCTATGAAGAGTACCCTATAAAAGTACATCCAACACATGTATTGAATGGGTTTATTTATTCACTTTTCGGACTTTATGATCTATATATTATTGACAATAATATTGAAGCTAAAGAGTTATTTGACGAAGGTATAGCAACCTTAAAAAAGGTATTGCCTGAATACGATCTTGGGAATTGGACAAGGTATAATCTTGATAGCGAAAGAAATTTAAAAAATCATTGGGGTTACAGTTCACCTCGGTATCAAAAGATTCATGCTGCACAACTGTATGGACTACATTATATAACTAAGGATCCGTACTTCCGTAAGTATGCAGATAAGTTTGAGGCTCAAAATAGAAGAAGCTGGATAAATTTGGTTATATATCCCGCATATATATTATATAGAGATTTTGTCGCATTTTATCGCTTTGCAATGGGAAAAAATATGAACTAAAGTTTCCTGGTTCTCATCGTCTAACCACATAAAAAAACATCGTTAAACCGGGCACCCATATTCACCCTCATATTCAGATGCTTGGTTCGCTTTGCTCCATCCAGGCCATAAACTTTGTAGGTAATGCCCGCACCCCTTGGAGTTGCGCCTGTCACGGCGAGAAACGCAGCAAAAACCGATCAGCAGGCATATGTAGCGGCAGGGCCGTGCCCTACGACTTTTACGACATCTTACATGGGCTGTAGCACCTAATGTAAATGCCATCCCAACCCCGTCACTATTTGCCGGAGCTTTTCGATAGATTAATTCCGGCAGTTATCATGTAATCTGTTTTCCAGGCTTGCCTGCTGACAGTAGGCGTCCCCATTCTCCAGATAGAAAGAAAGCGCAAAGGCAGAGATAATCGAAGTGCTGATGAGAGAGGAATGTGGCACCGTTTTATCGATTAATCCAGCCCTCATCAGCCTTTTATACTGATGTGTGCTTCTGCCCGACTGTTTCAATGTTGCCGCTGTTTTACCCAGACTTTTATCTGCAGTCTGTGTGATCGTGGCAATCGGTATTGTTCTCTCGCCTGTTCGGAGCAGGCTCGACGCGACAGTCATAATCCTGCCGAAGAAAAACTGGCGGTCAGCGTGGGCAAGCCCCCCCTCTGTGCGCTTTGACTTGAATGACTACTCTGTTCCAAACCAGTATGTCCGGCACAACCTGACGGCGCTCGCCGATGAACAGCAGGTCAGAATCTTAAATGAGCATCAGACGGTGGCCTCTCACACTCGCCATTATGGCGAAGGTGAACAGATCATTCAGTGGGCAATGCCAATCGAGTATCACACCTCACTTGACAAGAGAAAAGAAGAAAGATTTTACTTTGACACGATATTGATCGAAGTTAGTGGGAGTATGATATCTATTCAGGTACATCACTCTAGTGATCGTTGCCTTCATAAATCCACATCGATTGAGTATTTACCGCTGGTTCAAAACCTACTGTTTTATAAAACTCGATCACATTAATGTCAGCAGTTAGCATTTGCTGGTGAAACTCTTTATAGATTGACTGCATTGCTTGCATTATTTTGGAACCAATCCCTTTGCTTTGGTACGCTGGGTGAACAAGTATGTGTGGGTAGTAAACAACTAAATACCCATCTGATATCGCGTTGCCAATACCAACTAATTTATCATCAATGCGAGCTGTTACCAGTGTGTGGGAGTTCTCTAAGGCGAGTAACAGTAGTTTTGGTTTTTCTGCTGAAGACCATCCATTTGCCTGGTACAGCTCAACCACTTCATTCTCTTCAATCGAATCGTTGATTTTAATTCTAACTTCCATGTTGCTTCGGAGTTTCTCTAGTACGAAGGAGATATTTGGGCTTCTTCTCGTAAACCTTGAGGAGCATATTTGTAAGAACATTCAACGTAACTGGCTTGCTCAGGAAATCAGTAAATCCTGCATCGAGGATGCTATTGCGTTGTTCAGGAAATGCATGAGCTGTAATAGCGATCAATATAGGCGGAAAATCAAACTCTTCAAGAACTACAGCTGCAACCTCCAGGCCAGTGATGTCGGGCATTTGAATGTCTAGCAGTACAACATCATACTGCTCGTTTCGCATTAGCTTCAGAGCCTCTGTTCCATTTTTGGCCTCATCAAATGTCGCGTTCAGTTTGGTGAGAAAGACATTAAGCAGGCGACGATTTATATCGTTGTCGTCAACGATAAGCACTTTAAGATTATGTAGCTCGGCATCAGTATTGACGGCTTGTTGTTGCTCAAATATTTCGTTCATATTCCCTGATTCAAATCTCAGAATTAAACTGAAGCAGGTTCCATGAGCAACTTGGCTCTGGACATAAAGCTGACCACCCAGCCGATTCACCAGGTTCTTGACAATGGCTAAGCCGAGTCCGGTTCCTTCATTTTGACGAGTCTCAAATCCCTCCAGCCGTGTAAAGTTTTCAAAGATAGAGCTCATTTTGTCAGCAGGGATACCAATGCCAGAATCTTGGATATCAAATTTTAAAATCATGCTATTTGGTAACTTCTCTCTAGTGCTGATATGAAGAATGACATACCCTGATTCGGTATATTTAAGTCCGTTGGATAACAGGTTACCTACAATCTGTCGAACTCGACTGACATCTCCGCGTATCACATCCTCTACGTCACTATCGATTTTCAGTGTGAAATATAATTCTTTTTTGTTAGCGATCGGCTGGAGCATGGCAACAAGGTCTTGCATCTCCTTAGAAAGAGAAAATGACTCTTTATTTATTTGAATATGCCCTGCTTCGATAGCAGTGATATCAAGAATATCATTTACAATATGCAGAAGACTCTTACCTGCTTTCTCTATCTGATCTATAGATTGTTTGTATTTCGAATCAAGGGGTTCACTCTGCAATAGATCCGTAAAACCTATGATTCCATTCAGTGGCGTACGAAGTTCGTGACTTATCGTGGCCAAAAATTGGCTCTTGGCAATGTTTGCATGTTCTGCTTTCTCTCTGGCCTCTTCAACTTCTGCATTTGAGTTTCTTAACTCGCTGACCAGCTTCTCATTGTCAAGCCAGAGGCAGATATTTCGAGTTATGGTTGAGCTGTACTCCTTTGCAGCTGATAGCACAAAGAGGGTATAGATCAGTATCATGCCAAGCATAATTATAGATTTTTCAGAATTCTCCAGCGCCAGTACCAGAGAAATTGGTGAGAGTATTGCTACAAGTGAGAAAACATAATTCTTGAATATCGAAGCGCGGGTTATGATGCCACCCGCAGTTATACCTGCCAGCATAAACAGGGTTATCGTTTGATAGGTCTCTACCTCTATCGAGTAGCCTGTTAGGCCAATCACTCCCCAGGGCATGTCATTGAGTAGTGCGAGAAAAGTAAAGATTCTTAACCAGCGCGCAGAATTGCCTTCTATTCCAAGTCGTTTGAATAGATAGGCAGAGAGTAGGAAGAGAGTCGCTGTGAAGTAGCTAAAGCCTACCAGGGAAAGCAGTATCGGTGTCGAAATATAATCCCAATAGAAATAGGTAACCAGTGCAAGTAAAGCATAAAAACCGATACTGGATTTTATTGCTAAGTTGTAATACTCCTTTGCTAATTCCAAGTTTAGCTTAGTATCTACTGTCAAGATAGTATTCCAGGTCTCTCTTCTTGGCTTAGGCGGACTTTTTTAATCCTACCTTGCTCGTGGGGCGTGGGATAAATTCGGTTTAGCATAAAGGAGATGTTCCGTATGAACAGAACTACAGCTCATCTGTTGTCTGGCGTTTATGCGGCATCGAGTAACCTCCTAAATTGAATGAGGTTTACAATATAGCATCAACTTTAAAACATTTGTATTCAGTGTCATTGTTGCTTCAAGCATAAGGAGAATAACCGTCATCACCCATCTATATCAAGGCAGAAAACAGGGGCCTGGAGAGGCCTGAATCATCCGTCTATCCGGCTTCAATCTATTTAGTCCAGTAGATTTTCGGTTGTATCCGCCCGCTTTCACGGCCTTCCTGGCCTACCAACGTAGTTCATACAATACCCCACTAGGCAACCTATTTTTCTGTTGCTGTGCCGTGAAGGGATGCGTGGAAACACGCTGCTATGCAAACCTGTTCGGTTTCGGCGGGGTGCGAGCCACCGGCAGCAACTTGGAGGGGTGCTCTAAAATGCCCGTTGCTTGTAAGTGAGAAAGGATCTTGTCGATATCCGTCCGATCCTCGATACTGGCGATTATCTTGGCTTCACCTCCGCACTTCTCGCAGATTGAGACGTCAATATTGAACACATGCTTCAGGCGTTGCGCCCAGAGCCTGCCCCGGACTTGATCCGAGGTCATCGCCTTGTACCGCTGTTGCGGAGTCTTGTCATCACGCTCATGTGGCTTGGATCCTTTGCCACGTTTGGCGGGCGTAGCGTTGTCGTTCTTGTTAAGGGAATGACCATGGGAGGGGCATTGATCCAACATTTGACAGTCATGCTAGTGTGGGTGGATTGCGACGTCACCGGATTGGGCACCGTTCCTGGTCGAGTGAAAATAAATACGCTTGATTATCCTCAAATGTAACTAATTCTGCAATGATAATACCCAATCTTGGCATAGATAGTTCTTTTATTTTGCTTCTTATTGATCTTTAGCAACTCAAAGCACAGTGGCTATAGCGCAATTAAACAGCAATGAATAATATTCTAATGGAGGTGTTGTTTTTTATAGGAGGATCCGAAATGAGAAGCAGCTATTTTTCGTATCTCTCAGGGATGGTTCTCTTACTCCTCGCAGTATGTGTGAATGCACAGGATCAGGCAATCGATACTCAGGGCGTGTCACAGAGAGAGCCAATGATAATCGAAGTGGTAAGTCCTTATGACTTTGAGCAGACTGACCAACTCATGCAGGAGGGTATCAGAACTGAGGGTTGGAGTGTACCCAAAGTCTATGACTGGCGGGCAATCGTAAAGCTGGCTGATGTAGATGTCGGCCCGTTCAAAATGTATGACCTCTGCAAAGCGGAATTCGCGGCACAGATTCTTCAACACGATCATTTGCGTTTTGTCAGTACGTTGATGCCCTGCGCAACTTCCGTCTATACAAAACAGGACGGCAAGACCTATATCTCCTATATGAATGTCAACCTCTTGACTCAGATGTTTGGCCAGGAGCTTGGTGATGTTGCGCGTCAGGCAGGCGAAGCCAGGAACAGGGCTTTGTCATTTCTGAATCAGTAAATGAGGATTGATAGCAGAGCAAAGAGATCCTCGTCACAGAGGATCTCCTTCCCAGAGAGATAAGTAAGGATAAGGGGACACTCATAATATTATAATTTAACGATCAGTCACCTTATAATCCAACCCCAATTCACGGCAGTATTCCTCACCACGTTTCACCCAACATGATACAGCGGGTTGGCTGATGGACAAGCGTTACGTAATCTCGCATGGACTCAGGTTCAGTTCCTGCGAGCCCTAGAGGCAGATCCCTGCCGGTCTGAATTCACTGTGAGTTCTGTTCGACATTCAAGGTATCCTGCACCAGTGCGCACTCGACAAAGTTACTGTCGCCCAGGTTGCGTTTATCACCGAGGCAGGCGGGAAGCCTGTTTGCGCGTATCAGTGTCAAAGATCCGATGGCGTTCCAACGCATGGCCTATCATGTGATAGCAACCAGGCGTCCATGTGTCGGCATGGAACGACATCATCACAGGGCTGGGCACCTATCAATTAGGTTATTATCCTATGAGTGTCCCTGTATCCCATACGGTCGGCAGGCTCGGTCATTATCGAGCCTTGATTACTTTTTTATAACTGACCGTGAGATGCTAAGAGTTACGAAAACGACAATAGCGATGACAATTAAGGCGGTAAATAGGTAGAAAGGCAGTATGTGTTCGAGCATCTGTTCTCCATGCACGCTTCTCCAATATTCAGAGACGAATTCGGAACACATGGTTTTATAGAAATAAATAAATAACAGGAAGTTCAGAACTCCCGATGTTAATGTCCCGGCAAGAATGATGAAACCGATTATGATTTTCTTGTTGGACACTTAATTGACTTCCCAGAACCAAATCGATTTTGATGCATTTAGATCGGAAAAGACGCCAAAAATTTCTATGATCCCTCGCCACAGCTTCGAGCTGGAAGTGGTTCTGCTTCTATTCCATAGGTCGATGTGGTCGCCGGAGCGGTTGGCCTGACTTTCGTTTCCTCGTAGCCAATAGTCCTTGAAGAATACCACGCCTGTCCGATCGTTAAGTTTGCTTTGAAAATCCGCCGAAGATATTGTTTCACATTTGCCAAATCCAGAGGGAGGAGAGATTTTCAACCAAGTGGCGAATCTTGAGCAAGTAACAGATGTTTTGCTCCACTGTGTAACCAGCACTTGCTGCCTGGGGCGGAACCGACCAAGATGCCGGAACGGATAAAGCATTCACTGAGGTTGATGGCGCAGTAGTCTGAGAAGGGGGATTACGTGTCTTTTTGTTTATTTACACAACGGCTCTTCATGGCGCTGTGATCGGGGTAATTAGTCCAGAGAGTTTGAAAATTTGGCATGACATCATCCTTTGTCAGTATTCCCTGCATCCGTTAGCAACGGATAGTAATAACGGGTTTGATTCTTGTGTATCGAGTAGTTGTTTTCGCTGTTTTGAAGTTCCCATCATGTTTATAATGACACTATACACCTCTCTATTGCTTCATCTGTCAAGTTGTGGTCATGCTGAAGCTGAGTAGGTGGGATGGCAGAGCATTTCGCACTAACGTCAAAACAATATGCCATGGAAATAAATTGGCCAATTGAAAAATCCATTGCCTGTCGTACTGCTGATCGAAGATGAGTCCGCGATCGCGGACATGGTGTTGTATGCCTTGAAAAGCGAGGGCTTTGGTTCCGAGTGGCATCGTCTCGGGAGAGAGGGTATCGCATGGCTTCGCCAGCATCCGCAGACCGCCCTGTTGATTCTGGATGTGGGTCTGCCAGACGGCAACGGTTTCGAGTTCTGTAAGGAGATCCGGCGTTTCTCGGAGATA
>JARRQD010000143.1:0-12715 GCA_037382205.1 Candidatus Thiodiazotropha sp.
CAGCCACACCCCGGCACACGATGCCACTGCTGCCGCTGCTCCCTTCCGGGCCTGACGGGGTTCACAGCTTCTCGTTGCGGGGGGACCGATACCAACCGCCATAAAAGGTGAGTCGGGGGATTATACCGATAATTTGCTGGTAAAAAAGGGGCAATCCATATTAGCACCCGGTTAGGGTGTCTGTAGACAGTCTGTCTTGATATGTCCAACCGATTTCAGTAGCGGTATCAGCCCGGCCCAGACATTCTCCAAAAGAATCGGCTGAGCCCGGTTGTTGGGGTGAATACCGTCGTTCTGCATCAGCGACATATCCAGCGCTACCCCTTTAAGAAAGAAGGGTATTAGGGGAACCGTTTCAGCCTCCGAGACATCATAATAGACCTGATGGAAGGCTTTGGTGAACTCCGCTCCATAATTCGCAGGTAGACGAACCCCAAGCAACAGCACCGCAGCATCCACCTGCTTGGAGAGTTTGACCATGCGTTGCAAATTGTCATGCATTGCCCGACTGTTGATACCTCGCAGGCCATCATTGCCGCCCAGCTCGATAATCACCAGTGCAGGCTGATGCTTCGAGAGCAGTGCGGGCAGACGACTCAGGCCGCCCTGACTGGTATCACCTGAGACACTGGCATTGATCACCTGGAAAGGGCCACAATGGGCATTCAACCGTTGTGACAACAGATTAACCCAGCGAGCCTCGGTGGTGACACCATATCCGGCGCTGAGACTATCGCCAACCACCAGTAAGGTTGTCTGCGCCAGCGCGACAACCGGTGAAGACAGAAACAAAAAGAGTAACAATTTCCGTAGGAATCTTTTCATGTTGCAGACATCTCCCAACTCTCATCCTGTGACCGCCAAAGGTTTGATGAAGTTCGTTGAAACCTCCCAAGGCAGACTGGACATTCTGCAACAGATCGACCTGGAAGTCGCTGACGGTGAGGCTGTGGCGATCCTCGGCGCCTCCGGCTCAGGCAAATCGACCCTGCTGGGCCTGCTCGCCGGACTGGACCAGGCATCCGCAGGCGATGTCACTCTATTCGGTACGGCGCTGAGTGGCCTGGATGAGGATGGCCGAGCCGCACTGCGGGCCGGCCAGGTCGGTTTTGTGTTCCAATCGTTCCAGCTGCTCAGTGGCATGACCGCCCTGGAGAATGTCATGCTACCCCTGGAGCTGGCCGACCATGCCAATCCGCAGCAGGCGGCGAAAGAGGCCCTATCAAAAGCCGGTCTGGCTGAACGACTGAGCCACTACCCTTCTCAACTTTCAGGCGGTGAACAGCAGCGGGTGGCGCTGGCCCGCGCCTTCGCTCCCAGTCCGAAACTGCTGTTTGCTGATGAGCCAACCGCCAACCTGGATGCCCACACCGGTGAAAAGGTAGCAGAGCTGCTGTTCGAACTTCAGCAACAGAGCGGCACGGTTCTGATACTGGTAACCCATGATGAGATGCTGGCGAAACGCTGCGACCGTCGACTCTATCTGCGCGAGGGTTGTCTGGAGAACCACCGATGAATCCCTTCATTCTGGCACTCAAAATGCTTCGCCGGGATTGGCGTGCCGGGGAGTTGCGGCTGCTGGCGACCGCGCTGGTGATCGCTGTCGCTTCAGTCACGGCGGTAGGATTCTTTACCGATCGCATCGAACGCGCGATGGCCCGCCAGGCAACCGAAGTATTAGCCGCTGATCTGAGAATCGAGAGTAACCGCCCCTTGGAACAACGGTTTAGGGATGAGGCTAAGCGTCGTCAGCTGCAACTGGCCAGAACGCTGAGCTTCCCCAGTGTTGTGCTGAACAATGGCAACACCCAGCTGGTCCAAGTTAAATCGGTCTCGGCAAACTACCCGCTGCGGGGCAGGCTGCAGGTCAGAGATCAGGTCAATGGCAACGCCCGCTTTGCCGAGGATCTTCCCGGCTCAGGGGAGGCCTGGTTTGAAGAGCGACTACTACCCCTGCTGGGACTACGGACCGGAGACCGCTTCAGATTGGGGCAGTTGGAGTTCACCCTGACCCGCATCATCACCTATGAACCGGATCGATCCGCCAATCTGTTTCAACTGGCACCACGGGTGATGATCAATGAAATGGATGTAGAGAAGACCGGGCTGTTAGGACCTGCCAGCCGGGTCAGACACAATCTGCTGATCGCTGGTACCCCTAACCAGATCAGTGACTACAAAAAGTGGGTCGATAAGCAGGAGCGCTCCGGCATTCAGGTACAGGATATCCGCGCCGCTCGGCCCGAACTGCGTGCGGCTCTGGATCAAGGCGGCCGATTTCTCAGGCTGGCTGCCGCCACCGCGATTCTGCTCTGTGTGGTGGCGGTGGCCCTCTCCAGTCGCCGTTTTGTCGAACGTCAGGCGGACACCAGCGCCCTGTTACGATGCCTGGGTGCCAAACGTAACCAGGTGCTGCAGATCTTTGTCATCCGTCTGCTGGGTCTGGGAGTGATCGCCAGTCTGCTCGGCAGCCTGATAGGCCTGGCCGCTCAGACCCTGTTGGTGGAGCTGGTGGGCCACTGGTTCACCCAACAGATCCCTGCCCCCTCGCTCTGGCCGCTGTTGTCGGGACTGGCCACCGGTATCCTGGTGTTGCTCGGTTTCTCACTGCCGATGGTGACTCGCCTCGCGGAAGTCCCCCCATTAAGGGTTTTCAGACGTCATCTGGGTGCACCCCCAATCGGCTATCTGCTGTTCATCTCGGCGGGCGTCGCCGCCCTGGCCACCCTGCTGGTCTGGCAGATCGGTGACGATCAACTGGCCTTCAAATTGATCGGCGGTCTACTGGGTGGTCTGTTGCTGCTGCTGTTGATTGCCCGACTGCTGGTCACCCTGCTGAAACCGCTGCGCAGTCGTACCGCCGGTACCTGGCGCTATGGCCTGGCCAGCCTCTCACGCAATCCCACTACCACCAGTGTGCAGTTGACCGGCTTCGGTCTGGGGATGACTGTACTACTGGTGCTGGCCCTGGTGAGAGTCGACCTGCTGAGCAACTGGCGAGAGGCGCTGCCGGAGAACAGCCCCAACCAGTTTCTGATCAATATCCAACCGGACCAGGTGGATGGGGTCAGGAATCAGCTGCTACAGGGTGGTATCCCATCGGTAGGGCTCTATCCGATGATGCGTGGGCGACTGATCAGCATCGATGGTAAAACGGTCTCCGCTGATGACTACCCTACCCCGCGTGCCCAGCGTCTGGCGACCCGGGATTTCAATCTCAGCCAAGCCACCTCCATGCAGAGTGACAACCAGATCGTTGCCGGGAGTTGGTGGTCGCAAGCCGACTGGGAAGAACCCTGGTTCTCAGTAGAAGAAGGGATTGCCAAAACCCTCGGCATCCCCATGGGCGCTGAGCTGATCTTCGAAGTTGCCGGCCAGCAGATCAGCGGTAAAGTGTCCAACCTCAGGTCAGTCAAGTGGGACTCCTTCAACGTCAACTTTTTTGTCGTGGGCACACCGGGTCTGATGCGGGATCTGCCCGCCACCTATATCACCAGTTTCTACCTGCCAAATACGCAGCGCACGGTACTGCATCAACTGATCCAGCACTATCCCAGCATCACCGCACTGGATGTAACCGCAATCATGAAACAGGTGCGGGGTATCATGGATCGGGGCGCCATGGCGGTGGAGTCGGTGTTCCTGTTTACCCTAGCGGCCGGTCTGATCGTGCTCTATGCGGGGATACAGGCGAGTCATGAGCAGCGGATTCAGGAGACGGCCATCCTACGAACACTGGGGCTCAGTCGCAAGAAGCTGATCCTCTCCATTAGCCTGGAGTTCGCTCTACTGGGCGGGTTGGCTGGATTAATCTCAGCAGGACTTGCCAGCGGTATTGGCTACAGCCTCTCCACCGGTGTCTTCAATCTACCCTGGCAGCTCAATCCCCAGCTCTGGCTGGTGGCGGTGTTTGGCGGGGCTATCGGTATCGGTACTGCTGGCACCCTGGCCAGTTGGTCACTCTTCAATACGGCCCCAATTCTGGTTTTGCGGCGAGCCTAGTTGAGCCACCAAGTTCGTCATGACCTGTCACTTCAACCTAAAAAGATCAGTTGGACAGCGTGAAGGGTGCGCTTGTGGTGGTGCAGGGCAAGGGTCGCTCCTGCACATCCATGTGCCCGCGACACTTGTGCATCCCTGCACGGCGCGCAAGTACCATTCACGTTGTAGCGTGATTCACCCAGAAGGTGACCATGACCATCGGCGCTATTTTCCTCAAAATCAGGAACCTACTATTAGAGTGGAGCGGTCAACTGATTTTTTTAGGTTCAAGGAAGTGTCGCACTATGACCGAGATTGCAACAAGTAAAAAAACCGCTTCAATAGCGAACTGCCAGCTGTTTATTCCTGGATTTTAGTATGGTTTTACAGCCAAAGGAGTTGCTAATCTTGTACTAGCAGTCAATAGGAAAGAAGGAATCCTGTACTGTAACCACTTGCCTGGTCCGGTTCTGACGCATGATCGCTCGAGGCCTGTTTTAAAAAAGCCTCTCAAGCCGCGCACCAGCAACTTATGAAAGCTGAGGTTCCCGCCCGAAACAATCATCGAGCGAAACAAAAAACCGGAGGAAATCTGTGCTTAACCTACTGAAACTTAAATGCCTGTTCGGCTTTTTATGGACCAGCGCAATCGTCGCAGGTCTGTTGTCATTCATCTTTTTTTCATTCATCGACCCACTTGCCATTGGCGCTATGATGTATCACGCAGGAGAGGCGCAAACCAGCAGTTTCTGGATCTATCTGGGGGTCTTTATGTTCTTCTGGTTTAGCCTAAATTCCGCAACCTACCTGGCTTTCTATTTCGGTCAACTGCTCAACGAAATGGAACAGGAAGCTGAAGAGACGGAGCAGCGGCTTGACACACCCGAGCGAATGACAGGACTGCCTACAAGCTGAACCAATGACAACGATCTGTGATCTTCTAATTGAGTGCTACGAAGGATATGTTTCAGGGCAATAGGCAAGCATTGCCCTACCAACCTGGTTAATCGGCATAAACAATTTGGGTGGAGTCTAAAGTATCAGATCGTTGCTGTCTGATAGATCTGTAATGTATAGCCACTCGAGCAGAACCACTTTCTGCCTATAGCTTGGCTATACTGCTTTATCTTTTCTTTTCTGCCAATGACGGTGTTGTAGTTCTTGACGCTATCCAACCCTGTTCGCTCAAGTTGTTTTTTGTAATACCAGATTCGATCAACGCCCCAGTACAACCATCCTCTTGATTGGCCTGTCTTGCGATACTTTCATTCAGATTGCGCATAAACCAGCTGATATCGTAAAGCCTATGGCGCCATTTTTCGGCATCCTCGTCAACGACTTCCAATTCGGCTTTGGTTAATTTCATGCCACTCAGATATCGATCGACGATCGGGCTTGATTTGTAAAGCTTTGTCCATCGTGAAATCACTTCATCAACTGACCATTTCAAGGCGGTTTCTCGGTCGACTTTAAGCATCGATCAACCTCAATGACAAAATGAATGCAAGTTTGTACGTCATCGTTTCCAGCTAGGGTTTCCCCTAATGTCACCGAGATTGACGAACAGCTATAGTTACCTATCTATATTCTTAACCTTAACTCATATCTCCTCGCAACTTGAGTATCTAAACTCTCACATCTACATCTGATGATGGAGTAAGATATTGAAAAAGATCAATTAATTTTCTATAAGCAAGCCAGCATCTTGATGACCATACAGTTATTGCAGAAGAAATAATCTTGCTGATTTGACTGAATTGTGATTTCAGGATAGATCATACACAGCCACGAACAATAACCGAAAGGCCAGCCGTGAATCCACACTCAGCATCACATGGAATATACAGGTTATCCCTAGCTAGTAAAGTGTTCCATTTTACTGTTTACTGGCTGTACAGATATTAATCTGGATGGAATGTTATCAATGTTAATTTCAATCACTAAGGAGTGAATAGAAATGGATGCTATTCAAGGAAATCAATGTGCGAATCCCTGTGCGGATTTAAGCTCAAGATCAATGGACTGCAGTAGAACTGAACATCATTGTGACGGAACGTCAATAACGTTTGAAGGCGACCAAACTACATTTAATGGTACTGGTGGAAACGACAATATGCAGGTCCATACCAATTGGGATGGATCAACGGATATTACCTGTAATGGCAATACTTACCACCTGACTCCGGAACAATCTAAAAACCTGGTAATCAATGGCGGTGGAGGTGACGACAACATTACGGCTTCCGGCTTTCAGTTATGTGGAGAACAAAACAGCCTAACCCTGAACGGTGGGAGTGGTGATGACACCATCACCGGTAGTAATTTTGGCTCTGAAACCATCAATGGCGGATCGGGTGATGACACCCTTAACGGCGGTTTGCTTGGTGGAGACAACATCAACGGCGGTTCGGGCGACGATACGATCAACGGTGGCCTATTTTCAGACAACATAACCGGTGGATCTGGTGACGACACCATCAATGGCGGCGGTTGTCATGACAACATCGATGGTGGCTCTGGTTGCGATACCGTCAACGGCCGACCTGAAGGCGTAGATGTGACTATTCCACCAAATGAGAGACGCGGCGATCTTATTTTTAATGGTGATATTAATATCAATGTGGATAACAGTACGAATATCACCAATAATGAAACCCAACCTGCCGAGCAGGACAGCGGCGGCTTTCCCTTTTTCCCTGATCCGCTAGGTCTCTTGGGAGGTGGTGGCCCTAATCTGGGAGAAGGTGGCGGCGGTGGTTTTCCACTCAACTTAATCCCCTCCTTTTAAAAGTAGGTGCAATAAGGGTTAGACTTTTGAGGTCTTGCTCTCATGAGTTGATGAGCTAGAAATAATTGACCATTAGATGGAGGAGCAATAGCTCCTTCATCTATTGTTTCTTGAAGACACTCACTTTCGTGCTCTTCATGTTAAAACTTAGTGTCAGCTATTGCCCCTGAATAACCACAGTCATCGTCCGGCCCATATATAGCCTGTGCGTGGAGCATTTGTGATCGTGTTGCTTACTCGAATTGAAAGCCAGGACAGGCATCATTTAGAAGCCAGTCAACCACACATGCTATTTGTCTTCCAATAAAATCATGGTAATGATTCACTCAATCTACTGACAAAACGATCTGTGATCTTCTAAATTGAGTGCTACGAAGGTTACATTTCAGGTCAATAGGCAAGCATCGCCCTACCAATCCGGCTTGAATGGCATGACAATTCAGTGTAAATTCTAAAGTATCAGATCGTTGCTGTCTGATAGATCTGTAACGTATAGCCACTCGAGCAGAACCACTTTCTGCGTATGGCTTGGCTATACTGCTTTATCTTTTCTTTTCTGCCAATGACTGTGTTGTAGTTCTTGACGCTATCCAACCCTGTTCGCTCTAGTTGTTTCTTGTAATACCGGATGCGATCTTGGACGGAGGTGAAGTCGGATTCTTCTGATCTATCGGCGAGTTTTGCCCGAATCGGATTGAGATCAACGTAGCTCATACAGGTTAGTATGGCTGCATCATCAAGCAGAGCCTGGCTTTTGAATCTACCCTCCCAAAACGCCCCAGTACACCCATCCTCTTGATTGGCCTGTCTTGCGATACTTTCATTCAGATTGCGCATAAACCAGCTGATATCGTAAAGCCTGTGGCGCCATTTTTCGGCATCCTCGTCAACGACTTCCAATTCGGCTTTGGTTAATTTCATACCACTCAAATATCGATCGACGATCGGGCTTGGCTTGTAAAGCTTTGTCCATCGTGAAATCACTTCATCAACTGACCATTTCAAGGCGGTTTCTCGGTCGACTTTATGCAATGTATGGCTATGGTTGTGCATTACGGCATAAGCGCAAATCGAGATCGAAAATACCCTATCCAGTTGTTTGAGTTTTTCAACAATCCAGCTTCTACGGTGTTCGTAGCTATGCCCTGTTAACTTATCCTCACCACATAGAAAGGCCCGGTGTACACAGCGGGATATGCAGTGACAGTCAGAGGTTTCATCAAGACAGATCTGTTGTTTGCGCGATATCGTCGTGGCCGCTCCTTGGCTTCGTATCGTTCTATTTATATTCCAACCTAACTCACCTGAATGTTTTTTCAAATAATGCCTGTCCTTATTCTCTCTTGGTTCACCCTCAATACGACAACCTACCTGGCATTCTATTTTGGCCAACTTCTGAACCAATTGGAACAGGAAGCTGAAGAGACGGAGCAGCCGTTTGACACACCCGAGCGAATGACCGGACTGCCTACAAGCTGAACCAATGACACTGAATCCGCCCGATAGACCTATTCGGGAATATTGGGCGGATCGAGATCCTCCACCGGCAGCTCATCCTGCAGATTGTTTTGCCACTCCTTGAGCATCGCCACATGCCAGCCCTCCTCTTCCGCCATCTCAGCAGCCAATTTACGTACATCATCACTGGGAGAGTGCTCTGCAATCTGCAGATAGAACTCTCGCCCTCGGATTTCGTTATAGAGGGCGATCTCCATCGCCTGGGCAACCGTCATCATATAGTTCGCCTCTTCCATACAGAAGGCTTCCGGCGACGAGGGGCAGCGCCATTTAAAATCCCAGGGGGTTAGCTGAGGCAGCGCCAGGCCCTGGGCCCGCTCCAACACCTGTTTAGCATGCTGTCGACTGTAACCCGCCAGCTTGCGGAACAACTCCGCCACCTGCAAATTGTTGTGGATCACCATGCTGTCGGCCAGTTCATCATAATGATCGCTCGAGGCCTCTTCTAATTCCAGAGCATGCACAAGGAACTCTTCGATGGAAATTATAGGTTCGACAAGATCATCGCTCATAGACAAAACTCCTCCTCTAACGCCGCCACATCACTGGTTTTGATATTTTCGGGTTGCCACACCGGTATCGGCGTAGCATAGATCACCCCGGTGGCGAGCCCATCATCCGCCTGGATGATCTGCGCCGCTTTGATCCGATCCTCGGTTGGCACCTCATTGATAAATGGGTGCACCTGCTCTTTCCACGACTTCTGATCAGGGCGAAAGGTAACACAGCCGCTGAGCACCTGAACAAAGGCAAACCCCGGATACTCAATCGCTTCAACCAGAACCTTAGTCAGATCCGATGGACTGCCAGAGTAAGCCCTGGCGATAAATCCAGCGCCGGCGGCCAAGGCGATGGCAGCCGGATTGAAGCAAGGTATGCCGGTACCATGGGGGGTCAACTTACTCTTATCCCAACTTGGCTTGGTGGTGGGGGAAGCCTGCCCCTTGGTCATGCCATAGACCTCGTTGTCCATGACAATATAGGTCATATCCATATTACGTCGGCAGGCATGGAGAAAATGGTTGCCACCAATCGAGAAACCATCCCCATCACCACCGGCCACAACCACCGTCAGATCGGGGCGCGCTGCCTTCAGCCCAGAGGCCGCGGCTAACGCCCGACCGTGGATACCATGAAAACCGTAGCTATCGATGTAGGCCGGCAGTCGGGAAGAGCAGCCGATTCCCGAGACCACTGCCACATTCTCTTTGGCCAGCCCAAGGTAAGCCATCGCTTTGGTCAGAGAAGCCAACACGGAAAAGTGTCCGCATCCTGGACACCAGACCGGCTTGATATCAGATTTATAGTCTTTTGCCTTCAGCGAAGGTACCGGCATATTCCCCTCCAAAAATAAAACAGCTGAGCAATAAAAGCATATACCAAGATTGAATCGGCCAAAATGCCAGAAATCAACAGAGTTTGAGGTCTATATAGGGGTTATCCCTGATATATTCCAGTTAAACTCATGGCATAATGTGCCAAGGAGCGTGTCAGATGCCCTTCCTGGTCATCTGTAGATCTAAATATATGGAAATTCAGAACAGTGTAGTCACTAGGGATAGATAGCATACATGGAGTGTACTTTGAATCCCGTTAACAATACCTCCTCTCAGCAGAGATCTGGGTATCGCCAAGATGAACCGGCAATCCCATCGATCAGGTTCGCCCTGCGTGAGGGTACACATATCTTCCCTGTACCAAATCATGCAACCGCTGACAGATATGAGTATCTGTCTGCTCTGACCCCACTATTGGCCGTTTTAGCACCTGACAATTCTCCCATCGATAGCTGCACACCGCGCCTGAAACAGAGTAGTCCCCTAAAAACCAGCATCCACACCATTCAGTGAGGTATACCATGAGCACACTCAACACACCTGAGAGCCATCACGATGAAGCCAACTATTCCAAGGCGGTCTATCGAGATCATGAAAGCCTTTTTAACGAATTAACCGAACAGGAAATCAAGAGCGCAGTAGGCAAAAAGTCTTCAACGGCGGCCAAACTCGCTCGTAACGCACCTCAGGAACACCGGGGAGAGATGGAAAAACTCTTCAATATCTCTCTCTTCATTCACCACCGCTTTGAAGAGATCCACAAGCTGCCGAGACAGGATATCAACGGAGCCATAACGATCTTTCTCTATGGCATCTGGTCGATCTACAACCAGGGAAATACAATTCCGGGCAAACAGTTTGGTAATCTCGTCAAGCATACTCAGGAGACCATGCGAGCCCGTAGCGAATTTCTCAGAGACTTTGAGAATTCAACCCTTGGAAATCGCTCTGCGCTTTATGAGACCTTTGCTATGGTCGGAAACTGGTTGCTTATGATTCAGCATCATTTGACTTCACAACCGGATGAGACCGCATTGAACAATGTGAAAATCATGGTCAGAGAGATCATCACCCGCAGCCTGAAAATTGAACCTGAGTCAATTTCCATCAGCCAGGAAGGCGAGCTCACCATAACGGATCAAAACTGTACACCTCAGTAATGGGTATGATTTAGAGATGAATATTAGGTTACTGTTTGCCCGTTTTTTTGTGGCGGGATCACTCGCCACATGCTCACCCCTGATTAATAGTGCTCCGCCTCAGAATAGTGGCCAGGCCCCTGGCTTTCTCATTGATGGGTTTGACGAACTGTTTGAGCAACCGGTCAAAGCTCCAACCCTGAACAGCCTTCAGAGTGATGGAGAGGCAGGTAAACGCTTCGTTGAGGAGTTGAGCACCATCACTAAGCAAGACTTGATCGCTGCTGCCAATAATAAATCACTTACTGCTACAGAGTTGGCCGCTAACTTTCCCGAGGGTAAACGGGCCGGCATGGAGAAGATATTCAACATCGCCATGTATGTGCAAAAACGTATTGAACAAGCGGCTCATACACCTGAAGGAGACATCCCCACTGCCACCGCATCATTCCTCTATGGCGTCTGGTCAGCTTACAACGAAGGCGCTGAGATACCGGATCAGAATCTGCTTCAACTTCACAAGCAGGTAGCAGAACTCATTGCAAACCAGAAAGCACTGAGCCAGGGGTTGCAGAATGCGTCATCGGCAGACCGACAAAAGCTCTATGAATATCTGTCCATGACGGGCAACTGGATGGTAATGTTTCAAGACACCTTTAAAAAAGGCCCTGACCAGAAAACGGTAACCAACATTAAAAACATGGCCAGAGAAATGTTAAAGGCCAGTTTTAAAATCGATATTGAAAAGCTTCACATCAGTCAGGAAGGTTTGATTTCACTATTGTAAAGTATAATTACCTTATCACCCCATTCACTTATCCATCATGGCTTAAGTAAATTATCAGACCATTCACATCTATTCAATTTAGACAGTATCAGGGTCGGGGAAATGAATAATCATCCAAAGATTGCGCTGGATTTTGTCCCGGATTCTAGGCGCACAAAGGGCAGCATAGCCACTCTACGTGACCCTTTGTGCAACAACGAAGCCGGGACAAAAGACAAGCAAGATTCGATGATTATTTATTTCCCCGACCCTTAGCACTCGCGAAATCGATCAAGAGGACACCGACAAAGTGGTTCCACCGCATCAAAGCAAAACCTATTGATTTTTTATCCGATAGCAATATAAATTATACCATCTATTCAATCGTGTGAGTTCAAATAATCACAGCAGGATGTACCATGAAATATTTCGCAACAATTACAGTCTCACTCTGTATAGGAATTACCTCCTCTGTTACTGCCTTAGAACTCAACAGTGGCTCATTCAAGATTAACATTCCAGATCAATGGAAACTGATAAAAAGTGACAATAATACCTACATCTATAAGAATCAGATGGATGATAAAATCAGGCTAACACATACAGATGCCTTTGAGACTTATGATCGCTCAGAAGAGGTTCTGAAGAGTGTTATGCAGGATTCCGCAGTTCAACCCGGATTGAAGATTAAGGCTCCACTAAAAAAGTATAAGATTGGCACGAACAATATCTGGTTCATAGGCTCGACCACACAAACTGAAAGCCAGTTTTTATATCAATATGGCCTGGTTGGTGGTGATCAGGTTATTTTTGTTGCACACACATGTAAGGCTTTAAAACCTGAAGATAAAGATGAGCTTTTAAAAAGCTTATCAAAAGTTGAATGGCTCAACTAGACACAAGCTCAACAAATTCATAAGCATGTAACCTCACACAATACAAGATCAAATATACAATATCAATTAGATCTGATCAGCCTAGTACAGCCCCCTGATTCTTCAGCCGTAACCTCCGAACTCTTTGGCATCGTCACGTAGCTGAATTTTTATACACTTACAGCTTGAGGGCCACAAGTTTTGTAAATACTAACTCTAACTTATACAATAGTGTTTATTGTCTATTCATATTAATAGACAATAAACTCGTATACTAAATTTTAGTGAGCGTTTCTATGGACGGTACAATT
>JARRQD010000144.1:0-8689 GCA_037382205.1 Candidatus Thiodiazotropha sp.
GGTAGGGGAATTCAGACCGCACTCAGGAACACCCATTCTGAGCGCCTATGTGTCAAATAACACAATAAGCCGAAGCTTCTTAACAGACGAAAAAGCCTTGTGACTGCAGAAACTCAAGCATATGTTCTCGCTTCTTGCCCTGCATCGCTTGTGCGGTGGCATTCGACCAGTCTGTCATTTTTACGTTGCTGCCACGCTCTGCATAGTATTGTGACATCAGCGAATCATATTCAGCCAAGCTGTGAGGCAACATCTCCTGATATTGATCCTGATGCAGGATGCAATCCACTGGCATTCTGGGCTTAACTTCTGTATCGGCATCTGGCCAGCCCAGACACATACCAAACAATGGCACCACCTGGTGCGGCAGTTTGAGTTGCTCGACAACCACCTCAGGTTGATTGCGGATCCCACCAATAAAGACTCCGCCCAACCCCTGAGACTCGGCGGCCAACATCAGGTTCTGCCCCATCAAAGCTACATCGATGACCGCAGCAAGGCCATGTTCGCTATAACCTTCCAATGCACCTCTACCCAACGCTTCACAGACCTGGTTGACACGCTTGAGGTCAGCACAAAAGACCAGGAATTCTGCAGCCTTCTCAATCCACACCTGACCACCAGCGGCAACGGCTATGGCCCTTCTTGCTGTGTGGTTTGTAACTCGAATCACCGAGTAGGCCTGAATAAAACTTGACGTTGCTGCCGCCTGACCACAACGAACCAACGCCTCCAACTGCCCCGGCTCAAGCGGCTTATCAAGAAACCGACGCACCGAACAGTGGTTGATCTGTAACTGTTGAGTTGGTGTCAATGCCATGGCTTGGTATACCCTCTTCAGAAGTCGTTCAAGAGCGGAACGCCAGTCATCTCTGGATAAAAACAATTGAACATATATTAATATATATTATCGAGTCTCTAGGCAAGTTCAATACAGAGATTAAATCCTCAAGTAATCATTTTCACGAACGCTATCTTTGTAAGAAGCGCTCTATATCGATAGCAGGTTCACAGTTGGAACAGGCGAAAGAGATTTAAGTGCCCAGAGGCGTACCCCCATCATGCGACACCCTGCTGACAAGCTGAGTTACGCAGTCAAAATTAGAGGTCATCAGCTGAGTCTAGACCATATAA
Source organism: Candidatus Thiodiazotropha sp. (assembly GCA_037382205.1). Lineage (GTDB taxonomy): Bacteria > Pseudomonadota > Gammaproteobacteria > Chromatiales > Chromatiaceae > Thiodiazotropha. The sequence goes on from JARRQD010000144.1 coordinate 1,135, forward strand.
AGCAATGGATGTTGCCATGTTGATCCGACTATTACAATCCACATACTACTGGATACTCCAAATCATTTTCTGGTTGGCATTGACCTCGATCTCTCTGATCTGGAATCTCAGCGTGATTGATCACTCCGTTAAGGAGATCGCCTTTGAACGAGGCAATCTTATGTTCGAGATGGTCAGAATGACAAAAATAAATCCGGTGCTGATGGCTAATGATCCTACCCTGTTTAAAAAGCAACATGTTAAGGATATCGAATACAAGGCGGTTTCGGACCAACCGATGAATCCGGATAACATCTCTGATTCCTGGGAGAAGCAAGCACTCAGTCAGTTCAAACAAGGTGATAAATTTAAATTTGAACCCTTTCTGGATCAGCAGCCGTCCTATTTCCGATTTATTGGCCCTGTATTTATGCAGGAACAGTGCCTCCAATGTCATGGTTATGAAGGTAGAAAGGTTGGCGATATCCGCGGCGGCATCAGCGTAAAAGTTATGGCTGAACCCATCATTGCATCACAAGCTGAAGCCAAGCAGATCATGACAGCGCTGCACGTTATAGGATTCCTGGTGATCTCTATCACCAGTAATTTCCTAATGAGTCAGCTAAGAAAACATTGGTTAAAGCTGAAAGAAACACAACAGGATCTAAAAGAGAAAGAGCAGTTTTTGAGCGATGTGACCAATAGCATGAGTGAAGGGTTCGTGGTACTCGACAGTACCGGCACGGTCAAGTACGCCAACCCAGAAAGCGCTTGGTTGATCGGATGGAATGCTACTGAAATGATCGGTCACCGCTTCAGTCAAATCGTCTATGGGGATAAAAAACCGAACACTGAAGTATCGGTCGATGCTGCGGTCACGGATACTATGAAGGATGGTATTACCCGTTCAGATTATGATGACATCTTCTACCACAAAGAGGGGCATGAGGTCGATATCGTTTTTTCAGTATCGCCAATGCAGCAGAGTGACAAGGGTAAGCGGGTGGTTTTGACCTTCAATGACATTTCAGAACGCAAACGGGCGTATCGAGAAAGAATGGAACTGGAGCGCCAATTAAACCAGACCCATAAAATGGAAGCAGTCGGCCAATTGGCCGGTGGCATAGCTCACGAGATCAACACACCGATACAATATATTGGTGACAATCTTAAGTTCATCAAAGAGGCGCAAGAGGATCTCAGAACTCTACTCCAAGACTACGCCAAACTCTCGAGCAAAGCCAAACAACAACCGGAACTGGCGGCTGAAATCGCCAAGATCGATGAAACCATAGAAGAGATCGATTTAGACTATCTTACCGAAGAGACTACTCATGCCATAGATCAATCGTTAACCGGCGCCTCACAAGTGGCGAATATTGTCTTGGCGATGAAGGAGTTTGCGCATCCCGGTTCGAAGGATATGGCGCCGGCCGATCTTAATCGCCTGATCAACAATGCACTTGCAGTGTGTAAAAATGAGTGGAAATATGTGGCGGATACTAAATTAATGCTGAGCGATGAACTGCCTAACGTGAAGTGTCTTGCCGGGGAGATCTCTCAGGTTATATTGAACATCATCGTCAATGCCGCACATGCGATTGAAGCCACCAAACAGGAAGAGAAAGGCATCATCACCATCAGCTCAGAACTAAAGAACAATCAGGTGGAAATTCGCATTAGCGATACCGGCACCGGCATACCTGAAGAGGCCCAGGCCTATGTCTTCAACCCCTTCTTCACGACCAAGAACGTGGGAGAGGGTACCGGGCAAGGTCTGGCCATCGCTCAGGATATCGTGGTCGGCAAACATCAAGGTGAACTGCTGTTTGAAACAGAACAGGATGTCGGTACGACTTTTATCATTCGCCTGCCACTGAACAGAGAAGACAGTTAAACCTCTGTACATGTGTAGAAGCAGCTGAACGAATTCTACAAGCCTTACCTGAGCTGAGAAATTTTGAGAGTGGTAGCTATATCGACCTGAGACAGATACTCGCTCCAGAGGAGTACAAAGCCCTGCTCAAGGCGCGCAACCGGACCTGATTATTTTAAAACTCAACTGAAATAGCTTTTCGCCTCTTCACCAGGATCTGGCAATCCGGCGATTCGCCAGATGCTCAGGCAGCTGCCAAACAGGTGATGCACTTTGTGTCTTGGTATTCCGGTTGCTCGACAGACCAGACGCATATTGGGTAGCGCCCCGAGGCTAAGATAGCGCTCACGAATGTGCTGAAGGATCTGCCAATGCTGCTCTCCCAGATCACTGATTCCCTCTCGATCTGCCAGATCACGGGCCAGTGCCTCGTTCCATAGCTGATGATCGATCAAGAATCCGTCTTCATCAAAACGGATCAGAGGTTGAACGTTGGCGGATTGATCAACGGTAGTTTGAACCATGACCTTAATCTCCTGTATATCGATATTAAAAAAAGTAATGACAGGAGTATGGTAGAGAATCAATTTTATGAAAAATGATAATTTATGATTTTATATCATAAATACTGATATAAAATCCTCTTCTCGCCATGACCATAGATCGAATGATATCCAACCATCCAGCAGATGCGCCCCTCCTAACGCCATCAGCCGCTGTCGAAACAGTAGTGTGGGTTACTATTGACTCAGCGGGTGCTGCTTGGGAATTCGGGCTCGCTTGGCGAGCCCTTGGGTTTGCAATGAGAGAATCCACTCAACCAGGGCGACTGCATCCTGTTTGCGGACATTGACGTTTGGCGGCATGAAACGCATATTGACGTTGTGCCACATCTTGGTTCCCCCTTGTGTACCCTTCAACACCGAATCAAGCAACTCATCCTTTGCGTTGTCAGTACCCTGATAACGGGCAGCGATCTCGCGGAAGGAAGGGGCCAATGGCACTACCCTGGACTCAGTCACAGGCTCCACACGATGACAGATATTACAGCCACTCAGACTCGCCAGTCTCAACATATTGTCATGCCTCTGTAAGCGCGCCACAGTCTTCTGATCCACATCCAGTTGAAGGATCCAATGAACCAGGGCAGCCGCCTCATCACGAGAGACATTCACGTTGGGTGGCATAAAACGCATCGCAACCTTACCCTGCCACTGCTGATCCCGATAGGCGGTGCCATGGATCACCCGGTCGAGCAGCCGATCGAAGGCCTGTTTATTGTCCCGATAGCGAACGGCCACCTCCTGATAGGAAGGTGCTAAAGGCTTGTCGCTACTGTTTGCGGCTTTCACCTGATGGCAGATAAAACACCCTCTGGTATTGGCTAAATCAAGCATCTGCTCATCTTTAGCCTGTAATGTGGTCGGCGCGACGAGAGCAACAAGAATGCCGCTCAGGTACGTCAAAAACCTTCTCATGGTTGATCTCTCCTGCTCGCAGTTAAGGATTGGATGAATCTGATCTCATTGAAGCCAGTCCAGTCAGGCATTCAATCTGAACTAAAAGTGCAACATTCATGCCTGCCCGCGTGGGCAGAACTCAGGGAGATTACCGGGCTTCGATGGGTTTAACCTGAACCAGACTGTTCACATTCGATGCGGGTGTATCACAAGTGATACAAGGGAGTGTCGAAAACGCTTTCCCTCAGGACCCAGAGTATCGGCATGCCACTTGCGCGCAAGAGTATGGTAAATGCCACTGAGGTCATCACAGTTCCAGGTTGGCCGTTCCAGTGGTTACCGGACAAAAGCACCTACTGCCTTAAACCTAAAAAGCGTCAAATAGCATTCAAAAATAATTCACTGAAGTTTACTATTTTCTATTCTGTGTCTTTAGAGATATAGGAGAAAGTGGCAACCATCAGTAGCTCATTGCTGCTGCTCCTCTTCACTGCGCTTCAATGCAGCGTTGAGATTGTTGGCCGGACACTCAAACAGAGTATCTCTCACTCCATCTTCCATACCCGGTAGCGGCAAGGGCTTAGCAACGTCCAATGGCAATCCAGCTGCGGCCCAACCGTCGCTCCCCTCCGGATACCAGTAGAGATTACGATAGCCCAAAGCAGATGCCCGTTTGACCGCATTCCAGGACATCCAGCAATCGGTGACGCAATAGAACACCATTGGCTTATCCTTATCCCCTCCCGTGTAATGATACAGGGTGCGTTCAAACCAGGCCCACATACAGGGTTCAAGGTCGCCATAGCCCACATTTGGCAGCCAGATGCTGCCAGGAATATGTTGTCGTTGAGTGGCAGGCAGCCAGGAGAGGCCGAACTGCGCGCTCTCCGGTCGTAGTGTGATTGCCAGAACATCTACCAGCAGTGGTTCAATCTCGTCAATCAGATCAGCAAGCGCTTGGGTATCGATACGTTTACCGGCAGGGGGCTGTTGGGGCAGCGGCCGGCGGTATTTTGCAATTCGGTATCCCTGCTCAGAGAAAAGCTGTGAGGATGCTTCGGTAAAACCCAGCGTTGGCTGTAACAGATAGATCAGTATCAGCGGTGGGAGCACCCATGACACCCCTTTCACTGTAGTTGCTCTACTTTTCCATCGGCCAGTGCGGCCGCCTCTAGGGCGGGATAGAGATGACTCAATGAACGTATGTACTCATCACTGAACACAGCCAGCTCCCACAGCGCTTTAGGCGCTTTCGGTTGGAGAAGCTCCGCCATCGCAGAACCGGACTCAGCCTTTTCAGCCAGATAGCCCTCCAACCAACTCAGATAGGTTGAGGTCTGTGAAATGGCAACATGACTGGTGACCGGCTCACCATGTCCGGGTACCAGCACCTCGAAATCGAGGGTTTGCAGTTGCTGCAATGCTGCTTGCCACTTCTCCAGATTGGCATGGGGTGTAGTCGGGGTGCGGCCATAAAACACCAGATCACCGGCAAACAGCACACCGGTAGTTTCATCCAGTATCGCTAAGTCAGCACCGGTATGACCCTGCATTGCGATCAGCTGCAAACGGTGACCGCCAATCTCCTTCAGACCCGGCTCTACTTGCTGATTGGGTTCGACCACTCGAGTGCCTTTCATCCAGCTGCCGACTAAACGATAAAGATTGTCGTTGAATGTTTCGCCCATCAGGTGAATCCCCTTACGGGTCTTTTCCAAGGCGGCAATCGGTAGCGCTTCAAAGGCCTGATTTCCTAGAAAATGATCCGGGTGCATATGGGTGATATACAACTTAACCACCGGCTTGTCGGTAAGCGTTGCGATCGCCGCCTTTAACTGCTCGCCGTAGAGTCTTGAGGGCCCGCTGTCGATCACCACGACACCGGTTTCGGTGATAATGAAACCGGTATTAACGATATTGCCTCCGTTGCTAAAACTGAAGTGCTCATTGCGCCCGATCAATGCGTAGGTATTTTCGGCCACTTGCCGGGGTTGCAGTTGGTAATCCTGTTCAACGGCCTGACAGACAGCCGTAACCAGCCAGAGCACCATGAAGAGCCGATACCTCATTGAACCGCTCCTGCAGACGGACGGCTTTCAGTGATCCTGGCCGCCACAGGATTGCCGTTGTTGTCATGCCCGAGCAGCGTGAGCTGTCGTCTTTTTGGCAGATCCAGTGTCAAAACCGGGTTCTCAGCAATCGGCTCAAACAGTGAGAGTCGACTGATCGGTTCTCCAGCGCCATCTCGGATCTCTAATTGCTCAAGATAGAAGGCGGGAATTCCCGCCACCAGACCGGTATCCATTGGATGAACAATACTGGCACGCAGCCGATTGTGGTTCTCCCTGGACCAGAGCCGAGCTGTCACTTCACCCAACCGATCAACCCAATCTGATGAGCCACTGCCCATGCTTGGGGCTGTGCACCCACCACCTGCGGCATCCACCATTAAACCGCCCAGATGCCAAATCCCATCCCTGGTTAGCGCGGCGGCCCTGACCGGGGTGGCCTGTTGCACCTTGATCCGTAGACCGATGCGGGGCAGCGCTTTTAATGGCTGCATATCGAGCACCTTTGGAATCGGATTGAGCTCGGCAAACACCAGCAGGCGCTCGACCTCACCCAGGGCGCTGGCATCGATCCACAGAGGCAAATTCAGAGAGTCTTCTGCAACAGCAGGCGCATGCACCACAACTCGATCGTCAAACACCACCGGCGCCCCATTTAGCAGACGCTGATGCATCTCTTGCCACATCGGCGAATTGAGTGGATCGACAAGAGGTTGCGCCGCTAACAGTTCGAAGCAGTTTGTAAACAACAGTAGTGGCAACCAATAAATCTGCAGCCTCATTGATTTACCCCTAAGGAATCTGTTCCAACAGAATGCGGCGCGGCCAGAGCGTATCCGCAGCCGGATGAATCTCCACCGACAGACGATAGTTACCCGCCAGATCTGTAGTAACGGATCCAGCAGTGAAACAGAGTGAAGCACTAAGGGCGACGTAGGCAGAGTTTCGCATCGTCACTGTAGGCGACAACCCCTGAGTTCTCAGACTGCAGTTGCACAATCCGGCTTGGCAGTTGATAACTTGATCCATGCTTTTCGAAGATCCGCTGCAGCTCGCCGCTCTCCCGAACGTCGATCATGGCCTGATCCAGTGCATTCGCCAACTGTTCACTACCCTGTCGCACAGCCGCACCAAGATCCCAACCACTGCTGCGCATCCCTGGCATCTGAATTGGCCCTACCGCATAACGCTCACTCACTTCACCCAGGGCAAATTCAATCTCGCTGCGGGGCCCAGCAACACCACTCAGCTCTCCAGCTTTCAGTGCAGCAACCGCCGCACTCATATTTCGATAGTGCACCACCTGATCACGGATCTGGCCGCTGTAGGCTGTTAATAGATAAAAGTCAGCCAGGGTATCAAGTTCAACACCGATCTTTTCACGGGTAAAGATCCCCAGAGGGGATCCCCGGCCAGCTTTATCAGCCGCCACGGCAAACACAACCTGTTCCCGATAGTAAGGAGCGATAAAACTGACTCGGTCATTCTCTTTGGCAAAGGCTTCATCGAATGGAGTATGCAGCATCACATCGGCGACACCGCCACCCAGATAGTGTCCTTTCCAGACATTGTTACGCAGGTCATCTTCCATGTTTTCATCCGCGCCTACGGCACGAATTGCAGCAACAACGCCCAATCGTTTCGCCAAGGCATGGGCGATATCCACATCGATACCGACAATCCTTCCCCGTTCACCACGGTATGAGAAGGGTGGAAAATCAGCATAGACCGCCACCTCCAATACACCACGCTCCTGAATCTTCTGCAGAGCCGTTTGCCCATCATCGGCCTTGAGCACCGAGCTTGTGATCATCCAGATGGTCATCATCATGGACAGTAGCAACACTTTGAACAGTTTCTGCATCATCGCCCTCCAAATAAATTGTTCTTTTATTGATCTGATTCCAGGGTTATCAGCCAGGCCCTGATCGACCACATGGCTTCCTGGGAAAGAATGCCTTCAAAAGACGGCATATAGGTTACTCCATTACGGATGGCGCCGTTACGTATACGCATGATGAACCAGGCATCACCCTCTTCATCCGGTGGCAGGTCTCGAAGATCGGGAGCAATCCCCCCTGACACGGCACCCAGTCCATGACACCGGGCACAATTCTGATTATAAGCAGATGAACCAATCTCACTGGCCTTGTCATCGCCCGGGTAGGGGT
>JARRQD010000145.1:0-999 GCA_037382205.1 Candidatus Thiodiazotropha sp.
GCTCAGCGGCCATCTCTGGCTCACTCTGACGGGCCGCCTCCTTATCTCCCCCACAGGCCTCAATGTCGTTGAGGATCCACTCTTGGTGTCCCACCTCTTCTTCGATGTAGTGGGCCATGGCGTCTCGCAGCCACTCCATATTGTGTGGGACACGCGCACCGCAGGCCATGAGTAGCGGGGTGGTCTGTTTGACATGATGATAAGCCTGGATCAAAAAGGCGATGTAGCTTTCCAGTGAAAGCTCACCGGCTACCCCGTGCTGGATAAACGGGATCGACTGCAGTGCGTTCCGTTCCGCTTCTGTCTGTTGCAATAATTGAGTAAAGAAATCACTCATGAGATAAGCTCCTCTCGATAGCATGCATCGATGCGTGCCTGATAGTGTTGAAAAATCGTCTCGCGGCGTAAGCGGCCGGTGCCTGAGAGTTGTCGATTTGTTACGGTGAAGGGTTCATCCGCAGCTAGCCATTGGCTGATTCGTGCGTAGTCAGGTAGCAGGGTGTTGACCCGCTCGATTGACTCGGAAACTGCGTCATATTCAGCCCCTGGTGCAGGTAGGATCACCGCACAGTTCCACGGACGGGCTTCACCAAACAGGGCCGCTTGTGCAATTGACTGCTCCAGCACCAGTTCCCGTTCCACCCACTCCGGTGAGACATTACGTCCGAAAGCGGTGATAAAGATATGACGGCGACGTCCTTGCAGGTGCAGAAAGCCATTGTCATCCAGATAGCCGATGTCGCCGCTCGGCCACCAGCTCTCATTTTGCTCCTCAGCGGCTTCACCGAGATAGCCGGCGAAGCGGTTGCCACGGATCAGTACTTCATTTCCATCACCAATCCTGATATCGATATGGGGCAAGGGCTTACCGACCGAACCGGTACAGTGTGTACCTGGGCGGTTGAGTGAGACCACTGAGGCGAATTCAGAGAGGCCATACCCTTCATAGACTGGGAGTTGTAACTCAGCGGCCTGCTGAAGCAGTCGTTGGGAGACAGC
>JARRQD010000145.1:1020-9701 GCA_037382205.1 Candidatus Thiodiazotropha sp.
GCGATAAAGCGTAATGACCTTGGGCGGGGACTCCCGGCTTGCACAGCTGAGACCATACCTTGCAACATCTGAGGACTGAATATGGCGGTAGAGGCGGACCACTTGTTCAGTGTTCTCAACATCTGTTCAGCGTCGAGTCCACTGGCGCCCAACAGGCCTGTTTCACTGAGGGAGGGGAGAACTGTACAGGCACCGGCCCAGAGGGGGAGATAGAGGCCGGCGATGTTCTCCAGCAGTACTGCCAGTGGCGTTAAGGCCAGATGCCGATCTCTCCGGTTGACTTCGACGGCCTTCGCCAGTGATGCAACCACGCGTTGAATCTGAGATTGGCTAAGCATCACTCCCTTAGGTTCTGCTGTCGTGCCTGAGGTATACGTGATTTTCGCAATGCCTGGCGGTAGGCTGCGCGGTGATAATCCAGTTGTCAGGCAGTTAATTGTTAGGTTGCCGCAAGAGAGGCTCTTTTGATGTCCCAACGTAATGCCCATGAGGCGCTGCTGCAATCGACTCGGGTTGTCGCTGATGACCAGCTCAACCCCCGCCTGACTCAAAGCATGTTGTAACTGCGTACTGGAGAAAAATGGGGGCAGTGGAACCAGAGTGATGCCACAAGCCAGAGAGGCGAGGTCGATGAGCGCCCAGGTGGGTCCGTTGTCCATATCCAGTGCCAGAGTGCTCACCCCAAGCTCTCGTAGCTGCGGAATCAACTCCTGCAGTGAATCATGCAGTGCGCCGTAGCGTATCACCATCCCTCTCGTTTCGATCGCTATAGCCTCAGGGCAGTCGAGGGCAAACTGAGTCAATCGTTCAAAGAGTTTCATGCGGCTTGCCTTCCCGCAAGTTCTGCGCGAAGCCACAGTTCACGCAAGGATTGTTCCTGCTGGCATTGGTTCCAGAGTACCCGGTGTCCTTGATTGACATTGCCGGCCATAACCCGCGGGCCCTGCTGATAATAACTTCCCCAGTAGCTCTGCTCCTCATGGGGCAGTGATTCAAGACGAGCAGGGGCCAGATCGATCAACTGCAGTCCAAGTCGGGTAAAGGCGTTGTACAGTACTGGCCCAATGGTGAAGAGGGCCCATTCACAGCGGGTTGTGGAGAGATAGGCGGTTAGCGCTGTGATCAGCCAGCGACCGCCCCCTGCTGTGTTGACAGCCAGATTTCCTACTTCAACCAAGCGGGAACGATCCACAGGGCGCTTGAGCCTGGTGGCCAGCACCTGCTCGACAGGCCGGTCAAGATAGTTTTCAAGAAACAGTGGACTTTGATCTGCAGCGCGAAATCCGAGCACGCCATTCAGTTCATCCTGCTGATTGCTCAGGCTCATCAGTATCGGCATAAACTGGCGGATCTCAGCACCATATTGCTGATTAAAACAGCTTGAGACAAATTGCTCCGCACTCTGGCGCTCTGGGGCGTCAGGTGCGAGCGACCTGACAAATCTCGGCAGGCCTGTCCTATGAATATTTCGTTGCATTTCAGCAGGCATGATCTCTACTCCAAGGTTTAAACTGTGGTAAAGATTATTCAGAAAGACTTAACTGAATCTTAAGGGTGCGATTTAGAAGGTACTCTAGACCTGCAACTTATTGATCTAGAAGCTGAAATGCGGATATAGTCCGCTTTTTCTACCTCGATATGCCGAGGAGGTTTAGATCACAGGTGATGGAGATGAGGATGCTACTTGTGGCAAAGATTGGGTGTGATCCCATGGTGTGCAAGAAACACGATGCTGAGAAGCAGCAGACTGGCTTCCTTGGCGCGAAACTGGCGTACCCGTGGGCATCAAGGGGCGCAGAGATGCTCACAGGCCGCCATATTGAAGAATCAGTTCACCGGAAATTCTCAGTGGTTGGTTTGGTATGAACTTAACTGGGAGACCCCTAAGGGAGGTTTTCTGCCTAAAAACAGCAGTAAATTGATCCCAAACGCCTTAAAAATAGTAACCCAGATTGATATTCAGCCGATGTTCCGTTTCACCACTATCAGCCCCCATGGTGCCACCGATGAAGGGCTGGTTTTCAGCGCTTACGAAATCGATATAGGTATAGAGGCCGCCTGCAGAGACCGCCACACCGAGCACATTCATCCAGGTATCATCCAGATCAGCGGATTTGTTGGTGATCAGCGAAAAGTCGTTATAGAAAGTGAGGTTGGATATGGCTCCCCATGAGACCGGTAGGCTGTATGCCAGATTGGCTGTGTAGCTGTCTGCTTCGGCAGGAATGGTATCGAAGAAACTGTAGGCGCCTACCGCCATCAAATCAGCGCCATCATCCACATCGTATTGGTAAGTGGTGGCCTGCAGTTGCATATTCCAGGGGCCATAGTCCGCAACCAGATGCAGCGCATAGGCGCTATGGTCGCCGGCCTTATCATCACCATCATGCAGCAAACCATATTGTCCGGAGAAACCGATCTCAAGATCGAGTTCTTTCAGTGGGCTCAACTGGTAGGCGATGCGGCCATTCAGGGTGTTGTTTTCAGCGATGGCATTGAGCGGTTCATCATAGGTTCCCTCAGCAGATCCCCGGTAACCGACTACATCGTAGGAGTAACGATCCTCTCGATGATCGACATAGCCATCCACGCCTCCCTGTTCATCATTGAAATAGAAGCCAACACGTAGGTCCCAGGGACCCTCCTGGTGGAGATATTTAATGCCCGCGTCATAGTCATCTTCAAGCCCCACATAGTAGTTTGAACTGAAGAAGAAATTATGAGAGTTGTAGGGCAGTACGCCGAAGGGGACTTTCTGGATACCGGCCTGAGCCTCTACCCCATCCTTGATCCGATAACCGACCCAGGCATGATGTACTACATTCATATATTGAAACCATCGCCACTCCGCCGATAACAGTACGCCACCCACCTGACCATCCAGATTCAACCTGAAGATATCGAAGTCGAAATCGCCGCCTCGGTCCCGATTACCCTCCCGATAACGCTCATTGCTGTACTGAAAACGTACCGCGCCACCGACCTTGATACCCTCTTCAGGCTCTGTTTTCGAAGCTTCAGCCACGGCCTCGCTCTCCGCTTCGGGCTGCGGTTGCGCGGTCGTTTCTACCTGTTCGGCAGGCTGTTGGTCTTGCTTGACCTGCTGTTCGAGTTGCTCGATGCGCTGCTGCATCTGCTGAATCTCTGTCAGCAGCGATGCATTACCCTTTTCATCTGCATAAAGAGATGGTGCGGAGCTGAGTAGTGCGGCGGTGTACAGCGGTGCAAGCTTGGGAATCAGCATTGGCATATCCTTAGTGTTCTTACAACATTTAAATGTGGTTTGACTGAATTGAACCTATCCAGTATGCGTTTGATATTAACATGGTGACGTGAAGTTAACGAATAATCGCTTACTTGCATTCAAGATAATAAACGCGCATATTAGTTAGTACACTAATCTTTAATTACTCGCCATGTCAAATACTTCAATAAACGACACCTACACCACGGATTACCAAGCCGGCCAGGACAACCTGACAATGTTCGGCATGGATATGCATAATCCAGTCTTCTTTATCAGTGCCGCGCTGATCCTGCTGTTTGTGATCGGTGCACTGATGTTTCCCGCTGAGGCAAAGTCCATGCTGGATGGGGCTAAGGCCTGGTCAATCAATTCATTTGATTGGCTGTTTATCTGGGGCGCTAATATCTTCGTGCTGTTTTGCCTGTTCTTGATTTTTCTACCGGTCGGGAAAATCAGAATCGGCGGTGAAACAGCTACGCCTGATTTTTCTACCCTCTCCTGGTTCGCCATGCTGTTTGCTGCTGGCATGGGTATCGGTTTGATGTTCTGGAGTGTTGCCGAGCCCGTGGCCTATTACACCAATTGGTATGGCACGCCGCTGAATGTTGCGCCCAATACACCGGAAGCGGCCCGTATCGCAATGGGGGCCACCATGTTTCACTGGGGGCTTCATCCCTGGGCTATCTATGCGGTAGTCGCTCTGTCACTGGCTTTCTTTGCCTATAACAAGGGTATGCCCCTAACCATCCGTTCGGCCTTTTATCCGGTTCTGGGTGAGTCCTGCTGGGGGTGGCCTGGTCATATTATCGATCTGCTGGCTGTATTGGCCACCATCTTCGGTCTGGCCACCTCACTTGGTCTGGGCGCTCAGCAGGCGGCTGGCGGACTCAACCATCTGTTTGATATTCCAAACGCCATCAACACCCAGATTGCCATCATCATCGGGGTTACCAGTATCGCCATCTTATCCGTCGTGCGCGGTATCGATGGCGGCGTAAAACTGCTGAGTAATGTGAATATGGCACTGGCTGCCTTTCTGTTGCTGTTTGTACTTGTACTAGGCCAGGGGCTCGGTTTTTTTGGTCAAATCGCTTCTAATGCATCGGCCTACCTGGAGAATCTGCTACCGCTGAGTAACTCATTTGGGCGGGAAGATAGCGACTGGTTTCATGGTTGGACGGTCTTCTATTGGGCTTGGTGGATCTCATGGTCACCTTTTGTCGGTATGTTCATCGCCCGTATCTCCAAGGGTCGCACGGTGAGGGAGTTTATCATTGCGGTACTGCTGGTTCCCACCCTGGTAACCCTGGTCTGGATGAGCGCATTCGGTGGCACCGGCCTTGATCAAGCGATCAGCGGAGTGGGGCAGTTGTCCAACGGTATCTCCGATGTCTCCCTGGCCATGTTCCATATGTTGGAAAACCTGCCGATGTCCGATGTCACCTCCTTTCTGGGTATTGCTCTGGTATTGGTCTTTTTTGTCACATCATCCGACTCCGGATCACTGGTGATCGATAGTATTACCTCTGGGGGTAAGGTTGACGCACCAGTTCCTCAGCGGATTTTTTGGGCTACCCTCGAAGGGGTGATTGCAGGGACTCTGCTCTATGGTGGTGGTGCAGAGGCACTGAAGGCCTTGCAGGCCGGAGCAATCACTGCAGGATTGCCATTCACCCTGGTGCTACTGCTAATGTGTATCAGTCTTTATAAGGGGCTGGCCGATGAGCAGCGACGGCAGTCATAAGTTGCTTAGGCTGATCAATGGCAGGCACCGTACATGCGGCGGATGCAAGGCCAGGATGTGCTGGTGTTCCAGGCTCTTGATCGGTACAAAACGCATTCATCAACTGTGAATATGGCGCTAAAGATCAGTAGCAGCAATCAGTCAATAATACAATGCCATTGAGGGCGAATATGTTGAAACACAATACCCAGCAGAACTATGGTCAGAACCCGCTTGCGGTCCGTGAGTCCGATACATACCAAGAGGAGTATGTTCATTCATTCGTTGAGAAATGGGATGAGCTGATCGATTGGGATGGCAGAGCGGCTGCGGAAGGGGAATTTTTTATAGAAAAACTGAGAGAACTTGGGGTCAAGAAAGTTCTCGATGTCGCAACGGGAACCGGCTTTCACTCAGTTCAGTTACTCAGGGCTGGCTTTGAAGTAACCAGTGTTGACGGCAGTCCGGAGATGCTTGCGAAGGCATTCGACAATGCTCGGCATCAAGGTTACATCTTACGGACAGTACAGGCCGATTGGCGCTGGTTGAATCGGGATGTCCACGACTACTATGACGCTGTAATCTGTCTTGGAAACTCCTTCACCCACCTTCACGAAGATAATGATCGCCGAAAGAGCCTGGCGGAGTACTATGCCACACTGCGCCACGATGGCGTGCTTATCCTTGATCAGAGAAACTACGACGCTTTACTCGATCATCAAATCAAACCCGGCCACAGCTACTACTATTGCGGTGATAATGTCCGCGCAGAACCGGAGCATGTCGATGAGGCGCTTGCTCGATTCAAATACAGCTTTAGTGACGGCTCGGCTTTTCACCTCAATATGTTTCCGTTACGTAAGTTGTATGTGCAACGCCTGATGCGGGAAGTTGGGTTTCAGCACATCGAGACTTTTGGTGATTTCAAAGAGACCTATCGTGAAACCGAACCCGATTTCTTTATACACGTAGCAGAAAAAGCTTACCGTAAACAGGAGGACGAGGCGTGAGTGCTGCTTACTCTGATGTTGTTGAAACAGCTCGCCAATACTACAACAGCGAGGATGCAGATAACTTTTACTACCATATCTGGGGTGGTGAAGATATCCATATCGGCCTTTATGACAATGCCGATACAAAAATCGCAAAGGCCTCACGGCGTACCGTTATACGCATGGCCGAGATGCTTGATGGTCTTGGTGTAGACAAGCGGGTAATTGATCTTGGTTCCGGATACGGTGGTTCAGCTCGCTACCTTGCAAACACCTACGGTTGCCAGGTCACTGCATTGAATCTCAGTGAAACAGAAAATGAACGTAACCGCACAATGAGCGCCGAGCAGGGCGTTGCGCAACAGATCGATGTGATTGATGGCAGCTTCGAACAGATACCAGCCGCTGACAGCCAATATGATTTTGCCTGGTCTCAGGACGCGATCCTCCATAGTGGTCATCGTCGACAAGTGATCAAAGAGGTAGCGCGCATACTGAAGCCTGGAGGAGTGCTCATCTTTACAGACCCCATGCAGGCCGATAACTGCCCCTCAGGCGTATTGCAGCCGGTGCTCGACCGAATCCACTTGGATAGTCTTGGGTCGTTCAAGTTCTATCAAGACGCGGCGATTGCCGCTGGACTGGAAGCCGCAGAAACTGTTGACCTGACGCCTCATCTGATTACGCACTACAGTCGTGTTCGCGATGAACTGAAGCAGCAGCGCACATCTCTGGCAGGGCGCGTTAGTGAGGAATATATCGATCGCATGTTGAAAGGACTTGGTCACTGGGTAGAGGCTGGTGAAAAAGGTTATCTGGCTTGGGGTATAATGAAGTTTCGCAAGCCTGATTGACCCAGAAGCTATTTTAAAACCACCCCTCCCACTTTAGATAAGCCTGATGGGTATCAGATGTGGATCAATATCGAGTAAGTTCAGATTAACGAACTTTAAAAACAGCCTTCCTATGAGAATCTCAGATAGTCAAGTCAATTGCCGTGCTAACAGTACCACCGGGTGAATCACTTCAATATCTTCACCTGCCTGCCGGATACCAGAAGCCAGATGCAGGGCGCAGCTCAAATTGCTGCTTATCAGCATATCAGCCTTGCTTTCTAATAGAGCCATAACTTTTTCGTCTCTTGGAGGGTGGGCCAGTTCTGGCTGGGTAACCATCTTCGTTCCACCTGCGCCACAACACATTTCGTTGCCCTGCAGTGGCGTGATGTCTAAACCGGGGATTTTTGCGAGTAGTGAATAGAGGCTAGGGCTGTTATCCAGTACATTGCGTTGGCTGCATGGTTCATGCACCGCAATGCTTCTATTAAGCTCATGCAGTTCAACACCCTCCGGCCATTTTATTGTGGAGAGAAACTCCAGGATATCTATGCTTGGCGGGATCTCCTGCAGTAAATCACCAGTCTCATCATCTTTCAAAAGGGTAGAGTACTCGCTGAGAAAGGCGCCACAACCACTGGCGTTGTAGATAATTGCATCAAGTTCGCAAGTAGCAAAGGCATTCAAGTTTTGAACTGCACAGGTTTTTGCCTGTTCCAGATCGCCATTATGAGCATAGGTTGCCCCACAGCAGGTCTGGTTTTTAAGAACTTGAACCTCATAACCCAGCTGTGTCAGCAAGCTGATCGTTGCGCTATGTGTCTGGGAATCCAGTAAATTAGCTATACAACCGGTAAATAGGCCAACCTTTCCCTGTTTTTCAGTCGTTTTGGCTGTGTTGATATCAGCAATGGCTTGGGGGCTATAGGGGAGAGGTAACAGGCTCTCCAATTCTCTCAGGCCTCCTTTGAGTGGTGAAAATGGTAATCTGTTTAATAGCTGTCGTAAACCGCTCCACTGATAAAAGCGAATCAGTTTATCTGCCAGATAGAACTTCAGGGTATTACCATCCGCTTGGCTTAATACTAGCCTGGTGGCAATATTTGGAGAGGGTTGGTGATCGATTAATTGAACGGCTTTGAGGTATAGCTCACTGTATGCCATCTTTGATGGGCAGACTGTTTCGCAGCTACGACACAGGGTGCAGGACTCCAGTGCTTCAAGCTCTTGTTCATTGAGCCTCTCCTGTTTGTTGATGACACGGTCTATCATACGAACACGACCACGAGGGCCGTAGTTCTCTTCGGGCCTCACCTTGAAAGTTGGGCAGCTGCCAGTGCATACCCCGCAACTTATACAATCCCTGGCTTCAGGGATGTATGGACCGTAGTTCTCCTCAGAGCTCCCACCGAAAGAACCAAACTGCAGAGCCTCAAAACCCTGGCCAAAACCGAACTCACTCAACTGCTTGTACCTGGAAAATAGAATGAGTGTTACCAAGCAACAAGTGTGCCGATCACTCAGCTTGTTGTTTTTACGAACAATGACTCAACAGCGGGAAGGCAACTGGTAATCATTCCTACATAGAAATCTAACCCGTCTGTCCTGAAGCTGACAAAAATACTGGTGCTGTCAGCCGGTTCGGTTTGGTTACCTGCCAGAGCACCGATATAGCCCTGTGTCTCTTGATCCCCTTCATAACCCCATGCGCCCGTGTCGAAATCGATCCAATAATATCCGTTCGGTGCCAATCCACCTATCAGCTGGTCAAGCAGAACCATTTCTGTGGATTCAAGGCACTCTCCATTGACATGAATATGCCGATCTTCTGCTACCAGGATGTGGGAGGTCAATGCGATGTAGCCAATGAAAAGTGTTGTGAT
>JARRQD010000146.1:0-14762 GCA_037382205.1 Candidatus Thiodiazotropha sp.
ATGTCAGCAACGATGCCTGGTTCGGTGACTCGCTGGCGCCTCACCAGCATCTACAGATTGCCCGCATGCGCGCTGTGGAGACCAGTCGCTATCTGCTGCGTTCGACCAATACAGGGATCTCAGCGATCATTGCACCGAATGGTAAGCTTGATGGGGTATCCCCGTTGCTCGAAGAGGATGTGCTGAAAGGCGAGATTGTGCCGCTGAGGGGTGAAACCCTATACGCTCGCACCGGTAATTTGGCTGTGCTGCTTTTGCTGTTGATCAGCCTGACCCCGGCCTTGTTGCGGCTTATCTTTTCAAATCAATAACCTATCGAGAATCGGCTAAACAGCGAATGAATGATGGTACAAAAGCCTAATCTATTGTGATTGAATGTCATACTTAGAAAGATTTGACGGACAGTACCCTAGGATCAGCCAACGGATTACCCCCCAGAACGACACATGAAAAAACGTGTTTTAATTACCGGTGCTTCATCTGGATTTGGTGAAGCCTGTGCGCGCCGCTTTGCTGAGGCAGGTGACGATCTGGTGCTCTGTGCGAGACGATTGGATCGTCTACAGGCGCTGAGTGACCAGCTATCCAGCCAAGCTGAAGTGGTGATACGGACTCTTGATGTCACCGATCCACAGGCCGTGGACGGGTTTCTAGAGAGCCTGCCTGAAGCCAGTCGTGAGATTGATGTGCTGGTCAATAATGCGGGGCTGGCGCTGGGCCTGCAAGCCGCGCATCAGGCCGACCTCAATGATTGGCAGACTATGGTGGACACCAATATCAAGGGCTTGATGCATATGACTCGATTGATATTGCCTGGCATGGTTGAGCGACGCCGGGGACATATTATCAATATCGGCTCGGTTGCCGGCAGTTGGCCCTATCCGGGAGGCAACGCCTATGGGGCGACCAAAGCCTTCGTGCAGCAGTTTAGTCGTGGCCTGAAAGCGGATCTGCTGGGCACTCCATTGCGTGTCACCAATATCGAGCCTGGATTGGCGGAGACTGAGTTTTCCCTGGTTCGTATGAAAGGTGATGCGCAGCAGGCCGCCGATGTCTATCAAGGCACCCAACCTTTGACCGGGGTAGATATCGCTGAAATCATCTATTGGGTGACAGCGCTGCCGCCCCATGTCAATATCAATGCCCTGGAAGTGATGCCAGTATGTC
Source organism: Candidatus Thiodiazotropha sp. (assembly GCA_037382205.1). Taxonomy (GTDB): domain Bacteria; phylum Pseudomonadota; class Gammaproteobacteria; order Chromatiales; family Chromatiaceae; genus Thiodiazotropha. The sequence goes on from JARRQD010000146.1 coordinate 1,168, forward strand.
AAGCGTGGAGCCCTTTTGCAGTGGATCGAACTCTAGGTAAGGATCTTTGAAGGCACTGATTCGCGCAGCAATCGATCTCTGTCTGTTACGACGGGGCCCCCAGGATTTTCCGGCATCCAGTTATCTGCTAGGGTTCACTTTCCTGCTCAATTTGTTGCCCGGGGTATTGATGTTCATGGATACCCAAACGCATCTGATTCGGGCCTTGGTGCAGACCCTGTTCGAGCTATTGCTAATGATCGGATCGTTGTATGTCGCGCTGAAGATGCAGGGACGTTTGGCGCGATATCTTCAGGCGGCAACCGCATTGATGTTGTGTGGTTTTCTGTTGGGTATGTTAGCGCTATCATTGGTTGCCTGGGGCCATCAGAACCAGTCCCCAGAGGCGGGGGTCCTGTTTTTGGTTGTGTTCGCCTGGGGCGTGGTCGTGATCGGTCACATCCTTAGACATACCTTTGAGGTTTCCCTCAATGTGGGGATTGCCATCGCATTACTCTATACCCTGCTTGCCGGTACGCTGGTAGCACTGATCTTTCCGACTACAGGCTGATGCATCTACATATCCTTGGAATCTGTGGAACCTTTATGGGTGGCATTGCGCTGCTGGCGAGGGCGCTTGGTCATCAGGTGAGTGGTTCCGATGCCAATGTCTATCCACCCATGAGTACCCAGTTGGAAGAGGCTGGCATCAAGCTGATGGAGGGGTTCGAGCCACAACAGCTGCAACCCGCACCCGATGTCATAGTGGTGGGTAATGCTATGTCGCGGGGCAATCCCGCGGTGGAATATATGCTTGATCAGGGGCTGGCTTATACCTCAGGGCCCCAGTGGTTAGCGGAGCATGTGTTGCAGGATCGTTGGGTGCTGGCGGTTGCCGGTACCCATGGCAAAACCAGCACCTCGAGCCTACTCGCCTGGATACTGCAGGAGGCAGGACTTGAACCTGGCTTTCTAATCGGTGGCGTGCCAGAGAATTTTGGTCTCTCCGCCCGCCTGGGGGAGAGCCCATTCTTTGTGGTTGAGGCGGATGAGTACGATACCGCATTCTTCGATAAACGCTCGAAGTTTGTTCACTACAGGCCGCGTACTCTGGTGCTGAACAATCTGGAGTTTGATCATGCCGATATCTTCGATGATTTGGCTATGATACAGCGGCAGTTTCACCACCTGGTACGAACAATCCCTGCCCAGGGGCTGATTATCTGTCCGAGTAATGATCAACCTCTTGCTGAAGTGATTGAGATGGGAGTCTGGACACCGGTGGAGCATTTTGACCCTAGCCAAGAGACAGACTGGCATGGGGCCAATGCGACAGCGGATGGGCAGGCTTTTGATGTGATCTGTGAGGGTCGCTCCCAGGGGCGAGTTGAGTGGGATCTACTGGGTCAGCACAATTTGTCCAATGCATTGGCCGCGATTGCTGCAGCACGACACGCCGGAGTGCCTCCAAGTGTTTCGATCCCGGCGCTGTCGAGTTTTAAGAATGTGAAACGGCGTATGGAGTTGCGGGGTGAGGTGGCCGGTATCAGAGTCTATGATGACTTTGCCCACCATCCGACTGCCATCGAGACGACGCTTGATGGATTACGACAACAGGTGGGTGATGCGCGTATTATTGCAATGTTAGAACCCCGTTCAAACACCATGAAGCGGGATATTCATACCAAGCGCCTGAGTGGCGCACTCGATGCAGCCGATCGCATACTGCTATTTACTCCGGATGATCTTGAGTGGGATGCAGCCAGCGTATTGGCGCCACTGGGTTCCCGTGCAGAGGTTTTCGATGCCACCCAGAAGATGATCGAGCAGGTTATACAAATGGCTGAACCTGGTGATCATATACTGATCATGAGTAACGGTGGTTTCGAAGCGATTCATCAAAGATTGTTGGATGCATTACAAAATCGACAATGAGTATTGAGAGCAAGCCAATCGCGGTGGCAATTACCGGAGCATCCGGCAGTGCCTATGCACTGCGTCTTATCGGCGCTTTGCTACAGTCAGGAGAACGGCTCTATCTGATGATTAGTCAGGCGGCGCAGATTGTACTGCGCATGGAATCCGGTTTGGAGTTGCCTTCGCAACCTGGGGAGATACAGAACATACTCTGTGAGCGTTTCAATGTAAGCGACGAGCAGCTGCAGGTATTTGGTCGGCAGCAGTGGATGGCGCCAGTGGCCAGTGGCTCCAATCCTCCCAGGGCCATGGTGGTCTGCCCCTGTACAGTGGGAGCGCTCTCCGCCATCGCTTGTGGCGCCAGTAATGATCTCATGGAGCGGGCGGCGGATGTGGTGTTGAAAGAGCGCCGTAAACTCATTCTGGTGGTGCGTGAAACGCCTTTTTCAGAGATTCATCTGGAAAATATGCTGAAACTGAGTCGTATGGGGGTCGTGATCATGCCAGCCAATCCCGGTTTTTATCACAATCCGCAAAGTGTTGAAGAGATCGTGGATTTTATGGTGTCGCGAATTCTCGATCAGCTGGGCGTCGAGAACCGTCTCTCCCCAAGGTGGGGAGAGTAGAGTACCGCTTACTGCTTTTTCAGGTAGTCAGCAACCTGTTCTGCCTGTTGCTGATTGATGTTGGGGAACGCCGGCATCAACTTTCCACCATTGATAATCTTTTCAGTAATCTCTTTAGGGCTCTCATCAGTGCCGGCAAGTTTGAGTAGAAAGCCGAACTTGCCCTGGCCGCCGTCGCCATGACAGCTGGTGCAGGCATTGGCGTAGATATCCAGGCCATCCATCCCGGCAGCCGGTTTAAAATCGTTCGAACCACTGCATCCGCTGAGCGTCAGAGCCAAGAGTGTGATACTTAGTAGATTGGTCGTTTTTTTCATGTTGAACTCCTCGATTAACAAAGCGATGTATTGCCGAATAGCCTACTGGAAGCAAACCCGGATCAGGAAACCTACTGTTATTATTCTATTGTTTAGTTTTTACTAAAAGGGATTGGTAGATAACCGAGGCAAAGATAGTACTGATTTTTAACCGTCAAGAATAGTGGAATGTTGCAATAAGGTTGGATGGTTAATCCTAAATGAGACCCATTGGACAGAGTGAAGTGTGCGTTTGTGGTGGTACAAGGCGTTGCAACACCGCCATGCGCCGCCACAAGCGTGCAATTCACCCGGTAATTTTTCTGTTCCCACTGAAACCAGTGTTGTTTGCGACAAGATCGATTAAAAAACTGTACAGCGATTCCGTCCCTTTTGTTTGGATTCGTAAAGAGCACTGTCGACTCGCTTCAGTAAGGAGTGGATGTTATCACTGGGTCTGACCACACTGGCGCCGAAGCTGGCAGTGACCGAACCGACCTCTTCATGTTGATATTTCTGGATGGCGTTGCGCAGAGATTCAACCAGGGATCTCAGTTCTAAGGTGTCGATTAATGGCGCAATGATCATGAACTCTTCACCCCCCCAGCGGGCCAGAATATCGGATTTACGAATTCTTTCATGCAGCAGATCAACGGTGTTTTTTAGCACCTGGTCACCCCGGTCGTGGCCGTAGGTATCATTGACCTTTTTAAAGTGGTCCAGGTCGAACATGATCAGACCAAAACGGTTGTTGGTCAGGCTGGCCCAGGCAATCTGGTTTTTCAGCTCGTCATCAAATTTCATACGATTGTAGATCTGAGTCAGCCGGTCGGTTTCTGCAATGTGCTGCAGTTGTTTCTCCATTTCAACCGTTTTGGTAATGTCCCTGTGGGACTCAATAATCTGGATGATGTTTTCACCGCTATCGTCGAATATAGGGGTCGAGCGGACATCCACATGGATAATGTTTCCCTGGTAATCATAATGTTTGTGGATTACAGATACGGCGGTTCTTTTCTCCAGAATCTGTTGTAGTGGGCAGGGTTCCAACTTCCCTTTGCAGGGGCTGCTGCGTTTATGGGAGAGTCGATAACAGGTCAGTTGGGGATCGATCGATTGGCCCTTGTTATATAGATCAAGCGCCGACTGATTGATCAGTTTGAGCTGAAAGTTATTGATGTCGATGACCATAGTAGGGTCGGGTATGGTATCAACAACTTTCTGGATATAGTCCCGAGACTGGGTTAAGCGCTCTTCTGCCTCTTTGAGTGGTGTGACATCATTGATGTGGACATAGAAGCCGGTTAATTTTCCCAACCTGTTTCGGATGACATGGGCGGTTTCGTGTACCCATTTTCGATGGTTGTTGCGGTCGACTATCCGATACGGGGAGTGGCTGAAAGTGGTTAGTCCTTTACTTTCTGCCTGCTGGGTCTCATAGGTATATTGTTCAAGATATCGGTTGTCGATAATGCTGGAAAAAGTAACCTTGCCTGAGGCGAAGTGTTCAGCATCATAATCAAGTAGCTCATTAATATTGGCTGAAACAAACTCGATCGGCCAGCCAATCCCGTTGCTCAGTTTTGCTATCACTCCTGGGCTGCTTAAAAAAAGATTGTGCTCAAATGATACCTGGTGATTTAAATCCTGAATCTGTTTCTCATGGATACTTCGTTTTTCTCTTTGCCATAGGGCGACCCCAAGAATGATGGCAAACAGCAAGAAACTCAGTATCAAAAACGGGATGGTCTTTGTGAGTTCCCGCCAGAGTTTTATAGTGATGAGTTGATCGGGGACATGTAACATAAGTGACAGACAGCCCCTGCAGTTTGATGAGATTTCCAGGTTCCCAGATGGATCGATGAAATCGTAGGTATAGAGGCCATGTTGGTTTAGGAGTTGTCCCTGTCTATTGTTCAGGCTTGCACGCCAGGCCTCTTCGTGTTCGAGGGAGGTTTTCGACTGAGGACTGTCGGGAAACATAAACCCCCAGTCATTTGCCGAATTTGGACTGACCAGGCTATATCCCTGCCAATTCAACAGCATCGCTTGACCCGAGTAGCTAGCGGTGATTTTGCGAAATTTATCCAACAGATTTGTGGCTAGATAGTTGACGATGATCACGCCATCAGCTGAGCCATCTTGCCGTTCGATACGGCTGCTGAAACGAATCGTCGGCTTCAAGGGTAACTCAATCTGTTTTTTCTCGATATTCAGGTCTAGTTGTGAGTTCCAGATCTTGCCGCTGGGTGTGTTGATGGCTTCAATGAAATAGTAGCGATGTCGTTTCGATTGTAACTGCTGATCTTTCACTGCAATCGCTTTATGCTTATGATAGTTGATTCTTACGATCTCCTGCCCCTGGTCATCGAGAAAACGGATCTGATCGTAGCGTGCTCTCTGCTCTGCAATCGAAATCCACAATTTCTGCAGGTCTTTGATCTCATTCTGAGATTTGATTGGGCTGTCCAAGCCATGTAGCTTGTATTGTTCTGTGAGAAGTTTTAGATCTGAATGAATCTCGGTAAACGATGTATAGAGCTGGTCTCTCAAATGGCTGGTGAGAATATTGGATTCCAGTTTCAGTTCGCTGGTGATCCGGTCTAGTGTTTGTTGATATATAATCCAATAGGTCAAGGCGGCCAAAGCGGCCAGAGGGATTAGAAACAGAAAATAGCGCCCTAAGAACCTGCCGATGTTCATGGTGCCAATTGTGGCGTCACAGATTGCGAAGGGGTAGAGCTGAGTAGGCGAAGCACGATAACCGCTCCGGTTACCTTTTCATTTTTCATGATAGGTGTGCTGGTATACTCAACCGCTAGGGGCGTTCCGTCTTTATGCCAAATGGTGCTACACTCTCCTCGGCAAGTCTCTCCATGTTTCAAAACATCCAGAATTGGTGTCTGTTCCGGCGCCAGATTCGCGTGATCCTCTGATGTGTGCTGTAGCAGGCTATAACTCTCTGCACCGATCATTTCATCAATGCTGTATCCTAACAATTCTGCTGCTGCCGGATTGACAAATGTATACCGGGCGTCAATATCAAGACCGATGATGCCATCCCCAGCGATGTCAAGAATCAGCTCTTTCTGTTGTTGTGCAAGATTACTCTGCTCTTCGAGCTTTTTGTACTGATCGATGTCGTCAATAACCGCAACCAGATATTCCACCTGGCCATGACTATCCGGTTTTGCAGAGAGTGAAAGCTGAATCCATTTTCTTTGGCCATTGGCGCAATTGATGCGTAATTGTAAAGAAGTACTGGAGAGCCTGTTTTGGCAAAGCTGATCGATCGCCTTGATGCAGATGGGGAGGTCGCTGCTGTAGAGAATCTCTTTAAGGTTGATGTCCTGTAGCTGCTCTTTACCCAGTGAAATGATATCGCAGAGTCTCTGGTTCATCTGTAAAAAAACACCCGATGGCGTGACATGGGCCAATCCGACCGCGGCTTGTTCGAAGGTGGCAATTTGTGCTTCTCGGCTCAGTTCAAGTGTGCTTTTATGTTCAGATAAGCTACGTTTGAGGCGAGTAACTCTGAAGCTGAGAATGGTGATCGATAGCAGCACGATCATGGCGAGCAGATACCAATGCCAATATAGACGTATGTTGTCGAAGAGCTTTTCGTCGATGTTGCGATCGTAGGGTGGTAGAGCGAGTAACCTCAGTAGATCGTCAACAGTTTGATAGTTTTCCGGAATCGTCCAGCCATGGATGTGAGCATCGATTGCTGCCTGGTGGGCAGTCGGCATGCTTAGTAGAGCAATGGAGACTTGCCGTGCCAGTTCCAGTGGGGTATGCGAGAGCATTGCCAATGGCCACTCCGGATAGAGTGGTGTACTGATTGCGTAGGGAAATTGGGTGAATTTCTTTGGTGAAAGAATGCGGAAATCAACCACACTCAATAGGCCCTCGGCAGCCATCCTCTCCAGGGTATCGGTTCTGACGATACCAACATCCGCTTTGCGCTGCTGGATTGCATTGACCACGGCATCGTGAGTATTGAGAAACATCAAGGAGGCAAAGTCCCATTGATCCAGGTTTGTGCTCTGTAACTCCCGCTGGGCCATGATCCAGCCGCCCAATGAGGTAGGGTGTACCGCTGCGACCCGGTGGTTTTTCAAATCGCTGAGATCACTGATTTCATGATTGTCCGCCAGTGTGAAAATCACACTACCAAATTTAGAGATTCGGTAATCGGATGAGAGCTCATTGACCAAAGTCAGAATTCGTCTGGCGCCATATCTGACTGCCAGATCAACATAGATTCCAGAGTTGACGATAACAAAGTCCACCAGGCGGTTTTTTACGATGATAGGGATATCGTCAAAGGTCATGGGAATGATGGTGAAATTATACTCTGGCAGTTGTTCTGAGAGGTAAGTCGCGGTTGCATCCCAACGTTGATGGCTTTTCTCATAACCCCGTTTGGCCAGTACACCGATTCGCACATCAGCTGGTTCAGACCAAGCATTGTTACTGCTGAGTAGAAGGCAGAGCATTACACTGAGTGACCAGATCAGCTTGGGTAGCTTGGTTTTGGATAAAGCGGCGCTCACGCTGTTACAGACTCTCACATATTATTTAGATTTGTATCGCTTCCGGGTTCTTATTCTAATCGGCAGATCAGTTGTGAGCTTTAGCAGTCAGCTGACTAATTATAATCAAATCAATATGATATAACGCCTACTCTTCTAAAGATAGCTGCTGGACTGAAATTAGCACAGCATTCCGAGCTCTAGGATAGACGATCCCTTGAGCAGTCTTCAGATCCTCCTGAAACAGAGCCAATGCCGCCTGGAAATTTGTATCTGTTCTTGGAATAACCAATAAATCGAGCGAGATATCGGCCTGTTGGCTGGAGACATTCCCCAGATAGAGCGGATTATCTTGGGTGTCGATCGAAAGGGTGCTGCGCCATAGCCGCAACACCAAGCGCTGTTCAGTGGAGAGATTTTTCACCAACACCAATGTCTCATGCCGAGCATCGTGTACATGGGGCAACAGCGGGAGTTCACTCAGCGGGGTACTGGGGGAGAGAAGTTGTAACATATTCCTCCAGTCGAGCATTTCCGCTGTTTGCCAACCCTGTTGTTGAAGTTGTTGCTGAAATCGCTGTAGATCGCCGGAGACTTGCAGATTCAGCGGATGATCACCCTGGCCGCGTATGTCATGTCGGTAGGTTGGAATTGGCAGCTCACCTGACAGCCATGCCTGCTGAGATACAATCTGCTCAGCAGTGGTTGGTTGCTGATAGGGTTCAAGGCTTTGTTGTAGCTGCCAGCTCTGGAAACAGAGGCAGAGGCTCAAGGCGGTCAAACTGGTGGCAATGATCCCGAGATGACGGGACTCGACTGCCACATGCCGGGCATAGGCGATGCCAAGCAGGGCAATCCAGGCCAGCCCCAGGGTCAAACTGCCAATGATGTCGGTCAGCCAGTGTACCCCCAGGTAGAGTCGTGACAGGGCAACGGCTCCCACCAGGGCGCTGGCAATACTGTAGGGCAGCCAACGCCAATCATGGCTCAGGCTCCTGGCAACCAAAATTGAGAGAAAACCATACAGAGTGATACTGCGTAACACATGGGCACTGGGGAATGACCAGGGGCCCAAGGAGGCGGGGGCGGACTCAGGACGGGGGATTTGTAATCCATACTTGAGCAAAAGTGGGGCAATTAAACCAAAACCAAGCGCAGCAAGCAGGTAGTTGAGAGTTCGGAAGTGCCCTTGCAGAAACAGCAGCATCAATGAAAACGTGCCAACCACTGAGATGGTGGAGAGGTCTCCCAGGCTGGTTAGTAGATAGATGAGCTGGTCGCCCCAGGGCGTTCTCAGACTCTGTAGTCCATTGTAAACGATCTCATTGGCGGATTGGGTCAGTGCACCACCCAGCATGGCGCCAACGAGTAGTATGAAAAACAGGGTGGCCAACAGCAGCAGCGTAGCGAGAACCGCCAGACCTTTGGCTTCGGGATGATTCGGATCGGCCAGCGCTGAGGAAATGGCGCGAAAACCACGATGGCGCTGTCCCCAGTCGAATCCCCTTTGGACGATCTCTCTGGCATGGGGCTGCAACAGGCGAAACAGGGTGTGAGCCAGTTTGAACAGCCCCCAGGCTATAATCAGTACCAGTAGGAGCAGTGTCACCAGTCTGAAGGTAACTTCAGACGCGAGTTCAAGAGAGGTTCCAAAAACAATCCCAGGGAGCAGGTAGGCTGGTGCCCAAACCAGTGCGGAGCTGATGTTGGCGAGCAGAAAACGCAGAGCTGGCATGTCCATCATTCCCGCCACCAGGGGGATGATCGCTCTCACCGGGCCAAAAAAACGGCCAATGACGACACTCTTACCGCCGTACTTCTCAAAAAAACTGATTCCCCGGTGTAGGGTTCCAGGGTAGCGACTGAATGGCCAAAGTTGTCGCAGGCTATCCTTATAATGGCGGCCAAGCCAGAAACTAAGGCTGTCCCCGGCGATTGCGCCAGCCACCGCCCACCAGAATACCGGCCAAAACTGGAGTGTGCCGGTTGCGATCAGTGCACCGAAGCCAAACATCGCGACCACGCCGGGTACAAGCAGACCAAAAATCGCAACCGATTCCGAAAAGGCCACGAGAAATACGCTCAGACCGGCCCAAAAAGGGTTTTCAGCGATCCAGGTTAGCAGTGCGGCAAACACCTCACTCATGAGTTGGTCTGTTCCGTTTTTTGTTCGATCGGCATTTATTCAGCCAACAGATGTCGTTCACGCTCCTTTCGATACTCCTGGAAGCTCTGCCGTGGTTCATCGCAGCGCTTGCCGTGCAGTTGCTCCAGACAGTGCCAATAGCCGCCTGATCGTGGCTATTGTTCAAGCTGCTGAAAGGCCTCTCTTGCGGCTGCAATGGTAGTTTGAAGGTCTGCTTCGCTATGCGCCGCTGATACAAAGCCGGCTTCAAAAGCGGAAGGCGCCAAGTAGATACCCCGGTCGAGCATGGCATGGTAAAACGCCTTGAAGCGACTCTGGTCGCAGGCCATAGCGCCCCGGAAATCGGTGACCTTTTGCTGATCGGTGAAAAACAGCCCGAACATACCACCGAGATGATTTTCCGTCAGGGGGATTTCGGCTGATTTGGCCTCAGCCATAATACCGGACACCAACTGTTCCACTTTGCCCGAGAGCTGTTCATAAAAGCCTGGTTTAGAGATCAGCTCTAGAGTTTTAAGGCCGGCAGTCATGGCGACCGGGTTTCCGGACAGCGTACCCGCTTGATAAACCGGACCCAAGGGTGAGATCTGCTGCATAATATCGGCCCTGCCACCGAAAGCGCCTACCGGCATACCGCCACCGATCACCTTGCCAAGGGTGGTGAGATCCGGTTTGACGCCATAGATCGCTTGAGCACCACCCAGGGCAACGCGAAAGCCAGTCATCACCTCATCGAAAATCAGTACTGAGCCATATTGGTCGCAGACTGCCCGCAGGGTTTGCAGGAATCCGGCTTGCGGTGGAATGCAGTTCATATTGCCGGCCACCGGTTCAACAATGATTGCGGCAATCTGATCGCCATACTGTTTGAAGGCGTCTCTGACCTGTTCGCTATTATTGAAAGTCAGTGTCAGAGTGTGCTCAGCCAGGCTGGCTGGTACCCCTGGAGAGGAGGGCTCTCCCAAAGTCAGCATCCCGGAACCGGCTTTGACGAGCAGGGAATCAGAGTGACCGTGGTAGCAACCCTCGAATTTGATGATTTTGTCACGGCCGGTAAATCCTCTCGCCAGGCGGATCGCGGACATGGTGGCTTCGGTGCCGGAGCTGACCATGCGCACCAGCTCCATACTGGGAACCAGTTCACACACTCGATCCGCCATCTGAGTCTCCAACTCGGTGGGGGCGCCAAAACTGAGTCCTTTGTCGATGACAGAAGCGACCGCCTCAATCACCTCGTGGTGGGAGTGGCCGAGAATCATTGGCCCCCAGGAGCCCACATAGTCGATGTAGCGCTTGCCCTCTGGATCGTAGAGATAGGGGCCTGCTGCACAGTCAACAAAAACCGGGTCTCCTCCAACGCCATTAAAGGCTCTGACCGGGGAGTTTACCCCACCTGGAATATGCTGTTTTGCGCGATCAAAGAGTTCTTCAGAACGGCTCATTATTGTTTACTCCTGCGGCGAAAATAGGGCACAAAGACGACGGCTGGCAGCTGCCACATCCGGTTGTCCGAAAACAGCCTGGATAACAGCCAGCATATCGGCGCCTGCGGCGATCAATTGGCCGCCATTCTCATGGGTTATGCCCCCAATGGCAACCAGTGGCAGGCTGATTTTTTGTTTGGCTGCGACTAAAAGGCTTGGATCTGCCGCTACAGCCTCTGGCTTTGTCAGGGAGGGGAAGAAGCGTCCGAAGGCAACATAATCCGCTCCCTGGTCAGCCGCCTCCATTGCCAATTCAAGGCGGTTGTAGCATGAGATGCCGATAATTGCTGAAGAGCCAAGTCGCTCTCGGGCTTCAGTCAGTGCACTATCCTCATGCCCCAGGTGGACACCATGGGCGCGGGTTGCCAGAGCCAGCTCAATATCATCATTGATGATCAGCTGGGCAGAGGATCTTTTACACAATTTGAGAATGCTACGCACCTGTTCAGCGCAGCGGCTCCGATCTTGTCGTTTGTCACGATACTGAATGATCCGCGCGCCACCTGCGAGTGCGGCTTCCACTTGAGGCAAGATTTTCTCCGGTGGACACAATTTGTAATCGGTGATGGCGTAGAGTCCCTGGAATATCTGTTTATTTTTCATCTCTTTAACAACCAGGCCAGAACGATTCATAGACACGACGGCCTGATATTAAATAGTAAAAGTTTTGGGGCTACAAGCCTACCCGGTTCACTTTTCTAGCTTGTAGCTGTCCAGGGCATCGCTGTTTACCATGCTTTGGTAAAAGCCAGACTCATGGCTGATTTAAAGCGTCTTCTGGAGGGGTTCGAAACCAACGGTTGGGCATCGATTGGCAGCGACCGGTCTGAAAGCCCTGCTGCAGCGTTTTCCAGCTGTAGTCCAGAGCGGCCTCAGTGGCCCTTTGAAGATTGTCGCCAAGAGCGATTCGTGCCGCCAGTGCAGCGGCCAGGGTGCAGCCGGAACCGTGGTATTCACCAGGCAGACGGGGGTAGTGCCTGACCAGGGGGGAAATGCCTGGCCGATAGAGACGGTTTATGACTCGGTGCTGATCCTGCTCATCATGAGTTCCGGTGATCAACACAGCTCGGCAGCCAAGTTGAAACAGGATCTCTGCATGCTGCTCAAGGCTGGCACTATTCCCTGCGGCGGAAAGTCTGGCCGCTTCTACAGTGTTGGGTGTGATCAGATTGCATAAAGGTAGCAAATCCTCACGTATCGTCATCAGTAACTGTTCGCTGGACAGCTCACTACCCCCACCTGCGGCCAACACAGGGTCGTAAATTGCCGGGATATCGGGAAATCCCTCAAGCAATCTGATCACAGCATGCGCAGCCTGGAGGCTGCCCAGAAGGCCAATTTTGATGGCAGAAACCCGGCAATCCTCGATGACTGCAATGCATTGGGCGGTGAGCTGCTCTGCAGATTGAGGGATCAGTCCACTGACATCGCAGCTATCTTGTACAGTCAGGCAGGTCAGGGCGGTGGCTGCATGGCAGCCATTCGCGCCGATCGCCTCAATATCCGCCTGAATGCCGGCGCCGCCTCCTGGGTCGTGTCCACCGATGGCCAGAACGACTGGCCGACGTTCAATCTCACTTTGCATCAGCACATTGTACCCTTTTTAATTCGTAGCAAACTAAATTGACCTATTTTGTCAAGAATTCGGCCATTCTGAGCTCGAATTGGCAGTTTTATCAACTAGTAGCAGATATATTTTATTTATCGAACCGGTCAAGGAGATTAAGGGTTTTTCCTAGGATTGATCGTGATCACTGCTAGAATCTGGTATGTGTGACATATCAAAGTAGCATGCAGCTGTCTCTATTGAGATCTGGAATTGATCTCCTGGTACCAACAAGGAAGAAGTAGCAAGAAGAGCTGTGAGGAAGAGACTATGAGTCCAAATATACAAAAACTTGAAACATTGGCTAGGCGCTATTGTGACTTGGTTGAATCGTTGCATGACGGGAATACTGAGTGGTTGCAAGAGGTTGCTGGGTTACTTCCCCGGCTGCATGAAGCAGTAAACGCATTGAATCTGCCAACCCCCAGAAACACTCACCATACAGCGGCCGATCTGGATGCCCGTTTTGAGCTCTACACTTTCCTAAGAACCCTATTAGGTGAGAGAGATGGCTATTGGATGGAGTTTGATGTGGCCGGGGATGGGCAGAGCATGAGCGGCAGCCTGGCCGATGATCTGACCGATATCTACTGTGAACTGAAGAGTGGCCTGAATCTACTCGATGGAGAGCCTGAACAGGCCGTTGAGGGTTGGCACAAAGGGTTCCACCTTCACTGGGGCCAGCACTTGCTGGATGCAGAGCGCCACCTGTTTGAGCTGAATGCAAGAAATCAGCTGGCCATGTAACGCTACCGCAAGTGACGGTATGGCCATCTCGTTGATAAAAACCAACTTTTATTCTAAGTTAATTAACAATAGGGTTGGTTTTCTTGGTATTATGCCCTCATCTAGAGAGAATTTTCAGGAGATATGGTGTGAATTCAAATGCCCTGACAGAGAGTGATTTGACCCTGACCGGGACAGCTCAGACCAAAATGAGCGAACTGTTTCAACAAGTTGACGACAATATTCAGGGGGTGCGCGTATTTGCAACCCCCGGCGGCTG
>JARRQD010000147.1:0-11050 GCA_037382205.1 Candidatus Thiodiazotropha sp.
TTTCTCATAGGCCTATCGCCCGACAACCCCTCTCATTCGGTGCTTATCCGAGCGCGAGCTAGTCAACATGGATCTGTTGCTGATGCGTTCTTTGGTTGCCGTTGCCGATTCAGGCTCCATTACCGAAGCGGCGGACCGGATCGGCCTCACCCAACCCGCCCTCTCCCGTCGCTTGGAACAATTTGAAGCGCAGGTTGGCGCAGAACAAAACTAACGAGGCCCCAAAGGGGTGCAACATAAATAAATAGTACGTCAGGTGGTGGATGAGGCACGCATCCTGATTGCCCGTTACGACCATCTGCGGGATCAGGTCAGAGCCCAACAAGGGCTTGAAGGGGGAACGGTGCGGGTCGGCGGTGGCGCTACCGCTGTCTCTTTTCTGCTACCCAAGGCGATCGCCTCGTTCCAAGGCAGCCATCCGGCAGTGAAGTTTCAGTTGAAAGAGGCTGGCAGTAATGAGGTCGCTGAAGATGTCATCAACGGCCACCTGGAGCTGGGGCTGGTCACTATGCCGGTAAAAAACCGCGAGCTCGATGTCTGGCCACTGCTGACCGATCGAATCGTGCTGGTCGGCCCTAAGCAACACCCGCTGACCAAGAAGCAACCCATCAGCGCCAATGCGCTGGGTGGGATCTCCTTTGTCGGCTTTGAAGCGGATACCGCTGTTCGTCAGATCATCGATGCCACACTGCGAGAGGCTGGTGTGACCATGCATGTGGTGATGGAACTGCGCTCGATACCGGCCATCCTGAGAATGGTGGCCACCACCGGCAATCTGGCGTTTGTCAGTAAGCTTGGCGTGGATAGCCTGGAAGATGTGGCTGAGATTGAAGTTGAGGATTTGAAGATTGAGCGTGAACTGGCGGTCATTGCCAGACGAGGCAGCACGCTGTCACCAGCGGCACAGGCTTTTGCCGATCTGCTGCGGGAATCGGTGATTAGTGAAGGAGCGTTGGCTACAGGCACTACTTACACTTGATGCTCTTACACAGTTTGATGCCTTTTTTGCGCTGCGCCTGAATGACCTTCAGATTGCGTTTGATACGCTTCTGCTCATCAGGGCTCTGCCCCTTCTCCAGCCTGGCTTTGAGTACCATCTGCTGCTTTTTGAGTTTTTTCAGCAAGCTGCGTATCTTGTCCTGCTTCTCTTTTTGCTTGTGTCGTTCCATGTTAAGCAGCCGATGAAATTTATTGATAAGCTTCTCGCTGGTCATAACGAGTCCTGTTTAGTTGGAGTTTTCATCTGGAGTGTTGAGAATTTCACTGATCTCTTCTTCGTTTAATATCAGTGCACTTTCTGCATCTCGCGACTCCTGATCTACTGGGGCGAAGAGAATACGGACCATGTTGATCAGATTATTTGCCACATCGTAGGCATAGGCGCTGTCATTCATCAAGGATGTTGCCATCTCAGCACGGATCGAATCCTCTCTGATCAGCCGATCCAGCTCACCGTTTGCCGTGACATCACCCTCCTCAAGAACTACCTGAATACTGTCGAGTGACAACGAGGAAACCCCCTCAACCTCATCGCCCAACACCTCAGCCAACTCCCTCAATACCACGGCCAACTGTAGTCGCAGTTTGTTGTATTGATCGCGTATTTTATTGTTGGGTGATTTAGAGAATCTGACCAGGTTTTTTTGCAGATGCTTGATGTCCTTTACCGCTTCGGCGATATTGCGGCTTGCCAACCGCAACTGGTACAGCTCCTCGCCAAAATGCTCCGAGGTAGTGGCTTGTACCTGGCTGATATAGGCAATGATGGCGCTGTAGAGAACTTTGATCCGACGCTCATAGATGTCATCGATATCGATCTTCTTAACTTCGGGGCTTGCCGCCACAAGCTGCTTCAGATCTTGTGAGGAACGAAGCTTGTCAGGCTCGAGGCTCAAGGCTGAAGCGATCAATTCATAGGCATTCTCGAACAGATGTCGAATCTCATTGCGCAGGGCCTGCATGGCTGACTCTGGAAGCTCCATGGCGGCTTGATTGAGAAACTGGGGCTCGTCGACCAGACGCTCGCGCTCACTCAGCAGGCGCTCAAGCAGTGTCACCAACTTCCCGGTGAACGGTAACATTATGATCACACCTGCCAGATTGAACAGGGTATGGAATACCGCCAACTTCATGGTGTAGTCATCGTCGGCAATACCCAACGCTTCACTGAGGCCATTCACCACCAGTAGAAACTGTTGAATAAAGATGATGGCCACCAAACCCGTGGTGAGATTGAAGATCAGATGAGCTCCCGCCAGTCGACGACCCTGCACGTTCGAACTCATGGCACCAAGAATCGCGGTGATGGTGGTACCCACATTGGCGCCGATAGCCAGAGCCAAGGCATTCTCGTAACTGATCTGTTGCGCAGCCAGGGCGGTTATGATCAATACCAGGGTGGCATGACTCGACTGCATCACCACGGTGGCGGCAGCTCCCAGCAGGGTATAGACAAGCAGACCTTTGAGTCCCGGCATGGCATAGGCAGCCAGATTGATGGCATCCGGCGTAGGCTGAAATCTTCACCTTGAGACCGAAACCTGCCACCAGCCAGGCACCTGTGGTAGTCCCCAGGTTGGCGCCAAAGATGATGCCGATACCTGACGCCAGGCCGATCAGGCCAGCACTTAGGAAAGAGATGGTGATCACCGAAACCAGGGAGCTCGACTGCATCACTGTAGTGGTAAAGATACCGAAGCTGACACTTTTCCAAAGCCGGTTGGTGGTACGCTGAAGAATTCTCTCCAAAATGCCACCGGTAAATGCCTTGAAACCCTCCTCCAGAGAGAGCATGCCGAATAGAAAGATCGCCACACCGGCTGCAATCTCCTTAAAATCTGGACTGATCCAGAAACCGTAACCCAGTATTAGGAAGATGGTGGGTAGGAGAATTTTGCGCAACATTCAGCGACTCCTGTGGCAGTGAGGGGATAGAGCTGTTCCGCTGTCTGATCGTAAATTCAAGGTAGCATCATACCGCGAATGGTGAAAAAGAGTATGGCGGCAAGCAGTGCAGAGGCCGGCACTGTAATGATCCAGGCAGCCGCGATCTTTAACAGCGCAGAACGTTTGACCAATTCATGGCGATAGACCTTTTTCAGACCCTTACGCTCTTTTTTGGTCAGATCCGCATTTGCCTTGTGTTGCTTAAGTTGATTGAGCATTTCAGCCTTCTCCTCCAGGCCCGCTTGCTTGAAATGCTCCATGAACGCTTCGACCTCTTCCCGATCGGCACCCTGGTGGTGCATTTCGATCTCATCCACCATACGGGCATAGTTGGCCTTCAGATACTCTCGCAGGAAACCGACGCCAAACACCGCACCGACGGCAATATGTGTTGAGCTCACTGGCAATCCCAGTTGGGTTGCAATAATCACGGTGATCGCCGCCGCTAAAGCGATGCAGAATGCACGTGTCTGATCCAGTTCGGTGATCTCCGAACCCACAGTTTTGATCAGTTTGGGGCCGTAGAGGGCTAATCCAATAGCAATACCGATCGCACCCACCATCATGACCCATAGGGGAATTGCGGCTTTGGTAGAAATACCGCCGGATGAGAGTGCATCGTTAATCGCCGCCAATGGTCCGATCGCATTTGCCACATCGTTCGCGCCATGGGCAAAACTCAGCAGTGCAGCAGCAAAAATCAATGGTAAGGTAAACAGGCTGTTGACACTCATCTTATCATTCTGCAGTTTAGAAGAAACCCTCTTGATCAGAGGCTTGGAGATAAACATCACCAGCAGACCGATGCCCAAACCAATCAGCAGAGCGATCGGCATCTCGACCTTCCAGAGTTTTTTCAGCCCCTTGAGCATCAGATAGCTGCCAAATGCCCAGGCCATCACCCCAACCAGTATGGGCACCATATTTCTTGCAGCAGCCAGCATGTCCTTTTTATAAGTGATGGTGCGTTTGATCAGATAGAGAAAGGTTGCGGCAATGAAGCCGCCCAGCACAGGTGAGATCACCCAGCTGGCGGCAATCTGGCCCATTTTCATCCAATTGGCGATATCCCATCCACCGGCAGCAATACCGGCTCCCAATACGCCGCCAACGATGGAGTGTGTTGTCGATACCGGCGCACCGACGGCGGTTGCGAGATTCAGCCACAGCGCACCTGCCAGCAACGCACCCATCATCAGCCAGAGAAACGTATCGGTATCATTGATCAGAGCAGGATCGATAATCCCCTTCTTGATGGTGCCCACCACATCCCCACCTGCGATGAGCGCACCCATGGCTTCAAAAATCGCAGCAATCAAGATTGCCCCGGTCAACGTCATGGCCCGTGAACCGACTGCCGGCCCAACATTGTTGGCAACATCATTGGCGCCGATATTCATAGCCATGTAACCACCAATCATTGCGGCGACAATCAGCATGTGGCTTACTTCGGCATCAGTGGAGCCGACGAAAAGCATGACACCGACGATAAACAGCATCGAGATACCCAGCCTCAAAAGCTCTTTTCTGTTGGCCCAGGTAGCGTGTTCAATTTGAGCGATCTTTTCGAGCTCCATTATTTTTTTAACCCTAAAGGTGGACATTTATCTTCAAAGTGTTAAGGCGATTACAAAGATGTCAATGGAATGTAGCATTTAATAAGTAAAACAGATACGCCCTGACTCAATTTAAAGTGTTGTTGTCCTACCCAGGGCACGGAAGGGTATCACGTGGCCTTCCTGATACTGCGCGACCTTATTTTAAAGCCTTAGTCAATTACTTCTCAAATGCTCTGGCGTTTTCATGATGATTGATATCCAGTCTAACGCCAGGATAAAAAACCATTTCCTGCATTATGCTGATGCCCTATTGAAATAAAAGATGCATTCAATTGGTGTGGAAGAATTCAGGACAGCTGCAATAGAGAAAAAAGCAGGGCGCCTAGCCACGCAGCCAGGCAAACCGGGTTGAATTGGTTGCCTTTAGCCATGATTAACCCGGCAAGCAAATCGATTTGATTGCCGGGTTAGCAGTACGCCGCTGTGTTATCGCAGGTAGGCGCGCCAGCCACCATAGGAAGTAATCTCCTCGGCGTCTGTAATAGCATAAGGTTCGCAGATAAAACCACTTGCTTCGCTACCATCGGCCAGTTGCAACTTGCCGATACCAAGTGGTGAGGGAATGCCCGCCACGAAACTGCCAAACTGACTCTGTGGCATCGACCAGATTTCGACTTCTATCGCCTGCCCAAAAGCTTCATCCAACACTAACCCGGGTCTTGCCGGTGGCCCACCAGGCAAGGCATACATTTTGTAGATTGGAGCTGTTTTGGTTTTCGCTTTGAGTGTTGCGCCACGCTCTGTCAATTGCCAGTTGAGCGCTAAGCCCTGAAGATGGGCACCACAAACTACAACATCAATCTCATTGAGATTACCCACAGATGGATGATCAGACAGTTTGAGATCATATTGGGAGGCGCCCAATTTCAGATCGAACCGTTGCTGAATCCGTCGAGCAATGGAAAGCAGAAGCCTGTCTCTAAATCCTCCGCCCACCAAGGTAATACCAAAGGGTAAACCGCTGACTGTCATCTGTGTCGGCACCGCTACTGATGCAAGATCCAGCAAATTCATGAAATTGGTGTAGTACCCCAACTGGCTGTTACGCAGGATCGGCTCCTGCAACATCTGCTCAATGGTAAAGCAGGTGCCGGCAGTGGGTGTCAGCAAACAGTCGATCGCAGCCAGTTGGCGATCGCAAACCGTCTTCAATCCGTTCAATCTGTATTGGGCTTCGAACAGAGCGGTTGCCTGAAGTGTTTTTCCCGGTTCGATGATCTCCCGCACCACCGGAAACAGCGCTTCAGGATTGTTATCGATCAACGGTTGGGTTGCCAGATAGCGCTCCGCCACCCAGGGCCCTTCGTAAAGTAGTCTGGCTGCCTGGGCAAAGGGTTGGTAATCGATCTCCACCAACTCGATGCCATCCGTTTCAAGCTTATTTAGGGTGTTATGGTAGGCTTGTTGATAGGCCTCATCACCAAAGAAGTTCAACTGATGTTCGGGGATGACACCAATTTTAAGTGGCCCGGTTCGCTCTCCATAGTGGCGCTGTCGATTGTCGAAGGGGTTTGTACGGCTATACTCATCCGCCGCATCGTAGGCTTCAGCCACCGACAACACCAAATTGGCGTCATCCGTGTGGTAGGCAAACACGGTGATACAATCGAGACTTCGGCAAGCAGGAACCAGACCTTTGGTGGACAGCAGACCTCGGGTCGGTTTTAAACCGATCAGGTTGTTGAAACAGGCCGGCACCCGACCTGACCCGGCGGTATCAGTCCCCAGGCTGAAGCTGGCCAGGCCCAGGGCGACCGAGACAGCTGAACCGGAACTGGAGCCGCCACTGATGTAATCCGGATCAAAGGCGTTCTTACAGGCGCCCCAGGGCGAGCGGGTGCCGTTCAAACCGGTGGCGAACTGATCCAGATTGGTCTTCCCCACCGGGATCGCGCCTGCGGCTAGCAATTGTTCTACAACGGTTGCGGACGTTGTCGGGGTATAGGTGAATTCAACGCAGGCTGCAGTGGTTGGAATGTCACAGAGATCGATGTTGTCTTTTATGGCAAAGGGAATGCCCCATAAAGGAGACTGCTCGATATCCATCTGTTGCAATTTTTCGAGATAGCCTGCCTGCTCCGCTTCACTGAGCAGATGAATCCAGATGTTGTGATCCGCATAGGCTTTCGACCGTTCACGGATTGAGTTCATCACCTGCTCAGGGGTCAAGCGCCCACCCAGATAGGCGCTACGCAGTGAAGCAATGGTCATCTCATAAGGAAATATCTCTCTCATGGTCTACCCCTCCTGCAGAACGATCAGCGCCTGCCCTGCCCCAACGCGCTGACCCTTTTCCAACAGCAGATGGGTGACCCGACTGTCGACCGAAGCATAGACCGGAATCTCCATCTTCATCGACTCCAGGATCATCAGGCAATCCCCCGCCTTGACCTGCTGACCGACAGTAACTTCAGTCTGCCAGACACTGCCGCTGATCGGACTGTCGATCACCAGACTCTCTTCCGGCCAACTCGCTGCCGTCTGCTCTTCTGTCTGTTCACTCGCCTCATAGTTGAACTGTCCATCTGCGTGCCATTGGGCAAGCTCGGCTTCGAA
This sequence comes from Candidatus Thiodiazotropha sp., assembly GCA_037382205.1. GTDB lineage: Bacteria > Pseudomonadota > Gammaproteobacteria > Chromatiales > Chromatiaceae > Thiodiazotropha. The sequence continues at coordinate 7,122 of JARRQD010000147.1, forward strand.
GGCCTGTTGCCGGTGCTTGCGGAAGGTTTCGATGTCCGCTTGTTGTGTAGCGATAAAATCCTGGTATTCGGTAAGACTGAAAGTGGTCTCTTCAATCTTGATCGGGTAGCGACCCTGGGGAAAATCTTTGCGAATGGTAATCAACTCATCCTGGGTGACTTCATAAAAGCGTATCTGATCAAAGAACCTCAACAGCCAAGGCTTTTCAAATGCCGCTGTCTGTTTGTAGCGATTCCACATCTGCAAAGTTCGCCCAACAAACTGATACCCCCCCGGCCCTTCCATGCCATAGACACAGAGATAGGAGCCACCGATACCGACTGAGTTTTCTGCGGTCCAGGTTCGGGCAGGATTGTATTTGGTGGTCACCAACCGGTGGCGAGGGTCCACCGGTGTAGCGACTGGCGCGCCAAGATAGACATCCCCCAGCCCCATCACCAGGTAGGAGGCTTCGAAGACAATCCGTTTTACCTCGTCAATAGTCTCAAGCCCATTGATTCGCCGGATGAACTCCAGATTACTGGGACACCAGGGCGCGTTCTTACGCACCGACTGATCATATTTTTGAATTGCTTTTTGACAAGCTTGGTCGTCCCAGGAGAGTGGGATATGGACCACCCTTGATGGCACGTGGAGTTGATCAATCTGGCTGGCCAGTGCCTGTTCCGCGGCCTTCAGATGAACCAGCAGTTTACGATGGCTGAGCCGCTGGCTGTTGTAGTGAAGCTGCAGTGAACGGATCCCCGGGGTTAACTCCTGCAATCCATCGATGGGATGCTGCTGCAACCACTGCATTAATGCATGGGCGCGAAACCGCAGTGAGATGTCTAACACCTGGTCACCATACTCCACCAGCATAAAGTGATCCCCGGCAAGACGGTAGACCACCTCGACCCCATATTCATCACGGCCTAACCGATCAACGATGGGGGTGGTTATCTCAGCAGACTGGTAGCAATCCTGCATGGGCTTGAGTTGACCAATGGCTTCGATCTGCTGCTGTTCCAGCTTGACGGCTGTTTCAAGATCCACGGCTACAAAACTGACTTTATCGCCAGCACGCAGCTGGCCTAGCTTCCACAGATCGGCCTGGATTACCGTTGCCGGGCAGACAAAGCCACCCAATGAGGGGCCATCCGGGCCGAGTATCACCGGCATGTCACCGGTAAAGTCCACGCTGCCGAAAGCGTAGGCGTTGTCATGGATGTTCGAGGGATGGAGTCCGGCTTCACCTCCATCCTGACGGGCCCACTCGGGCTTTGGTCCGATCAACCGGATTCCGGTTCGACTTGAGTTGTAGTGGACTTCCCACTGGTGTGCGAAGAATCGCTCGATGTCTGGCGTGGTAAAAAAATCGGGGGCGCCATGAGGGCCATAGATCACCCGCAGCCGCCACTCATGGGTGATCTGTGGCCTGGCTGCCTCAGGCAGTGTCTGCTTTCCACGACCATGGTTGGATGGGGTGATTCGCAAAACATCCCCAGCCTGAAGCGCCCGTCCGTTGTGACCACCGAATTGACCCAGCGTAAAGGTCGACTTGGATCCCAGATAGTCCGGGCAGTCGATGCCGCCGCTAATCGCCAGATAACTTCGTGCACCCTGCTGCTTTATCCGTCCCAGGGTGAGGGTCTGACCGGCGTCAACCGCTACAGCTTTCCACATCGCCAAAGGTTCACCATCGAGGGTTGCTTCAATATCCGCCCCCGTCAGTGCAATCCGGCTGGCACAACTGAACTTCAGGCTTGGCCCCTGCAGGGTAATCTCCATTCCGGCATCATCTGGCTGATTGCCAAGCAGCCGGTTGGCCAGTTGAAACGAATAGTTGTCGAAAGGCCCGGACGGAGGCACACCCACATCCCAATAACCAACTCTGGCAGGATAGTCCTGGAGGGTGGTCTGGGTTCCCCCCTGCAATACATCGATGCGACTTGGGGTATAGACAAAGTCATTGAGATAACGGGTTGTGACTTCACCCGCCAAGAGCAAGGGGTCACGACTCAGTGTTCGGAGATAGTCCAGATTGGTCTCACTGCCATAGAGTCGGATTGACGAGAGTGTGGATTGCAGTTTTCCAAAGGCCTGCTTTCTGTCCGATCCATGCACAATCACCTTGGCCAGCATGGGATCGAAAAAAGCCGATACTTCCACACCCGATCCGATCCAGTGATCGATCCTCACATCCTGATCGTCTGGAAAATGTACCTCGCTCAACAATCCAGGGGATGGTTGAAACTCCCGATAGGGATCCTCGGCATAGAGCCTGACCTGAACCGCATGCCCCTGCGGTTGCAGCATGGCACGTTGTCTCTGCAGATCGATGGCGTCACCTGCGGCCTGCTGAATCATCCACTCCACCAGATCGACTCCGTAGACTGCCTCGGTTACGCCGTGCTCCACTTGAAGACGGGTATTCACTTCAAGGAAGTAGAAGGCATCTGTGTCCGCATCGTAGATAAACTCAACCGTTCCCGCATTTCGATAGCGGACACTGGCGAGCAGAGATTCCGCCGTTCGATAGAGTTGTTGGCGCATTGCGTCGGTCAAATTGGGCGCCGGACACTCCTCAACGACTTTCTGGTTGCGCCGCTGACTTGAGCAGTCACGTTCACCAATGGCCAAGGCACCGCCTTCACCATCGCCAAACAGCTGCACTTCGATATGTCTGGCCCTGGCGATAAACTTCTCAATGAAGACCCCATCGTTGGCGAAGTTATTGGCCCCCAGACGCTTTACCGAATCGAACGCATTCCTCACCTCTTGTGACGAATGACACAACTGCATACCGATGCCACCCCCACCAGCGGTGCTTTTCAGCATCACCGGATAACCAATCGCCTCTGCCGACACCACCGCTGACTGGAGATCCTGCAGCAGTTCGGTGCCAGGGGTTAGAGGCACACCCGCCTGCTGCGCCAACTCTCTGGCTTTATGTTTCAGACCGAACAGCTCCATCTGTTCAGGAGTCGGTCCAATAAAGGCGATCCCTTCCGCTTCACAGCGTCTGACAAAAGCAGCGTTTTCACTGAGAAAACCGTAGCCGGGGTGAATCGCATCCACACCGTTCGTTTTAGCAATGGCGATGATCTTTTCAATCGCCAGGTAGGTCTCGGCCGCTACGCCATCCCCCAGAGAGAAGGCCTGGTCGGCATTTTGAACATGCAGACTCTCCGCATCACTCTCAGCATAAACAGCCAGTGATGGGATATTGAGTCGTTGCAGAGTGCGGATGATCCGTGTCGCAATTGCGCCACGATTGGCAATCATTACTTTGGAAAACATGCTTACCTTGACCGGGTCGTCCCGGTAAAAAAAGCGTCATCAGTGGTCGTCCACTAAGCTGTTGAGATTCAATTCCGCGATAGGATCAGGCGGCATCCCAGACCAGACACTCGATCGGTGTCGGGTTATAACCGTTACAGGGGTTGTTCAACTGGGGACAATTTGACAGCAACACAATCACATCCATCTCCGCCCGAAGCTCCACATACTTTCCAGGTGCAGAGATCCCATCTTCAAAGGTCAGGCCACCATCGGCGGTAACCGGCACATTCATAAAGAAGTTGATGTTATGGGTGATATCCCGTTTGCTGATGCCATACTCGGGATGTTCCGCCACCGCCAGCATCCAGCTGTCACGACAGGCGTGCATACAGCGCTTTTCCAGATCGTAGCGCACCGTATTACTTTCGGTTGCACAGGCGCCACCCAGGGTATCATGACGACCACAGGTATCGGCCACCACTTCCAACATCACATTGTTCTCATTGGAGCGGAGTTTTGAACCGGTGCTTAGATAGACATTACCCTGCTCGCGGATGGTATCCATGGCGCTGTAGCGCTCTGCCGGGTTGTCCGCTGAATAGAACAGCGTATCCGCCGCCTGATTCCCCTGCAGATCGAGGATACGAATCGTCTCCCCCGCTTTCACG
>JARRQD010000147.1:11060-11758 GCA_037382205.1 Candidatus Thiodiazotropha sp.
ATGCCGATATGGTAGAGGGCGTTGTTTTGAAACCCTCGTCCGTTTTCCGCTGTGAAATGCATGCAGTAGTCATCCGCTTGCACAGCCTCGGCGACACCCAACTCGATCTGCACTCTGCTTTGCGGATAGTTTGCTGATTGATTCATCGGATGGGGACAGCTGTGCATCACCACCAGCGTGTCCATCTCAAACCGCAGGGTGACCTGACTACCCGCCAGGCTGTGATCGGCAAGCAGTTCAAGCTCACCCTCATCGTTCACCATCACTTTGCTAAACCAGTTAATGTTGGCGGCAAGATCGGCCGCACCAAGACCATATTTGGCCAGCTCTACCAGAAAGGCGTCATAGCCATTCTGCTTCCATTCATTGCGATCGAGCTGATAATCCCTTGCTCCCCAGCGAGCCGTCACATGGCTGGCGTGTGAGTTGCCTGTTACCGTCTCATGCCAGCCCAGATTGTCATCCACGATGGAGGCGAAGATCCGCCCCATGTCGGAGTAGAGACAGTTGCCCCGGGTCAACTTAAAGGTATGTTGACACTTCAACGTGTCCGGTGCGTTGTAGCGCTCCAGAAGATTTTCCGGGTTGTAGAAGAGCATGCCCAGATTGGCGGAGCCGTTTAGATCGGTCAGCCGCATGATGCTGCCACGACGCATACGTAACGACCAGTGAGCCGCTGTAGGCAGTTCGGTTGTATA
>JARRQD010000148.1:0-15681 GCA_037382205.1 Candidatus Thiodiazotropha sp.
TGAAGCAAAAATCGACAGACCGGCAACTGTTCTTCTGGCATGTCGCGACACGTTGAAGAGTTTCGTCACCCTGCTTATGCCCCTGAGTGTCATTGATGGCTTTGAAATCATTAATATCTACATAGGCGAAGGTGATAGGCTCGTTTCTTCTTTGAGCGGCTCGAAGTGTCTGTGTCATCAATTCATCAAAAGATTGCCTGTTTAACAGCCCTGTCAGAGGGTCGGTTCGTGATAGGCGCTCAAGTTGTTTAGTTCTCTCCTTGACCTTGTCCTCAAGGATGCTGGCATACTGCTCAGACTTGTCTTTGGCGATTTGTATTTCAGAAATTAGACTCCGTATGTAGGTATCAAAAACAAGAGATGTGTCGAGCATCAATAACTTTTCGAGTGCTTCGATTACGGCCTCTGGTTTGAATTCAGCTGGAACAACCTCTTTGATATGGCTGATGAGTAACTGTTTCAGTGTCAGAATTGCTGCCAAATAGAGTTTGGGTTCAACACCGATTCGTTTATGAACCATACCAATGCGCAAACGGTTATTGACATAATCGAGGTCATATAAGCCCGAAAAAAGATCTTTGATATAGGATTTTTGGACGTGGTGGAGTCTGTTTAGGGTGTCTGCATCACCAATCAACAGAGCGATGTCGGGTATCTCTGTCTGGTATTGGTAAAAGCGCTCGACGAGGCTGTCCAGGTTGGCTTCAACATAGGGTTTCGCTTTTTCCAGACATTCTGTATCTTCAGGGGAGATACTAAACAGGTCCTTGCGAGCGGTAATCTCGAAATCGGTAATCCTCATCTGTTGGATAAGAGATTTTTCTGTGTTTTTCATAGCGAATCGATCTGTATGAGCGCCATTTTTTTGCAGATGAGTAGGGCAATGACTGACTATCGTCAGGTTTTTCAATACTAAGTGATTTTTTGAAGATTTGTAATAGTAAATACCCAACTGGAAGTTGGGTATTGAGAGATGTGAATGGTTATGCAGATAGGGTCAGGGTAAAAGTGTTGGTCTGTCAGGGCGTAAGGTGTGTCGGCATCTACTTCAGTTGGCGGGAAGAATGAGTTACCCCAAAAACCAACAACATCCCATTCCGGCATGCTGCTACCGGCTTCGGTGACCCATGGCTCAGGTCCTGTCCAGGGGGTGTTTTTATTGCTCAAAATCAATTCATCATTAACCCACTGTTTGAGAGTGCCGTCAGCTACACCAGGAGTAGAGTTCATCTTCACGTAATAGGCCATTTTCGTCCGGTGTCCTGAGGCGCCAAAAATCTGATCGTATTCGACCAGTTGCGATGGATTGTCAGATATGTGTCCCCCCATTCACTTGATCTACAATTCTTGGGGTCTCACCACCTGCGCCTTGCCCTTCTGTATCTTCGGTGAAATTCAACGAGGCGTCGCCTTTGTTGATCAAGATTGGTATCTGTCGTTATATAAGCCATAGAGTTTCAAGACTAGTTGGCTATTGCTATGTTCAAGAGATCGTTCCACCGAGAATTTTAAATCCGATTCTAAGTCTTCAACTGATCTTTTTAGGTTCAATATTTGCTGGGGTTTCCTATCAAGCCCTGGAAGTGATGTATATGGTCACCGGATTAATAGAATGGCGAGACCAAAGAGAGGAGTATATGTCTACGGTGTGAGCCGTTTAATATAAAACAGGAGTTAGGCGAATTTACCTCAATGAGTTCGTGAGTTAAGCTGAATTTGTACGATGCTCAGAAAGTTGTGGGGTGAGTGATGAATAGGGATGATGGGGTTGGTATTGTACCGGGGCAGGCTGATCTTACTCGTGTGTGTGAGTGTTTAACCTGGTCTCAGCCGTGATCAAATCCGACACGAAAGCGAAGAGAACCGCCATCAAAGATCGTCCGGCTAAACTGATTCCGCCGGAGCCGGGCCGCTATTTTCTGCGTCAGCCGCTGCGGGAGCGACTCTCCAGTTATCTAAGGGCCCCGGGTAAGATATGGGTCAGTTCACCGGGTGGGGCGGGCAAAACGGCTCTGGTCAGAAACCTGCTGGTTGATGATCCTAGGCCGCTCATTTGGTATCAGGTCGATCATGAAGACCGGGATCCTGCCAATCTTTTCTACTATCTTTCCCTGGCCGTTTCAGAGGGTGTCCCAGATAGTCATTCGCTTCCGCAATTGTCGCCAGAGTATCTGCCCAATCTGAATGTGTTCTGCCGCAATTTCTGCAAGGCTTTGATCGGTAAAATCGACAAACCCTTCGTGCTGGTTTTTGACGATCTTCAGGAGAGTCAAGGTGAGTCTCTGTTCGGTCCATTTCTTAACGCTGTGATGACTGAGCTTCCACAGGATTGTTCACTGCTGATCATCAGTCGTGAAGAGCCCTATCGGCAATTTGCCCGGCAGAGGATTAATCGAAGTCTGGCGCATCTATGTTGGGAAGATCTGCGTCTGGATGCGAATGAGAGTCGTGATTTCTTGAACTGGTCAGAGCAAAAGGTTGTGAATGCTCAATGTACTGAAGAGGCCTACAACCTGACACAGGGATGGTTGGCCGGGCTGCTGCTCTACCTGGATGGTCAGGGAAACAGGGAGAAGCCGGAGCAGAATCTGCTGGGTCAAACCGATCTGTTGTTTGACTATTTTGCCGATGAGATTTTCAGCCGAACAACTGCTCAGGATTGCGACTTTTTGTTGTTATGCAGTCTGTTGCCCAGGATTGACGTCGAACTGGCAAAACGTGTTACCGGTCGATCCGATGCGGCTGGGATTTTAGAGGGGCTGGTGCGTAAAAATCACTTTACCTACCGTATTGCCTCCACTCCGGAGAGTTATCGGTTTCACCCCCTGTTTCAGGGTTTCTTGCAGTCAAAAGCAGATCAGCTGTTGGGTTGTGCAGCGTGTACTCAGCAGCGGAAGAGGGCGGCAGATCTATTGATCGAGGCGGGCTATATGGAGTTGGCGGCTGAGTTGTTAGTCGCAGCACGAGCCTGGGATTCACTCGTCGATATCATCGCAGGCCATGCGGAAACTCTGTTGAGTCAGGGGCGTACGAAAACTCTGCTGGGGTGGCTCGCCGCTTTGCCAAAGCGGATCGTTGAGCAACATCCATGGCTTTGTTATTGGTCTGGTGTCTCTCTGCTCGCGGATCATCCTCCTCAGGCGCTAGAAGCGCTGACTCGGGCATTCGAGTTGTTTGATGCTGATGGGGATCTTGCCGGTAGTATGATCTCCTGGGCTATGGTGGTGAATGCGGTAGTCATTGCCTGGGACGACCATAAAGTGCTCGATGAATGGATCGAACGGTTCGACCGGATGATGGCAGTTAACAGCGAATTTCCAACAGTGGAAATCGAGTGTCTGATGGTGCAGGGGATCTGTAAGTCGTTGGCCTGGCGTTCCCCAGAGCGGGCGGATCTCCCTGCATGGGCTGAACGGCTGCATCGCTTGGTGGTTGAGAGTAACGATAGTGATTTCAGATTGCTGGCTGGCAGTAATCTGGTGCTCTACCATCTTGTGTCTGGTGTTATCGCCAAAGCAAAATCTTTGGTTGAAGTGTTAAACAGTGACCTTCAATCAACCAGGGTGAGCCCGTTGAAGAAGCTGGTCTGGCTTGCCACCCGCGGTGCGCTTGAGTGGGTTTTACTGGATCAGCAGAGCTGTTTAAAAACGATGCAGGAGGGACAATCGATCATTGAGGAGAGTGGCATCCATGTACTGGATATCCGGCTCTATGGGCAGGGGGTTGCTTGGGGTCTGACGACAGGTGATCGGCAGCTGGCTCGCCGGCTGTTGGGTGAGATGCCGGCGCGGCCGATAGTCACCACCCTGGATCATGCGTACCACAATCTGCTTCAGGCCGACCTGAGTCTATTAGAGGGTGATACCGCGAAAGCGATTGCTCTGGCGGAGACTGCGGTCAAACGGTCGTCCGATGGGGGGAATTTAGTGATCAGAAGTATGAGTCTTTCTGTTTTTACCCTGGCGCTCTATCAGGATGGTCAGTTGCAACGGGCGCAGCAGGTTTTGGATGAAGCGTTAGCGCTTACATCTGGAATGGGGTTCTTTAGGAGTGCGCTGCTATTGCAAGCCGCCTATATGGCTCTGCAGAGAGAAGATCAGGAGTCGGCCCATTTTTTGTTGCGAGAAGGTTTTGGATTGGCTGCCAAGCAGGGATACCTCAATTTTCTGCCCTGGCGAGATGCGATGATGGCGCGGCTCTGTCAGGAGGCGCTAACGCAGGGCATTGAGGTTGAGTATGTCAGCCGTTTGAGTGAGGGCCACAAGCTGAGCAAGCTCAAGTTTTCTGCTCAACGACTTTCACCCAAAGAGAAGCAGACCCTTGGTTGGGTTCAGGTGGGAAAAACAACTCGAGAGATCGCCAGGATATCAGGTGTTAGCGAGGCTACAGTGAAGTTCCATGTAGGCAACGTGCTGCGCAAGCTTGGGGCGAGCAGTCGTACCCAAGCCGTAGCAATCGCGCTAAAGGCCGGTCTGCTGGAGGAGTAATCCAGTCTGGTTTCAACCTAAAAAGATCCGTTGGGCAGGGTGAAGAGTGGGTTTGTGGTGGTGCAGGGCAAGGCGGTTCAAGCGATTACGCAAGCGCACCATACACAGCAAGCCATCAGTATGCCTACTGATGTGGTTCACTGGTATGGCGACCTCGACCATTTGATACCTCACCTTTTCCTGCCGGTTACTTCCTCAAGCTGCTGAATCATAGAATGATCTAATCGGTTGAGCATTTATGTTAACTTTCTAAATGTAGTCTTTATAGCAGACAGTACACAAGCTAAATAAGAGTTAACAGAATCGCTGTGACTTCCTATACTTTTAAGGAATTAAGGCGCTAAAGTTAGCTATTTTTATGAGGGGTATCAGGCCAATGGCGATTAATGCGGCAGAAGTACCCGATTTAGTTGAACGCATGCCCGCTTTTCCCCAGGGGGTGACCAAAGTGCTGGATTTGGCCTCCCATCCCGATTGTGCCCCCAAGGCATTGGTTAAGGTCATTGAGCACGATCCAGTGATGACCATGAAGGTCCTGAAACTGGTCAACTCCGCCTATTTCGGTCTGTCACGCCCGATCAACTCAATTAACCATGGTGTGGTTTATGTGGGGATCAACACCATCAAGAATCTGGCTCTCTCGATTGCCGCCATAGGTATGTTGCCGAAGAGTAATTTGGCGGGATTGAACATGAATCAGTTTTTGGCTCATTCACTGGGAGTGGCTTCAGTCGCCAAGTTGATCGCGACGCACTTGGGCGTTCCAGATAAAGATGCCACTGATTTTTTTGTTGCTGGGTTACTGCACGATTTTGGAAAAGTTGTCCTGGCACAGTTCAAATCGAATGAGTTTCGCCTCTGTCTGAATCAAGCCGCTGAGCAGCAACGTTGCTTGCATGAAGTCGAGGTAGAGACTCAAGGGGTTAGCCACGATGAGATTGGCGGTCGATTGGCGGAGGTGTGGAAATTGCCGTCTGGATTGGTACGCGCTATTCGTCATCACCATTACCCGGAAAACGGGGCAGAAGAAGTGGATGATGGTATGTGCGAAGCCGTATTTGCCGCCAACCAGATCGTACGTTGTCTGGACTTTGGTCATGCCGGGAATCCAATGATTTCCGAATTTCCACCCTTGGTGTCAGAGCGGCTGGGTAATGACCTATCGGGTCTGATGTCCGCGCTGGGAGACCTCAATGGTGAGATGGAGAAGGCCCGTTTGTTTACGCAACTTTGAATGCTGGGTTAGGGATCCGTTCGGTGAATGACTTTGAAGGGTGTCATCAGGCCCTAGTGTGGTGTCCTATACTGTTTGACGATTTCAGCGCGATGAGAAGCCATCATCCGTGTTGTTGCGTTGCTTGGAAAGGGCGCGCCATTCCTGGCAACCTGCGCCTTGCGCTCGCGGCTTGAGTGGCTTTCTAACTGCACGCTTTATATAGGACGCTACACTAGTTATTACAACATTGGTAAAGGGTAAAAAAGTGCATTTTAAATTTTGGGGTGTACGCGGTTCTATTCCATCACCCGGACCAAAGACCGTGCTCTATGGTGGTAACACCACCTGCATCGAGGTGCGCGGCGACAGTAACGAACTGTTGATACTGGATGGTGGTACAGGCATTTTCCCATTGGGCCAGAGTCTTATTCCTGAGTTTCCTCTCAAGGTTCATATCTTTATCACCCATACCCATTGGGACCATATACAGGGCTTACCCATGTTCTTGCCCCTTTTTATAGCGGGGAATGAAGTGACAATCTATGGTGCGGCCGATCCAATAACCCAGCGAGATATCGGAGAAGTACTGGCACGACAAATGGAATATGCCTATTTTCCAGTACGTGAGGCTGAGCTGAATGCCCGTATGAACTATCAGAACATTCAAGAGGGTCAGGAGCTACGCGTCGGTAAGGTGAATGTGCGTAGTATGCTGTTAAACCACCCAGTATTGAACTTTGGGTATCGCCTGGAGTGTGGTGGTAAGGTGATGGTTTTTACCGGTGACCATGAGTGGCCTTACAATATTTATGACCAGGGTGACTCAGACTTCACCGATTATCAACAGATTGTGCTTGAGCAGCGAAGACGCGTGCTCGATTTTTTCAGTGGCGCCGATGTTCTGGTGATTGATACGGCCTATACCGACGCCGAGTATCCGAATCGTAAAGGTTGGGGGCATGGTACTTTTGGTTCGAGTATCGAAGCAGCCAGGGAGGCTGGGGTAAAGCGGGTATTTCTCACCCATCATGAGCCAACCCGTAGTGACGGCGATCTGGAGGCTGCATTTGATAAAGCCAAGAAAGCTTATGGTTTGGGAAAACGGGGAGACCCCCAGTTTGAATTGGCTCAAGAAGGTGTGGTGATAGAGATCTGAGCATTGCAACGCGCTATTCAGAGGGGAGCACTTTCAGTGCACAATGGATTCGTTATCTGTTGTCCAAGTCACTCATAAGCGTTTGTAATTTTAGTCAGCTACGCCAGACTGGTGGGTGTTTTATTTCCCGTCTCCAGCTAAAGTAATATAAAAACAGGGATAATTTAGATAATTATTTTCGTAATAATGAGCGGCTTAAGTCAGCATGCCTTCAGATTGGTGGCTTGATACGTTTGGTTTTATAGTTTATTCTGCTCGCGCTCAAAAGTGGTCTACTGTTTTGCACTACTGGTGCTCTTTGTCTCCTCTACCACAGCAAAGCAAATTCAAGGTACATCAGTAAATATTGATCCCCCAGAGGGTTATACGGAGTCAGATCGGTTTGCCGGATTTATGAATGAGTCTCTTGCCTCCTCTATTGTGATAACAGAGCTACCCGCTCCATACCATCTGGCCATCAAAGGGTTTAGTGATGAGCAGCAGATGAAAACGAAAAATATGGCGCTACTGCAAAAGTCACAAGTCACCATCAGCGGGTATAACGGAATGTTGTTTCATGTTGAACAACCCGCATATGGAATGCTTTTTAAGAAGTGGATTCTGGCTGTGGAGCGCAATAAGTCAACCGTATTGATTGTTGCCTCATACCCGGAAACCGCTCAGAAGCAGAAGGTCATTCTTAAAGAGGCCATTCTGAATGCTAAATTGAGCAAAGCAAGTGATCCACTAGAAGCCTTGGGTTTCACGATCTTGCCTGAAGAGCCATTTGAAATCGCAAATACATTTGCGCAGCACATAATATTAACGCCCGGTGGTCGCTTTCCAATTAAAGATGAGCGGGTTCCTTTTATGGTGATTGGCTTGTCACTATCCACTGAGATGCCTGTTCCCAACAAAAAACAATTTGCTGAGGAACGAATTAAAAAAGTTAAGACAGTGAATAATGTCTCCATCAAAAAGAGTGTTCCTGTAGTGGTAGGTGATTTACCTGGGTACGAAACAATTGCATCAGCGAATAAAGATGAATCAAGCCTATCATTGACTGTATACCAGCTGATGTTATTCGATGATTCTGGTTACAGCATTATTCAGGGACTGTTGCCTGAATCAGAACGGGATAAATACCTACCGATATTCAAAAATATAGCAAATACTTTCAAAATGAAAGAGTAGTTATTTGCATCCCAATCAGGATGAATACTAACCTGGCCCTGAGTATTAACACGCTCCGGGTGAGAAGCGTGGCAGGCTGGAAATACTTCGTCCATTTTTGAGAATCATAACACAGATCTGGGTCTATCTATTAAGGCACTTGATTCACCCAGTAGGTGACCATAACCATCGAAGCGATTTTCATTATAATCAAACACCTGCTATCAGAATGGAGCGGTCAACTGATTTTTTTAGGTTTAATAAGCAGCTTTGATTGTTAACAAGTGACCAATTCTACAGTTTAAGTAATTAGGTTAAGTAATGAGTCAATTTAAAATAATTTCTCTGGTAATTTTAAGCGCAAGTTTTCTGAGCGGATGCGCCCAAAATCAAATATTTAAGGATCGCTATGAGGATGCCTACCTGGAGGCTTATGAAGCGAGCCGTAACAGTCGGACCTATGAGGGTGGAACCTTTAAGCTTGTGCAGCCGAAAAATAAGGAAGAGCCTTGTAAGCTCAATGTCTATTATTATCCTGAAGACAACAAGACGCTTCACAGTGAGTTTGATTTAAGCTGGGATGGTGAGTGTAAGGATGGGCTGGCACATGGTCTTGGGCGAGAAGTCGAAATATCCAAGGGAAGCCATATTGAGCAAATAGGATATTATGAAAAAGGTAAAGCTAAGGACTATTGCAGTCTAACAACTCTCAATGACAATACCATCGAAACAGGTGAATGTGGCTACGACCCAAAAGTTGGTGATTACCTATCTAGGACAATTGTAAAAGATTTGGAATCTGAAGATTTCGAAGTATATGTAGAGTCCGGTATCAACTTGAATCAAGAGGATTTTCCAATGTTGTTTACAAGAGTTTATCTTTTTCATGACATCATTGAGTACTGGAAGGTCTATCCTAATTTCTGCTATACGATTATCGATCATACTAATGACAAATCTGTAGAGAAGAAAATGGACTATTACATGAAAGACTTCAATACCGGAAAAATGAATGGGTATGCCTTTACTTCATATAAAACGGGTGAAATCTCTGCGGGAGAGTTAAATCAAGGTGAAGTTCTGAACACTAATCCACTTCCTTCAGAGTTTTACGAGAAGGTTGGTAAACTCAAAAAAGAAATAGAACAACATGCGACAAAAGCACAAAATGCTTATAAAATTGCAATGTCAAAAAAACTTGAATACCTTGGTAAGGTCTGTAGTGGTGAGGCAAAGATCGAAGTATTGCTGAATAATGATATTCGAGAAATGTGTAGTAGGGAGTATAACTTAAGTAAGAGAATCAAGGATAAGCTTAAGACGATCAAAAAGGCAGCAGAAAATCCGCGAAGCTGACCAGATTGAAGTGATTCAGTACGAGCAGGGTGAGAGGTTGTTGCGCTGGCGTCCACCGCAGACCTGGATTCGTTTTGAATACCTTTATAGCCTTACACCAACTCATTGTTGGTACGCGCTACATCTTCTGAAAATTCACTCGTAGCGACAGAAAGCTGCGGTAAATCACCGCGGGGGTTCTTACGGATCATGAGTCAATTACTCGCTCTGTGAGCATGAATGAACAGGTGATTTTAGGATAATATTTGAGTGATGCTTAGTTTTTCTGACTATACAATGGCTCAAATCTGTAAGCCCGTTGAGAGAGTGGGGCTTTACGAAAATCGCATTCGAGATAATCGTGTCGTGGTTCTGTATTGAATCTCTGACTGAATGTGTAAAAGATGAGTTGGGTTGATGCTGAAATAAAAACACCGGGTTACAGATTTTTAACTCTGCGACCCGGTGAGGAGTGCCAACCAAGCGGTTGTCAATGCAAGTCCTTTTGCTCGAGGTTTACTACATGGTCTCTTTTGCTACGACGTTGGAGAGGTCACTTTCATTACCGGATTGGTCGTAGGCTGTGATTGCGAAGTAATATGTACCGCTTTCCAGGTTCTCCATGACGTGGTCGGTGAGTGTGTAGTCGTCCAGATCAAGTACTGGAGAGAGGTTGTCTGCGCTGGTGCCCATGTAGAGTCTGTAACCTGAAAGTTCATTCAGTTCCAGTACGCTACCGTCCGTTCTGGTGGAAGGTGCAACCCAGGAGAGTGAGACGCTACCAGTAGTTGGTGTGGTCTGGGAAGCGTCTACGACCAGTGTCAGTGGGCTCAATGAGGCGCTGTCAGTACCGTCGAATACGGTGATTACGATGTTGCTGTAGCTGCCTTCGTCCGCTTCTGCCGGTGTGCCGCTCAGAGTACCGTTGCTGCTGTTGAAGTTGGCCCAGCTTGGCAGATTGTCGATGCTGAAGGTCAGAGTGTCGTTATCGGCATCCGATGCGGTTGGGGTGAAGACGTAGCTGTTACCGACCTGTACGCTGGTGTCAGGCGTGCCGCTGATAACCGGTGCACTGTTGGGTGCGTCTACATCATGGATGCTAACAACACTGACCGATGGATCATTCAGGCTGTAGCCGTTGCTGGGCTCATTAAGATGAACTTCAAAGGTCTCAGTGCCCTCAGCGGTTGTATCGGAGAGCGTATTGATCTGGACGGTCTTGCTGGTTTCGCCATCCAAGAAGTCCAGGGCTGTCCAGACATAGCCATTATAGTCTTCAGAGTGTCTTGCAGTGACGCCGTAGGTACCGAAGTTGACGCTGGCAGTACCATTGCTGTTATCACGGGTGACTGTCAGTGTGACGGTGTTGCCTTCATCCACATCGTAGCCGCTGTTAGCGAACTGGAAGGTGCCGCCCTCTTCAGCAACGTCGGCAACCGTAATGGCAAAAGGTGCCAGGCTTGCTTGTTCGCTGCCGTCAGAGACAGTGATCACGATATTGGAGTAGCTGCCTGCTGAGTTGGAGTCAGGGGTGCCGCTCAGTTGGCCCGTGCTGCTGTTGAAGCTGGCCCAGCTGGGCAGGTTGCTGACGCTGAAACTCAGTGCGTCGCCATCCGGATCGTTGGCGCTTGGCGTAAAACTGTAGGCGCTGCCTTCATCCAGACTGGTCGACGGTGTGCCGCTGATGGTCGGTGCGCGATTGGTGTTGGAGACCGTGATACTGAATGCGCTCAGTGAAGCGCTGGCGGAGCCGTCAGAGACACTGATCTGAATGTTGCTGGTGGTACCGGCATCATCCATATCGGGTGTGCCGCTCAGTACACCGGTTGCGGTGTTGAAGCTGGACCACGCAGGACGGTTGGCGATGGAGAAACTGAGGCTGTCACCGTCAGCATCATTGGCAGCTGGGGCAAATCTATAACTTTCGCCCTCGGCAACAGAAGTGGCAGGTGAGCCGCTGATGGTGGGCGCCTGATTGCTGTTGGTTACAGTAATGCTGAATGCGCTCAGTGAGGCGCTTGCGGAGCCGTCAGAGACGCTGATTTGAATGTTGCTGGTGGTGCCGGCGTCATCCATATCGGGGGTGCCGCTCAGTACACCAGTGGCGGTGTTAAAGCTGGCCCAGCTAGGACGGTTGGCGATGGAGAAACTGAGGCTGTCGCCATCCGCATCGCTTGCAGAGGGTGCAAATCTGTAGCTACCGCCTTCAGCAACGGAAGTGTTCGGGGAGCCGCTGATGGTTGGAGCCTGGTTGGTGTTGGTCACTGTAATGCTGAATGGACTCAGTGAAGCGGTGTCAGTACCGTCAGACACACTGATCTGGATATTGCTGGTGGTGCCAGCATCGTTCATGTCAGGGGTGCCGCTGAGCTGACCGGTGGTACTGTTGAAGCTGGCCCATGCGGGGCGATTGGCGATGGAGAAGCTTAGAGAGTCATCATCAGCATCGCTGGCGCTAGGGCGGAAGGAGTAAGCCTGTCCTTCTGCTACTTGAGTGTTAGGCGAGCCACTAATCACTGGAGGTGTGTTTTCAGGAGTTGGCTCTTGATCAGCCGAGAGGCAATCGCTTGGTGCGCGAGCGATGACTGAATTTACTGTTTGACCACCAGATACCGCGTCAACTGCACAAGGTACGAATGCCGGTGAGATTTCTCTGATCAGCCAGATACCTCTTTTATCCACTGTGGCTGTTCCGACTGGCAGGATTGAATTTGCAACGTAGGCATTGACCTGTGCGCCTGGCTGACCCTGTCCTTTGATAACCAATTTATCCTTGGCATTTCTCCAGACTGCTTTGTAGATGGAGAGATCGGCTGCTTGAGCTAAATTGATATTTGCAGAAAACAGTGCGGGGAAAAGAATTAGCGGAAGAAGTTTGCGTGCTGTGTTCATGACCTTGTAACCTCGATGTTGAGTGGTCCCAAAATGTTGTTACTTAGGTTGGCGGTCGATGGGGGGCTTTTATGATAAACAAGATCACAGTTTTGGTAGACGGAATTCACACTATTTACAGCTCTGCGATAAAGGTTAAGAGGCGGACTTAATGTGCTTTGAGTGGTGGTTATTTCCTACGGGTATATAGGGCTTGATGCGATGGTGCAGTTTATTTTTTATGAGTGGTCAGTAGGCTTAGCTGTTGCTGATAAATGGTGTGAAGGTTGAACTGGAGATTGGTGGTGATCTACGAAATAGATCGCGCTGCATAATATAGAGTGTGGTGCGATTAAGGTTTCGACCGGAATGCAATTCGCCTTATAAAGGGTATCGGCTGAAACAGAGATTTCTTTATCTGATTATTGCGAGAAGATGCCAGAGTTCAGGAAAATGATTCCTGTCTCGATCAGTCGCAGCTTGTGTATGAATATAATGGTTGTCAGATACTTTTGATATTCATAGAGTTATCGAGAGAGCGGGAAAGAGAGGTGTTTAATTCTCTTGAGGTAAAGTAGCGATCGTCCTGCAAGGGAATGCCAGGATCTCGCATATCTAACGCGATCATTCATCTACCTCCGTTATTCTCGTGTATGCAGGAATCTAGATACCACCCAAGCTGTCATCATTGAATTTGGTATCGTTAATGTCTCTTAGGTACTGAAACCATGACCGTAGAGCTTGTTTATGGCATAAATTCTATTTCCATGGATTCCTGCAGACGCCGGAATGACAAACTCCATATTCAAATAACGGGCTTCGGTTTTGATGAGTGAGCCGAACTTTTACCTGATACGCCATATGAAATTTTCGCCATTCGTATTTTAAATCTTAATATTTCTAGGGGGTCTCTCCATGCATGTATAGACTGTAAATGCGCGCATTATGTAGTTGCTTTGTTAGTTTGAGAATTGTCATCAATGATATGGAGTTCATTGTTTCAGTAGGAAATGCGATTAATAACTTGGATCGTGTGTGAATGAATCGTAGGAGTTAATTGAAATCGCTCTGCTTCAATTAGACACATGCTGATAGGGCGTTCATCAGCATATGACAAAGCCTCTCAAACCTTTACTTGATTAACTCAAAACCTCAGCAAGCTTGAGTTATCTCGTTTCCCGATTTTGCGAAGGATTGTTAACCTCGGTATATCCTGCTCTTACATCTGGTTGAGTGTCTGATAACCAGAAACTCAATAGCTGAACCTCAGGTGTAATCAAAACGTTTAACTAAGTCTTGAGTAAAGCAGTACTTGTATTACTCTTGGCTGGTATTTGGGCTTACAGGTATGAGTATTTCAATCCTGGATAGGAACCATGGGGTGAATGGTGAGTTATATCTCGCCCAGGTGGGTGGGACGATTTGGCTGAGCCATTGATATGCGATCCATTGCACCAGTTCTGCTTTATGCAGAAGATAGTGACTTTCACTCGAGTTACCTAAATATCCTATTGTGGCCACCTGATGTTGTTGAGTCTCGCCAGTGTTACCTTAGGGTTTTCAGGAGTGGGGAGTGATTATTGCCGAATTTATGCGACGCTAGGGTAAACATGAAATAGCAATTTTCATGAGAGTTGCCATGAAGCAAACTCCTATATGGATTCTGCTAAGCCACTGTTGCTTCGAGGCTGGCCCTGCACCGCCACAAACGTATACTTAACCCTGTGCAAGGGATGATAACTCAAGTTTCAGTGTTCAAAGTTCATCCATAGCCTGTAAACAGGATGGGCAGGCCTCATCAAAACTAAAGCCCGTCAATAAAATTAGAAGTTCGTCATTCCAGCGGATGCCGGAATCCAGGGGAATGTGGCAGCTGCCCTCAACTAGCTCTACGGTCATGATTTCAGTACCTCAGAGGCATTAACGGGAGCAAATTCCATGAGGACAGCTTGGGTGGTATCTGGATTCCAGCCTACGCCGGAATGACGGAGGTAGATGAATGATGGCGTTTGCAGTTTTTCTCTAATATGAACTCCGAAACTTGAGTTAACAATACTATCCTGTTTCCTTTATGACTGTTGCTGTGTCGATAATTATTACTAATGCTGAGTAGCGTAAACAGCATCTATTGTAAGGTTTATTTATCTGCCCTGAACTCTTGAAAAATTACTTACTGACTTCATATACTAAATTAAACCCGCCGACAAAATCAGTCTGCGGATTGTCTGGCAACGAACGCGTTGCATAACCCTTAAGACTGGCCAGGATCGTTTCTGACCATCACTAAGATTAAAGGAGAAAGACAATGTTAGGTAGCGAACATGCAATACAGGGGGCCATTGGAATTTTAATTCTTGGAATTGTGGTCGCCGTGTTGCTTGGATAATCAAACCCCGGCCCTTACACTGCATGGCTGTGAGATGGCCTTGAGTGGGCTCAAAGCGCGATTGGATTGGTGACTGACTCCTTATTTTGAGGGGGTGAAAGTTGTCGAGTTTGGGTGATTGTTCGGGCCGTTCATTTGGTGCTGACCAGAATCAAGAATGGCATTCTTCCAAGTCTGGTAATTCCAGTTGATGAAGTCGTCTTGTCGTTAGGCAATTTTCAAATAGTTTCACTGCTGTCCAATTGAGTACCCTCTCCCTGAGGGAGAGGGGGCTCAAAGTGCCTGACTATTCCAGAGAATCGTGCGAGAACGGGGATGACGAAAACTGTGTAAAAAGACCTTTTACAACATCCTCCTGTGGGATAAGGAACCCCTGTTTCTCGATTCTCATGTCCATGGATACTGGTCAATACAAAAAGCCCTGCAATTCATGAACAACGGGGCATACCGAGCAAAATAAAAAGGATAGCAGTAAAATAGTTAATAAAAACAGATATATAACCTTGGTGCCAAAGATTTCTTATTGGGCACTTGAATTTCAAAATGACGATCCCTATATAGCTTTTCGAAACCAGTGTGAGGTTTCGTCAACTCACTTGTAGGAGGTCTGAGTATGTTCGGTAATCTGAGCAGTTTCGATGGCAGCCTGTTCAACGAATACAGGCGTATTCAACAACAAATGGATAGGGCATTTGGCTCCGCACCGATGTCCAGTGGTATCCGCTCTGTCGCACAGGGAACCTTCCCTCCCATCAATATCGGCAGCACGGCAGATCAGGTGGATGTCTATCTGTTTGCCGCAGGTATGGACCCCAAAAATCTAGATATATCGATCCAGCGAAATCTCTTGGTGATTGATGGTGAACGCACTGTTAAAGCCAATGAGCCGAATCAAGGATACTACAGGAAAGAGCTCTTTAGCGGCGCCTTTCACCGGGTCATCAATCTGCCGGAGGATGTGGATCCGGACAAAGTCGACGCCAGTTATGTCGATGGTGTTTTGCGTATCTCTGTGCAACGTCGTGAGTCTGCCAAGCCACGACAGATCGAGATAAAGTGAAAGGAGGGCATGATGATG
>JARRQD010000149.1:0-12198 GCA_037382205.1 Candidatus Thiodiazotropha sp.
CTCTCTGGAGTTCATGCTCTATTCAGGAAAACGACCGGATATCATCCATACCCATGATTGGCAGACCGCACTGGTTCCGGTAATCTTGTATGAAACCTATAAGTATATCGGCATGGAGAATTGTCGCGCCTGTCATACCATACATAACTTTAAGCACCAGGGTATTGCTGGCGAAAATGTTCTTTGGTTCTCTGGCTTGGGTCGACCTGATCACTACTATCACCAAGATCGCTTGGGCGATGATTTCAATCCAAGCGCAATCAACTTTACCAAAGGTGCTCTGCTTTATGCCAACTTCACTACGACAGTCTCTCCAAACCACGCATGGGAGGTGAGACATACAGATTGGGGCTATGGTCTCGGTCATGCGCTACATGCCCAACAAAATAAGTTTTGCGGTATTTTAAACGGTTTAGACTATGATATGTGGAACCCGCAAACTGACCCATATATCGATCAATCCTATTCAGCCGATGATCTTGATAACAAATATGAAAATAAACGTGCTTTACGCGATCGTCTTTGGCTTTCTCAAGATTACAAACCTCTGATCGCTTATGTTGGTAGACTTGACAGCCAAAAAGGTGTACCACTTATAAAGCATGCTCTCTATTATGCCCTTTCCCATGCTGCACAGTTTGTACTATTAGGTTCAAGTCCGGAATTGGGAACCAATGCCGAGTTTTGGCAGATCAAGCATGAATTAGATCAATGTCCCGATTGTCATCTTGAAATTGGATACAATGAAGAGCTTGCCCATATGATCTATGCAGGTGCAGACATGTTGATTGTGCCCAGCTTGTTCGAACCCTGTGGCTTGACCCAAATGATCGGACTCAGATACGGAACTGTGCCAATCGTCAGGTCGGTGGGCGGTCTGGCTGATACTGTATATGATATTGATTATGCGGATCGTACAGAGCAGGACCGCAATGGCTACGTTTTTTATCAGAGTGACTCTCCCGCCATTGAATCCGCCATGCAACGCGCCATAGGTCTCTGGTATGACTATCCGGATAAATTCAGGCAGCTCATCCTAAATGGCATGAATTTCGACTATTCATGGAATATTCCTGGTCAGAATTATATCAATATTTACAACTATATCCGACACACATAGGCTAAAAACTAGCCGGGAGATAGCAATGCCCTCGATGCCAGAATACATTGATAATGTACCAAACATATCCGGTAATGAGGAGGAGCTGAAAAGGGTTTTGCAACAGAGCAAAAGTCAGTCTATTTTCCGAGCTAGTGGCAAAGTTGATTTCGCCAACATCCGAAGCGCCTTCTCTATCGCGCTGCATATGCACCAGCCTTTGATACCTGCCGGTGGCAATGATCTGAAAACAGCAGCACTGATCAGCAACCTGCAATATATGATGGAACACCCGGACATCGGTGACAATCACAATGCATCTGTTTTTCGCTGGTGTTATGGGAGAATGGGCGAGATCATTCCTCAGTTGGTCGATGCCGGCCATAACCCAAGGGTAATGCTGGAGTATTCTGGTACTTTGTTACATGGTCTGAGAAAGATGGGCTTGGATGATGTCATTGATAAGTTAAAAACCATCACTTGCAATGATCACTATTCGCACTGCGTTGAATGGTTAGGTGCCCCCTGGGGACACCCGGTAGCACCTTCCACGCCAATACAGGATTATCGATTGCATGTTCGCGCCTGGCAACACCATTTTGCATCCATATTCGGCTTACAAGCCCTATCCAGAGTACGCGGATTTTCCCCTTCAGAAATGGCCCTACCAAATCATCCGGATATTGCTTATGAATTTGTTAAAACACTGACAGATTGTGGTTACCAGTGGGTGCTGGTGCAAGAGCACACTGTCGAGCACCCAGAGGATGGCTGTAATCCACGCCAGCCCCATCTTCCCCACCGTCTGGTTTGCACAAATTCTTCAGGTGAAACAGCTTCCATTGTAGCCATCATCAAAACACAAGGCTCTGATACGAAATTGGTTGCGCAGATGCAACCGGCCTACGAAGCCCGCAGTCTGAGCCGGCAAAATCTTGCCGGACGTGAGGTTCCACCGCTGGTAACTCAAATTGCTGATGGGGAAAATGGCGGGGTGATGATGAATGAATTTCCGCCAAAATATCAAGATGTCACTGCAGAGAGCTCCTGGTCTGAGACACCAGCACTCAATGTAACAGAATATCTGGAGCATCTGAGTGCTCTGGGAATCTCAAATCAGGACTTTCCGATGATTCAACCGATCTTTCAAAAGCGCATCTGGGATCAGATGCAAGCTGGTGATGGCCCTGAAAAACTCGCACAAGTGATTGATCAGCTTAGTCAGAATGATCATGATTTTCACATGGATGGCGGCAGCTGGACGAACAATCTCTCATGGGTAAAAGGCTATGAAGAGGTTCTTAAACCGATGGAGGAAGCTAGTGCCCATTTTTACGAAAAAGTCATAGCTGCGAATTTACCAAGTAATGAGAGTCGCTATCGTAATGCACTCTTTCACCTACTCTCCTCTCAAACCAGCTGCTACCGCTATTGGGGTGAAGGTATATGGACTGATTATGGCAAAGAGATCTGCCGTCGGCTTGATGAGATCTTAAATTACGACTTCTGATTGTAACAGACTCGGGTATACCTTATGACAAAATCACCGTTAGAACTCGACATGCTTCGCATCAGTGATGCAAAACATCATGATCCTTTCAGTGTACTTGGACCCCAGAGAATTGATCAGGAAATGATCATACGTGTGTTTAACCCACAGGCCCAGTCGGTCTCTCTCGCGGAGAATGGATCTGAACTCCATCGATTACCTGGTAGCGACTTTTTTGAGTGGCGAGGCAACAGCGATGATCTTCCACAGCACTACCGATTGATCTGGCGCGATCGCACTCATAGAGAGCACATAACACACGACCCGTATAGTTATGATATGCAGCTGTCGGATTTTGATCTGCATCTATTTAACGAGGGTAAACATCGGTATGCCTACCGTTTTCTTGGCGCCCATGACCACCAGGTTGATGGCGTCTCAGGCGTTCTATTCGCTACTTGGGCACCAAATGCGGAACGGGTCAGTATTGTTGGTGACTTCAATGCCTGGGACGGCCGTAGACACCCAATGCGAGTCCATAACGGTGGTGTCTGGGAATTATTCATCCCAGATCTATCTCCAGGACATCTCTACAAATTTGAAATACGTAATCATAATAGTGGTGAAATACTGCTGAAGGCCGATCCCTATGGCCTACAATATGAGCTGCGCCCCAAAACCGCATCAGTTATCCCTAACTTCAATGATTTTCAGTGGCAAGACAGAGCGTGGATGCAACAACGTGCTGAAATAGATTGGCAGCATTCACCGATGTCGATCTATGAGGTTCACCTAAACTCCTGGCAACGAGACTCTGAAGGAGAGTTTCTCAGCTATCGAGAGCTGGCTCAAAAGTTGGTCGACTATGTGCGCGGAATAGGCTTCACCCATATTGAACTGTTGCCGGTAACGGAACACCCCTTCGATCTTTCCTGGGGCTATCAGGCAACTGGTTATTTTGCACCAACCAGTAGATTCGGCAAACCTAAGGATTTCAAGTACTTCGTTGATTACTGTCATCAACAAGGCCCAAAGATGCTCATGGACTCGCTAGATTTGACGGAACACCACTGGATGAGCATGAGGATCCGAGACTATGTGAGCATCTTGACTGGTCAACATTGATCTACAACTTTGGTAGGAATGAAGTTAAATCATTTCTGATCTCAAGTGCAGTTTTTTGGTTGCATGAGATGCACATTGATGGATTACGAGTGGATGCCGTTGCATCGATGCTCTATTTGGATTATTCCCGGGAAGAGCATGAGTGGATTCCTAATCGATTTGGTGGGCGTGAAAATCTTGAAGCAATCGATTTTCTGCGTGATCTGAATATTGCTGTGCATGAAGAGTGTCCTGGAATTCTTATGATTGCAGAAGAATCTACATCCTGGCCACAAGTGAGTCGGCCCACCTATCTTGGTGGTCTTGGATTCGATCTAAAATGGAATATGGGTTGGATGAACGATACTTTAAGTTATTTTGAGCATAATCCAGTCCATCGAAAATATCACCATGACATGCTAACTTTCAGTATGCTGTATGCTTTTTCTGAGAATTTTCTATTGCCCTTTTCTCATGATGAGGTTGTTCATGGCAAGCAATCTATGCTCAATAAAATGCCCGGAGATGAGTGGCAACAACATGCCAATCTCAGAGCCCTCTATACTTATCAGTTCACCCATCCTGGCAAGAAGTTGATGTTTATGGGAACGGAGTTTGGCCAAGGCACTGAGTGGAACAGTGCCGGTCTATTGGATTGGTATGTACTGGATTACCCTTTGCATCGTGGTATGCAGAAGCTTATACAAGACTTGTGTCATCTCTACCGCACAACCCCTGCCCTCTATCGCTATGATTTCGATTGGCGAGGATTTGAGTGGATAGATTGTAATGACTCTGAACAGTCAGTGCTCAGTTTTTTGCGTAAAGGGGATGATGGAGAGTTGATTATCGTGTTACTCAACCTGACTCCTGTGCCACGTGAAGGGTATAGAATCGGGCTACCGTTTGCGGGAAGCTATAGAGAGATTATGAATTCTGACTCTGTCTACTACGGAGGCAGTAATCTGGGTAATGGCGTAGATCCAATCATGAGTGAGCCCCTAACATGGATGGACAAACCCTACTCCATGAGCCTGACACTCCCTCCGTTGTCAGCAGTTGTATTTGAATATGAAAATCAAGAGAACGCTCAGCCCGACTGAAGAGTAGTTAATTGATCAAAAAGCTTAGGGCCGGGGAAACAAATAATCATCCAATCTTGCTTGTCTTTTGCCCCGGCTTCGTTGTTGCACAAATGGTCACGTAGAGCGGCTATGCTCCCCTTCGGGCGCAATCTTTGGATAATTATTTATTTCCCCGACCCTTACTGTAGCTTACAGATATTGTAAACCTGTCTAGACAGCATAGGGGTTGGCTTCCCAGGCGCGCAATACCTTTAAGTCCTTAGGCGGCAGGTAATCGAATGCACCCATCTGATCTTTCAAAACTGCTTCAGCCAGCTTGTAGTTGTCAGACTTGCTGCTGAGTAAATTAAAAAACCAGGCAAATGGATAACCGACTTGTCGGTCATATCCGTGAATGGCATTGGCCAGTTCTGAGCCGTGGGATCTTCTGCTCAAGCTAGTGACCTTGATCTCACCTGTAAAAGTGCTGTAGGGTTTTGCACTCAATTGGTACTCACCATCACTATCTTGATACTCTCGAAGCGCTAAGATCCAGTGGTTACAAAACTGGCTGTTCAGACCTGCACTACTTGTGCGCCAATCATTAAAAAACCGAATGAGATACTGAATACTTCTATTTTTTCCAGAAGATTCTTTTAACAGTTTTTCGATTGGTATGATCCGTCGAAATTGAAAGTAAGCTGTACTAATTGGTTCTGCTTCCAGTCGGTGATAGTCCAGAGGATCGAGAAACTCTTCCAGATTTTCTGGGAACCAATCTCTCGCAAACAAAGGTCTGTCGAGTACTTCCTGAAGCTCTTCGATTTCAAGCTGGATGAATTGTTCAGGCCCATCGCCACAGGCGGCAGTAAAATAGTGGGTCTTACCCGCCAGACGGGTGGCAAAATAGCCGGAATCGATATATTCGTTAACCAACTTGTCGACATCTCCAGCCGATCTCTCCTCTGCCCATTGGGCGATATTCTGGCTGATCGGTTTATAGTCGGCATCTACGACTCCACCAAGACGGTACCAATGCCCTCTGGTAACGACATGTCGAAACACAAGCTCTGGCATCAAACGATTGATCTCTTCGGTCAAACACTGCAACCCTTCACTGAACTCGAAGGAGCGGCAAAGGGATGCGATGATCTCAGGATTTGAAATCGGGGCATTCATGAGGCAGCCTCCAAAGTAGACGCGTTTTGATGCCTTGTTTTCCACCAGGTCTCAGCCATTTCGTGGGCCTCATTTGGTCCTGAAGCAATCCCCAGAGCACGTATTATCAATGCTAAGGTACCGATGACGGCCAGTTCGCCGTATCGATCTTCCGTCTCGCCATCCCAGACTGATCTGTAGTGGTTTAGGTTAAGGCGCTGCTGTTTTGCCTGTAAACCTGGCTTACTTATCATTGGCCAGCTTTCCTGCCAGGCTTTCCCACTCGACACCCCATTCAGCTCGACCGCACGATCAGGTATTCGTTCAAACTCTCCACCCTCCCCTTTGCAGATCAGGGCACTGTGCAGACCGAGCAATTGGGCGGCCTGCTGATGTATGGTTGCAAAATTAGGATGGAAAACTCCCATCAAACTGAGTGGAGCAGAGAGTGGATTTAACATTCTCACTACAGTATGTAGGGGTGGTCGCAGCCCAAAGAGATCACGTGTGGCGATCAACTGTGAGGCAAGCGGGGATAATTTGCTGATAGGGATATAGGAGAAACCAGTTTCAGATAACTGTTTTTCTGCTTCCCGTATGGAGTTTGCAGGAATCATATCCAGCGCATCTAAAGCTTCTGGTACATATACCCGATCATCACTGCGGCTCATGCCATGCATCAGCACTGGGTAGCCGCGACGTGACAAAACCAAAGCAGCGAGTAAAAACCAGGGCAATTGTCGTTTCTTGCCAGCATAGGCAGCCCAATCAATAGCCGGTGGCTGAGCCTTCTGATTGATTGGCAAGCTCTCTTTGAATGCCTGAACAAAGCCAGCCACCTCTTCAGCGGTCTCCTCTTTGATGCGCATCAGCATCATAAATGCACCGATCTGCTCAGGCTCAACGTCATAACAGGCGATCATATTCATGGCCTCATAGGCCTCTGACCGAGAGAGAGGACGCATGCCATTCTTGCCCTTCCCCAGTATCTGAATATATTTTGCAAATGGATGCATTATTTAATCCTGTTGATCTGAAATTCGCTTTTTGGCGACCAGCCTCACATCTTCGTCTTCATCATTAAGCATCGGAGACAACAGTTCGAGTGGTGCCCTTTGGCAGGCCATCAGACGCACCCGCCAATCAGCATCTGCTAGAAGCGGTGACAGGCCAGCAGGTTCAATACGTTCGGCAACAACCAAACGCACTTCTGGTGCCGTATCGTTGATCATTAAGCCGATACTCTCCAGCGGTAGACGAAGAGCAACTGTTTTACGTACTTCACGGTCAACATCAAGAATCATTCGAAACAGTCTGCCTGGAATTAACCGTTTAGCGACAGTGTGTCGCACCATGTAGTCCTCATCTTTGACCATCTTTTCCAACAGCTCAAGCGGCAACCGGTCAGCGACAGTTATTCTAACCTCGCGATCCGGATCATGGATCAGGGGTTCCAAACGATCAATGGGAATTCTATAAGCGAGAACCCGGCGCACGACTTCATCCGGGTCATCAAGCATCTGTAGCAGGCGCTGTTGAGATAGATATCGAGCGACTATTGCTCGACGTTCCCAAAACTCATCACCGGCATAAACTTCAGCCAGATCCGGATTATACTTGAAGAAACGGGCAATCTGTCTGCCACTCATCGCACGTACACAGATATCGCCTGGATTACAACGCCCACTTTTCAACCTGTCTTCTTTGTGTGGACAGGTACTACAATCCGCTGTAGGAACATCTACCTTGTTCTGTGTCATTAATTCGATTGTCACGCGGCTTCTATCTCAGCAACCACAACACCTGTTGCAACATTCATGTCCTGAGTAAAACAGAGACAATGGTTTCTGCTGTCAATCAAATAGAGATTGAAATTTTCAGACTCATGGAGTGGTGAAGCAGCTATTACATCGTCATCCATGCAATAGGTAAAATGAATGTCAGGAAACTGTTTCCTAAGCTCATTGACTGACGACTCATCGATCGCTTGCGCCTTTAGTAATCCACCGATGTTATTAATCTGAGCTTGAGTGATCATGCCTCGGCCTCCTGCTCAAATCGTATACGCTGTTCTGCATCCTGTCCCATCACTTTGGCTAACCAGGGAGAGGCGTCGTCACCAATTACAGATTGCAGGGATGCGATCTCCTCACTGATGGTGCCAGCTTGAGGTTTCTTGATCGGATGAATGCTGGCTCTTACCACCTTTGCTGCGGCAGGGCCACCAATCGAACCAACGAACAATAATTGGCAATCATCGATCAAACTGACCCGGTAGGCATTTTTATCGTCCATATCCGGTCTGTTTTCAACAGTTCTGATGTCAACCAACCTACTGGTTTCCGATGAAATCTGATAGATCAGAAAGCGTTTGCAGGATCCGAAATGTCCATCCAGCATCTCGCCTTTATTCGAAGCAAAAGCAACTCGGATGCTGTTGGGCATCTCCCCTTCCTTATAAGCTTCGACTTCGGGCAACGGCTCACTTGCCAAATCGTGTTCACCCTTCAAATAGGAGAGCGCTTCTTTGATGACTTCCGTATCACAATCGGAATACTCCCCATCAGCGGCGGATTTCAAATCCTTTACTTTCAGAGAGGCGAGCTTTTTGCTGGTTGGTGGGAGTCCGATGGCATCGTCGAGAACGCGGAGTAGACGGGCGGGTTCGGTATCCGGCAGCGCTCTGGCGGCCAAACCGATACGTAGTGCAATTTCCTCAGAAATCGGGGAAGCGCTCATAGTTCACTCCTAAATATCTCGTAGATGATAAAAATCCGATGATTCGTTGTAGACCTAAATGTTTGCCGCTAATAGACGAACTCACTAAGCTGTGAAAAATATTCACTCATGGACCGCAAGATTGACGCCCATTAGCGGCGATGTAACTTCACCTGTTACAGGCTAATTACACTGGAATGATGCAATCATCTTCCATACAGACATCAAGGCACTGAGGAACATCATGATCCCCATCGCACTCAGTACAGGTCTCTGCTTCTATCTTATAGACACCTTTGAATGGTACGATCGATTGGGTCGGGCAGACCGGCTCACAATCACCACAGGCGGTACAGATATCTCTAACAATTTGAAAAGCCATGATATTTCTCCAGATTACAACTATTCGGCGCGCTTAAATCGAAGGGTTGTTGGAAATGTTGGAGGAGGACTGATTGGATCAATGTAGTACTTAGATCCGTCAGTCAATTCAACCTCTCCACCCCACTCGGTTTCACTGTCCTTCTCTACCTTAGCGATCTCATCTTCCTGATCCTTTTTCGCTATGTAGAACAGAAGAGCGCCATTGTCTTTCACACGTATCATTACATTTGGCACGATGGTTACCTCACTTCATTCATTTTGCTGAGTATTTGAATATCAGTTCAGAGCCTGGCGGCGGGTTATACCCCGCCGTTGACTGGCTCAGAAGGTAACACTCAAATCTCGTGCTGCCATGGGGTATTAACGCACCAGGTCGTAGTTAAAGTCGGTAGTACCCATACCGCGAGTCTCTTCATCAAGACGCTCAAGTACGGCGTTAACCAGAGTCTTCAACATGTACATGGCGCCCTCATAACCCAGAGTGGTGTCACGATGCATGTGGTGGCGATCAAAGATCGGGAAGCCGATACGGATCAGCGGTACTTCATGCTCTTTACCTTTGTGCAAGGTATCGCGTTGAATGAACTTACCGTATGAGTTACCGATCATGAAGTCAGGCTTGTTGGTGAACATCAGTGAACGGAAGTGCCACAGATCTTTACCAATGTGAACTTCACTGTTCTGACCATATGGAGATTCTTCAAGCATCTTCACCATCGCCTTTCTCCAACGCTTATTAGCGTGGTTACACAATACATGTATCGGCTCAGCGCCCAGTTCCAGAAGGAACTTGGTCATACCCATTACAAAGTCAGCATCACCATACAGACCGAACTTCTTACCGTGCAACCAGGCGTGGCTATCGGTCATCATGTCGACCAGAACACCGC
Source organism: Candidatus Thiodiazotropha sp. (assembly GCA_037382205.1). Classification (GTDB taxonomy): domain Bacteria; phylum Pseudomonadota; class Gammaproteobacteria; order Chromatiales; family Chromatiaceae; genus Thiodiazotropha. The sequence continues at coordinate 9,907 of JARRQD010000149.1, forward strand.
GCTCACGAGTCAGGGACTCAGAGATTGGCTTACCGGTCAGCTCGGAGACCTTCATCAGGAAAGCATCCGTAGCTTCCAGACCCATAGGTATGGCGATGTCACTGGCAGGCTGCTTCCAAGTGTTTTTGGTGAATTTACGGCTCTTAACGGACTGCCATGGCTGCAGATAGAGTGTATCGATTGCGTTAGGTGCATCCTTGACCTCAGCAATTGAAGTACCACCATCATACATCCGATACTCACCGTCTGCAGGTGTATCCAGGACATCAGTAGGATCACACAGCAAGCTGTAATCTACATCCATCTCTTCCATCATCCGTTTCATAACACGGTAGTTACCGAGATAGGTCTCAAAACCTGGAACGATGTTGATCTTGCCGTTGCTACCTACCTCTTTATCTTCCATGTAGTTGAGGGTGAAGTAACGCTGAATACCCTCGAACATGTTATCCCAACCGGTGGTGTGGGAACCGACAAAACTCGGGGTATGAGCAAATGGTGTGGGGAAATCCTGTTCGATATGACCTTCCTTCTTGGCATTGCCGATGAAGGCGTTCAGGTCGTCACCGATAACCTCGGCCATACAGGTTGTGGAGACAGCGATCATCTCTGGTTTGTAGAGGGCTTTGGCGTTTTCCAGGCCAGCGAACATGTTCTTCTGTCCGCCGAATACCGCCGCATCTTCAGTCATTGAGTCAGAGACACAGGCCACTGGCTCTTTGAAATGACGATTGAAGTAGGTTCGGAAGTATGCGACACAACCCTGAGAACCGTGCACATAAGGCAGGGTCTTTTCAAAACCCAGGGCACAGAGTACAGCACCTAAAGGCTGACAGGCCTTTGCCGGGTTAACAGTCAGGGCTTCGCGGTTAAAGTTCAGCTCTTTGTACTCTTCTGTGGTGGTCCACTGGAATACTTGCTGAATTTTGTCAGTAGGGTGCTTCTCTTCGAAGGACTCCTGCTTGTTTTTCAACGTCTCGATGTATTCGTCGGTACGAAACAACGGATAACTGGGTTTAATGTTATCGACTTCTTGGCTCATGATAGTTCTCCTACCGCGCCACTAATCTGTGGACAAACGGTTGGTTAAGTTTGAATCTGGTCGTTTGCACCCAGCAGCTGATCTGTTCAACCAACCACTGGGTGGCTTCCTTTAAGCACCAGCCGCAGCGGCCTCGGCCTCATCCTCACCCTTCAACCAGGGTGCCTGGATTTTGTTCCAGCAAGGATTGTTCAGAGTCATATCCATGTCACGGGCAAAGATGGCAAAGCCGTCATAACCATGATAAGGACCAGAATAATCCCAGGAGTGCATCTGACGGAATGGAATACCCATCTTCTGGAAGATGTACTTCTCTTTGATACCAGAACCGATCAGATCAGGCTTGACCTTTTTCACGAACTCTTCAAACTCGTAACCGGTAACGTCATCAGAGATCAGTGTGGCGTTGCCCATCTCCTTGATGGTACGGTCGTAGTCATCGTTATGAGCAAACTCATAACCAGTACCAACCACTTCCATGCCCAGATCTTCATAAGCACCAATGATGTGACGTGGGCGCAGACCGCCAACGTAGAGCATTACACGCTTGCCTTCGAGACGTGGACGGTACTTGGCGATAACAGCCTCATACTCAGCCTTATACTTTTCGATGACCTTCTCAGCATTGGCCTGAATGGTCTCATCGAAGAAGCCAGCAATTTTGCGCAGGGATTCTTCAATTTTGGTAGGACCAAAGAAGTTATACTCCATCCAAGGAATACCATACTTCTCTTCCATGTGACGAGAGATATAGTTCATTGAACGGTAGCAGTGAAGCAGGTTCAACTTAGCTTTTGGCGTGTTTTCCATTTCAGCCAGAGTACCGTCACCAGACCACTGGGCTATAACACGCAGACCCATCTCTTCCAATAAGGTACGGGAAGACCAAGCATCACCACCGATGTTGTAGTCACCGATGATGGTGACATCGTAATCAGTGCTCTCAAAACTGTTGTCGTTATCACGGTTGTGCAGTACCCAATCGCGTACAGCATCATTGGCAATATGATGACCCAGAGACTGGGAAACACCACGGAAACCTTCACAGCGAACGGGCACAACTGGCTTTTCAATTTCAGCGGAAGTTTTCTTTGAAACCGCTTCGATATCGTCACCGATCAAACCGATCGGACACTCTGACTGTACAGTAATACCTTTATTCAGAGGGAACAGCTCTTCAATCTCGGTCATGATCTTGGAGAGTTTTTTATCACCACCGAAAACGATGTCCTTCTCCTGGAAATCCGAGG
>JARRQD010000150.1:0-10219 GCA_037382205.1 Candidatus Thiodiazotropha sp.
CCTGCATCGAACCATTTCGTTGATAAGGGCATCACACCCTGTCCACCTTCATGACTAATAATGGCGAAACCATGCCACAAGCAGACGCCATATACGTGCATAGAGTGTGGTTAATAGCGCATCATGTACAAACATGCCCAATAGAGCCATCAGCAAGCTAAACCAGAGCACAGCTTTAAAGGGAAATACCACTGATTGGGACAAGATAATACCATTGATGGCCAACCAAACCACCAATCCTGTTAAAAAACCGACTATGGCATTGAAAAACCCCAAGGCCAACCTATCCAGCAATTTTGTATCACTATCCAATTTCATCTGACTGGTGATTTCCCTACATCCCTTCGGTTAAAGAGTTTCGCTTCTCCTGCTATAACCTTAGCGAAAGGTTAACAGCTTGCAGAGTAGATCTAATGATTCCCTTACCGAGTGGAAAAACTGTTGGTATATCAAATATTAGGGCACGCTATCACGCCCTACGCCTGAATCGTAAGGTAGATAGCCGTACACCAAGGTCAGAGCTTTTAGCGCTGATTGATATTGTGACAAATCCTGACGAGTCTAAGCAATTACCCTACCACTACCACCCAAGATTTCAATTTACCGGCCATACCCTGTCAAATCTGGCCAGTATTGACTCCTGGACTGCGGAGGATCGAAAGGTATTTTCAGAATGGCTTTCCCAAGAGAGTCAAGTGAGAGTCATCGAACAGACTAGAGCACGTCTGTTCAGTGAAGAACTGCCATTAACTGAACAGCATTACAAATACCCTGAGAAACTCTATAGCCTGCTAACAAGACGCATTGCTCAACTGCGCATGGGGCGCGCAACAGTAAAACAGTGGCGCAACACATTGCTGAATATGAAGCAGCAAGGTATCCGTGAAGAGGAGATAAGCTGGTCAGGAATACTCCCTTTTCTGCAATGTTGTAAAACTCAATCACAACCCTTCGTCACTAAACAGGAGATCTTGGAGGCAATCGATTTTTCCGCCATTCGCCTCTCTTTGACCAACGAACTTGCCTTTAACAACCAGTGTGAACTCGATTTTATCGAAGTTCCACAATTTCGCCTGAGAGACACTACCCACAACAAGTTGAATATTGCCAATCCTGGTGAGGTCTGCGCACTGCGCTATGTAGAGCTACTCCACTACTACAAGGTTGGATTCGTCAAACCACTCAACACGTTTGCAGATCCGTGCAATCAACAGGGAAGCTGGTTTGCGCTCGACACGACCGGCAGCCCTATCCCCAACAGCAGAGCGAATAACCACAGATTTCTCAGCAAAGCAGAGGCCTTTGATGCGGCCAGTGAACACGCCCTAAGACATGTCGGTGTACCGGTAGAATATACCCCATGTCGACGTTATGAGTATAAAACATTATGTGGTGGAGAAAACTACCTTGAGTGGTTGGTTAGCCTACCGGACTACCCGATTTCACATTTCACCAGTCATTACCACACACGCAATCTATTGGTGCACTTTCGCACCAAGGAACGGTATGACACGCTTGGCAGAAAACTCCTCTTTATCGAAGAGATTCAAAGCGACTGGCATCAGTCCGGGGCAATGCATGGATACTTAAATCGCTGGCCAGGGACAATCCCCCCCGCCCCATTCAGAAAAGAGTGGGTGACGCTCGCTCTTAAACTCTTACTGCAGCATGTGGCATCGAATGATCTTGAGGGTATAGCCTGGTCTACCAGCGATATTCAGGAATACCACTACTCTAAACGCATGTCGCCAATCTCTCGTCTCTATGATGAAACCATCCCGCGCAGTCTGTCGCGTCTGACCAAAAATTTAGGGGGGACAATCACCAGCTGCAAAATTGTCACGAAAGAGCCTAGACTACAGATCAAACGACAAACCGATAAATGGTCCGTATCGGACAAACAAGGTAACTTTGCCACCCGCCCCAGATATTCCCAGCAAGATGCTATCAGAGTTATGGCTAGGCATTGCAAACAGATCACTCTGGATATCCCCGCATTGCTGTTGGATCAGTCGATGAAACATCAAATCTGTAAAAACGGTTTTCCGATATTTGGCAATCAATTAACTTGATGACAGAATCAGACTCTATTTTTGATCTGAATTGGCCGGATAAATTTCGACCACCAATAATACTATCCTACTGTTTTTATTAGTTATTTTAACCACTTTCCCAGTTAATTTCTCGTTATGGCTCGTTCTCCATGAAGCGTTGGGCTTTTTTGTATATACCTGGATCTATTGGCATGTGAAAAAAATTGCGAACGTCCTTTATCCCTCCTAAGAGAGGATAGCTATGATCTTTTCTCATATATCCCCATGAATAGGCGTACATTTCTTAACCTGATATGATTAGATCAGTGGCTTACCAACTGTAACCAAACATGCCAAACAACCGTCTGATCGCGAACACGGCAGCCGCCGTTTTTAGAATTTCATCTCGGCTTCGAGAATGGATCAGTGGTCAGATTCTAGGCAATTTACAAGCTGGGTTAGACAGAAGTAGCCACACCAATCCCATCATTTGTTACCCTGATCGGCTTTATCATCTCAATCGGGCTCTTTTTGCAATCATCGAACTGGGAAAAGCAGCAGGCAGAGATTGCATTTAAAGAGACTGCTCAAGACCGGATATTACTCATTCAGAGAGAAATCAAATTCTCTTTGGGAATTATTCAGGATATCGCCAGCTTTATTGAGGCCTCAGAAGTTGTCGGTCGACGCGAGTTCAGAAAATTTGTTGGCCCTGCTTTGAAGAATCAGGCTGGGATCAAAACCCTGGCATGGGTGCCCGCAATCGACGCACAGAACTACGACGATTTTATACATTTTGCCAAAAGAGGCTTTCCTCCATTTGACATAAAAGAGTTAACCCCATCAGGTCAGCTTACAAATAGAGATCTGAATCGTTCTCTCTACTATCCGATTCTCGCTACAGATAAACAGATATCATCGCTCTTTGAGAAAAGCCTTTTATCCAAAAGTCTACAGATAGCGAATCGGCCAATCATTCACTCTACCAATGAAACAGTTGCGGGCATCGCTGTTGTCGTACCAGTCCTGATAGAAAGTGATTCAGAGAAAACAACAGATCAACAGACTAAACTACGTGGGTATGCCCTAGGACTGTTTAACCTTGGGGAGATCATTGAACGCGCACTCAGCAACCTTAGGCCTGGTTCTGTTGATATTCGAGTCTATCAGGGGAAGCAGACAGTCGAAGAAAACCGCCTGTACACGCATCTATCAAGAATCAGACAAAATTACCAGCCAGCGGAATTTGAACATGCCGATACAGCGATAAACTACACACAAACCATACAGGTTAAAAATCACCGCTGGAGCATTCGTTGTACACCCGCTTCAGAGAAGTTTGAAGCAAATACTCTCTCCAGTTGGATCATACTCTTAGGGGGAATTGCATTCACTGCATTACTGACGATCTATACCGCCAACCTGGTCGGACAGACCAATCAGATCCGTCACCAGGTTGCAGAAAGAACAGCACTTCTACGATCGACAGTCGAGGAACTCAATCAGGAAGTTGTGGAGCGAAAAGCCGCAGAATCCGAATTACAGACGCTCAATGAGACACTGGAACACCACATTGCCTCAAGAACGGCGGAGGCCGAGCGAAGAGCGGAATATCTGGAACAATTTGCCTATGTAACCTCCCATGACTTGAAAGCCCCCCTAAGAGCAGTCAGCAATCTCGCCGAATGGATCGAAGAGGACCTGGAAGACAAATTAGATAGCTCTTCCAGAGAACAACTTGCCTTGCTCAGAGATCGTGTTAGGAGAATGCATGAGCTGATAGAGGGATTGCTCGAATATTCCAGGGTAGGAAAAACATCCGATGTTGAGAGTGCCGTTGACACCCGTGAACTGATACAGGAGATCACAGACTCGCTCTCGCCTCAAAAGGGATTTTCAATAAAGATAAAAGGCGAAATGCCAGTTCTTCAAGCTGACCGACTTCAGTTAGGTCAGGTATTTTCTAACCTAATTGGAAACAGTCTAAAACACCACGGTGGGAAAAAGGGCAAAATCCAAATCTCCAGCAGACCGCTGGGTGACTATTTTGAATTCACTGTCTGCGACAACGGACAAGGTATTGCTGCTGAATATCACGATAAAGTGTTTAAGATGTTTCAAACTCTTAAGTCGAGTGACTATAACAACAATACAGGTATTGGGCTGGCATTGGTTAAGAAGATTGTGATTGAGCATGGAGGCTCAATTCAATTGAAATCAGCGATGAATAAAGGTGCATGTTTCACCTTTACCTGGCCCTATATTCCCATTGATACCATGCAGAACTTAAAGCATCAAAAGATTACCTGACAGAGAACAACCTATGTTAAGCAAAACTGAATCCATCTTGCTTATTGAAGATGACAGAGTTGATATCATGACTGTCCAACGTGCTTTGAAAAAGAACAAAATATCGAATCCGTTATTTATAGCACGCACCGGGCATGAAGCATTTAACATGTTGCGTGGAAAGAAAGGAGAAGAACGGGTCACACCAGCATTGATCTTACTCGACCTGAACTTACCAAAAATGAGTGGTATCGAATTTCTGCATAAGCTCAGAAAAGATCCTGACTTATCAGAGCAACGGATTATAGTCTTGACCTCTTCCAACGAACCAAAAGATAGGGATGCGGCATTTGAATATGATGTTGATGACTATATCGTGAAACCCCATTCTTTCAGCGAATTCACACGTGCAATTGCCACCATTCTTGAACTATGGGAATAGGATAATTAACAACTATTCCGTTACCTGTATCATAATGATCAAGCTAATCATGGCCTTTTGAAACATCTACCCATCGCCTTAGATAATAAGTCTGAAGCATTACCTATACATCATCAGAAATAAATTTCCTACGTGATGATTTTTCCATTGGATTGTAGACCAGATTGGTACATATTTTTTTGATATTAAATTTAGCGGCGTAGCAGATATCTATATGATATTTTTGATTTATTTCATTTTAGTCTTCTAATTACTATCACAAATCGAAAAAATCGTCTTGTCGAACTAACATTATATAAAACACAGTTATACTATGGTTAATTCCTTTGGAAAGGTACATGCCTGTAAGTCTATGAAAACTTCGACAACGAAAACTGGCATTATAAAGAGTATCTCTTTCAGATTAACCAGAAAGCTAGCCGCACATCCTCTTTTCAATCAATATTTTCAGAGCATCAATGACTTCGTATCATTGACCGGCTTTGAGTTAGAAGAGTTGGCCAACCTATTTGATCAATCTGAACAGAAACTTTTTGATCGTTTCATAAGTATTGGTGATCACCTGTATGAGAGCTATCAGCCACCTTATGTAGACATTCTTCAGATTATTGATTTCGCAACTACTGAAGTTAAAAAAGCCGCCAAGAAGCACCAGTTAGGATTAACCTCTGAACATATTAATTATCAGTCAGGGGTAATTAAGAATGGCATAGCTAAAGCATATTTTTTAAGGTCACTTAAGAGTGTTAGTTTGCTGGTCACACAATCAACAGAAAGAGAGAATTCACCTCTCTCTCTTCATCTCCACTGGCTAAACGAAATTGTTGCCTATTTTAATGGCAATACATCAACACAACCTGAAGCGGACCACTTGGAATGCCATTTTGCCAAATGGTTAAGTAAAATGGAGTTTGAATTACTTTTACACAGCACAGGTGATAGCAAGAGCGAGCAACATGCAAGGATATATATATCTCACAGAAAGATACACCAAGAGTTTACTTACATTCAATCCTTTGTGAATAACGACGATTTTGTTTTAGCACTATCACACTGGTCACTACTTTATCAGGCTGTTTTAGAACTTCGCCAGAACATACAGAATTTACAACTGATGTACGAAACCCATGAAGAACAATATTTCTTCGAATACATTAGAGAAAAATCTGATCTTGACGATCAACTATACTATTTTCTTTCAATAAAACTCGCCAAATGGACTCTAAGTGACAATCATCAGCAAAATATTGATGAGTTGAAATTAGAAATTATTAACTGTCTAGATACTGCAAAATTAGATGGCGTGTTGTATACATCAGAAAATGAAATCCGTATATTATTACAGAATCCTGATAGTACGAATAGTTTAGATATACCAAGTTTTTTGGAGAACAAACTTCATGACTTTCTACTGAAGAGGGCAAAAGATGCTGGAATGAAAAGCCGGGCTGTTGCGATCAACCTAAACTCGCTTAATGACTACCCTTTACATAAAATATCGATGCTTCGGCAGCTCTCTTTCTACAAAACGAAACAAAATTTTGAGTTTATCTCACCCAAGCAGGCAAAACTACTTTATGAATATACAGTTGAGTCTGAGTCTGTTGCTGAGTTTGCATCCAAGGCATTAGATGAAGGTAACCTGGAGGTATTTTTCCAACCTATTATCGGGTTACAGAAAAATAATAAGATCAGTGTTGAAGCCTTAGTAAGAGCACCATCAACTGACGGATACATTGCTGCTAAAGCTTTTTTACAGTATCTGGAACATGAAGAAAGAATGACAGCGCTTGACCAATTTGTGATTCAAAAAATTTCTCAATATGCAAAACAGCTTCAGGGTGTAGTCGATAGTTTAAGTATTAATATATATCCCAACTCCTTCCAACATGAAGAGATCATCAACGCCTTGGTTTCTCTATCCCAAGTCCTAGCTAAAAGTGACATCTCTTTAATCGTTGAGATTACAGAACAACTCTTTATGGGCGACACCTCACCAGTTGAGTACTTAGCCAGTGAACACGATATCGCTTTTTCACTGGACGATTTTGGTTCTGGATACTCGAACCTAATTCAGTTGATTGGGCTGGCTGAACGGGGAGTTGTCAAGGTACTTAAAATAGATGGAAGTCTGGTTCGACAAATTGATGTAGATGATAAAGTATTCGAAATCATTAAAACAATAACTAAAATCGCTGACACACTAAACATAACTCCAATAGTGATGGAATATGTTGAAAGCGAGCTCATACTTAAGAAATTGCAACGTCTCAATGCAAAACTTTTCTTCCAAGGCTATTTTTTTGATAAGCCACTCCCATTGAATATCCTTATTGAAAAATACGGCACTACCTCTTCAGATCAAGAGCTACACCTTGAACACTGACAGGGTTTTCCTGGTAGTTGAAGTCCTTGCATTCCTACTCAAATTCCTATTAGATTTCGCACACTGTGCATAATATACTCAACCACTCTATAAGGCTGTCAATTGAATACGATATCGTTGCGAGATTTGGATATAACTTTTATCACTATAAGTTGTCGTAATTAAGACCAATCTAACATTCCCCACAGAGTAACACCCTATTTTTAACAGCAGAGTCCTTGATTCTATTTCGTTTGCGTGATCAATTGAGTAATCTAACAGGTTATATAGGAACAAAGACACCTAAACATTAATCAAAAATATATTTATTGCTTGATATCATGTGATTTTATTATTTCATCCATTCCATCGAGTAGTTTGGCAATAAACTCTCTTGAATTACTATCAACATTATCAAGCATGGCCTCGAGATCCTGCGTATTACCAAGCGCTGCTTGATCGCCACTATTTGGAGAGCACTCTATCCCCTCTTCATGAATTTTAGATTTCATATTAGATATAAAGCTTTCTTGCATTTGAGTTATTTTAGAGGCCATTTCATCAAACCATTTTTCTGAAACGCCGTCTTTTTTATAAACTATTTTCACAGTAGCCTCATCTTGACTTGCAAATTAATACATGCGCGTCAGTCATAAAAGTCAATCAATACTTATTGATTAAGCCTCTACAAGACTGACGCAACATTTGCCTAAACCTAAACAAACATCAGATCTAATCTCATTCGCTAATACTGAAATCCATCAAACTAGCAAGTTATTAGGAATCTACTTAAGTTAAGGACATACAGCAATTGACTTTATGATGTTTGCGCAAACATTGCGAAAACTGTGTTGCAAGAACTTTGGCAGTCTGGGGGAGTTTGCTGTTGGCAATCTGCACTAAGACTATCAATCAAACTATGTAACTGATCGCAGATTTGCTGAGGTAAACCCGAACCCGATACAGCATCGTGCGCCATATTACTTGTTTGATCGTTGGCACTATTTGACAATCCTGCTTGTGCGTTCTGTGAGCCAAATTGGCTCATAAGCCCTTCTAGCATTGAGCCAATTTGGCCGCCAATAGCTTGACCTATTTGAGAACCTATTGGACCGCCAAAAATACCACCTACGATTCCACCGGCCATACCGCCGACATCACTTAACATACCCATTATTTTAAACTCCATTTAAATAATTTGAATATTCACTCAGTATGAGTAAAGAAATATTACAGAAAAGACTTATTTGGAATTATCAGGAATTACCCTAGCTAGGGTTGACCCTATCTACTTAAAATCCATGTCGACTACCTAAAGATCATGCCTAGTTGTTAGCTTGCAACATTGCTTGTTTGCCGCGACGAAACTGACTACTGATGGTTGGCACTCCGCTTTGTATCGTATTGAAAAGAAATACCTGGAATTATCACAGACCTAACCTCATATCGTCAGCATACCGAGTATGCATCTTAAAGGGTTTTCCAACGCCACGCTTTTAATCCAGATTCCTGTACTAGGGTAACCCCCTATATTACCAGCGTTAAATTAATGCTAATGTTTCTTGATAAAGATAAAATAATAATATAAGGAAATTTCACTGCCAGGCTTAATTTCTCGCATAGGCGAAACCCTAACAACACCCAGCTCATCAAACAGCAACACCAAGAAAGACCTGGATGGTATTGCAACAGATCTCTACGCAGCGACCACCCAGAACCCTAAAAGTGCAGAAAGGACTTTCCTAGATACTTTTCAGCATTGAACCCTGAACGTCAACAGCAACTCGCGGAAACATTTGTTGGGTTGCTCGGAGGGGTGGCTTTGATGCTATGACAGAAATAGTAGAAGGTCAGCGTGCTGATGTTATGCGTCTACGATAATGCAGATTGTAAAACACAGAATCTAAGGATGAGTTACCGTAACCCGAAGTAAAACTAGAAACCGTATGCATTGACCCTAATAAAGCAGTCAGGTTTGGTGCCGCCGAAGCCTTGAAATAAATTCTCGACAAAGAATCGCCTTTTGGCGAGGCTGCTGAAAATATATGAATGTCTTCCCAGTAGTGGTCGTGCGCCCTTGATCCAGCATCTTGTCTATGACCGCCTAGTTCTCGATATTGGCTATCAGCCTAGTGCTATGTGCAGATCGATACATGACGTGAATGGATTCACTTATACCGCGCACGCCTGAATCCATTTACGTCGTAGCGGATATTCCCTGAGGGCGTCACTGGCAATAACCTCCCGGAAACTGCTGGCCTTGTGGTTTTTTTAATTAATCTCGCTTTTTAGATCAAGGTAGGACAAGATAGACAGGTGCATAATGAACTTTCGGCTAATTGAAATTGTAGGTTGGGGTGAGTGAAGCGAACCCCAACAATCAATTCCATAAATACGAAAACCTTAAAAAAAGCCCTCACCTCACCATAACATTACCTTTCATTGCATGCCTTTTAGCTGTATGGCGGCATGCGTTGGGCTTCGTTTCACTCACCCCAACCTACGGGCTCTTCTGATTTTGATTGCGCTGTTCAAACTGTCGCTTGATCAGCACGGCGGGCTGGCGACTTTGAGTGGCCTGCTGAAAGAGGGCCTCTCCCTCTGTCTGCTGTGCGCTCTCCATGCCGCTGCTCGCTGCCGCGTATGGCTGGGCTGTTGCGCTGTTTGTGGATAGATTGGGTGTGCTCACGGGTCCCTCCGCTGCTTTTGGGGTTTACTGCGCACCTTATCTCAGCAAATCCATCACAGACTACTAGGGATAATCCATACACCTCACTCTATAAATAGAAAGTTCGGCTACTGGTCCCTGACCTGACACCATTTATTGAGGAGACAGGCACTACACCGGTAGCAAGGCCACCGTCTATAGGGAAGCCAACCGCTGCCTGATTACTGCCTTCACAGGCTCTTCCAGGATACCTGGTTTGTCGTATTTATTTAGATGAGTTGAGGCAATCAGAATTAAATCTGAAATTGTTTTTAAATAGGGCTTCACTCAAGGGGTATTCTAGGGTAGTATTGCGCGTTCCAAATTTCGGGTCGTTAGCTCAGTTGGTAGAGCATCTGACTTTTAATCAGGTGGTCGCAGGT
>JARRQD010000150.1:10238-25510 GCA_037382205.1 Candidatus Thiodiazotropha sp.
GAACGCCAAAACCCAGATCAACCATTGGCGGTTCCCCTACTCCATCAAATCCACCGTCTCTCCACGAGCACGCATTTGGTTGGCTCTGTCCTGCACATAGCGCTGAAAGTTGGCCTGCTTCAAATAGCTGCCACTTGACACATAGTCGAGTACGGCATGAATGTGGAATGACCTGAGATAGGCCTCTGAACGGAACACTTCCTGACCCTGGGGATTGAACAGCACCAGGCTGGGCGTATATTGAATACCCAGTCTCTCAGCCCATTGGGTGGATTCTAATTCCTCACCTGTTGGTGTAATCAGCCGTTCGGCTGACCAGACATCCAACACGGCAACATCAAAGCCCTGCAGGACCTTGCTCAACGCCGGTTTATTCAGAATCTCCTGGTGGAGTTCATCACAGGGTGAGCACTGCTTCATCTCCATCAACACTAACAGCGGTTTCTCTCCTGCACGAGCCGATGGTCGCAAATCAAGCGGCGCTTGCAGGTAATCGGCCTGCCGATGCAGTTTGCCGCTGGCCGCAATCGGTTGATGCGCCTTTATAAAGTCTCTGAATGACTGTTTCCGCTCCTGACGATTGGTCACATAGTCGAGAGCCAGCTCAAATTTGTGAGGCGGATAGTAACCATTGAGTCTCAGCACTCGGCGGCCCTGCTCATCCAGGAATGACAGAGTTGGGGTGTACTTCACGTTAAGTGATTCAGCCAATGCCTTTTCAGTGGTCTCACGGCCGTCAATGCCGGTGACGTTACGATCCCCCCAGATGTTGATACCGATCAACTGAAAACCGGCCTTGGTCTTGTCAACAATACGCTTGATGGTGAAGTTTTCATTCAGTAGCTTGGCACAATAGGGGCAGCCATCCTGGTGAAAGTAGAGAATGACCCGTTTGCCCTCTTGCCTAGCCTCCTCAATATCCTCCCCCAGATCGAGGAACGAATTTTTAAACCAGGCAGGCTTTTCATGAAATCCTGGATTGACCATCCCCGCTTCCAGGCCGGCGCCTGTCTCGGCAGCCTGAGAAATGCTGAGAGAGATCATCATGGGGAGAAAAGCGCTGCGTATTGACCAATGAAACATCGGCCTGAAGGGCAAGCGAAACAAGTTACGCATTTTCAGTACTCCTTCGGATCCTGATATCGGCCGATTGTTGTTCGGAATCGGGTTGGGACGTTAATCTGATGGCATCACGGCACCCGTGCTTCAAGGATGATGCGGTGACCAACAATAAGATTTTATGTGGGATTTCTTGTTGCTCCTTCGTTCCTGCACTGGTAATCATCCAACTCATGCTGGCTCCTGGATCCCGGCCCACGCCGGGATGACTTGAAATCATTCCGGATCGTTGCAGGCGTTCGCCGGGAAGACGGATAGGTGTGGCTCGGGCCTTCCCTAACTCGAACTATTTTGCAGATTGGTGAAACCATTCGCTGTGACATTTTTTTGTCTCTTTACAGTTTTGAGTAAAATTTTGGCTAATAAGAGTGCGACACGATTTTGACGCTACCCTCGGTTACGACTCATATCACTTTGTTTGTTCTATTTATTTATATATTGGCACACTCTTCGCTAGGTTAGTTTCGAATTTATGAAGTTTTGTGAGCAATACTATGGCCAGTATCTACAGCATACATCATGACCGCTTCACTCCCGCCAATGGCCCTGCACTTGGTCGTTTAACTGACGTCGTCAATGATGACGGCACCCTCGGCCTGATCATGGAGCTGAGCGGTAAACTGCAGACCACCCTCGAAGTGGATACGCTGATCGAGCTATTCGCTCAGGTCATGGGTCATCAGGCGCTCTACGATAGCCTCGACTACCGCGCACCAAACGGCACATCTGAATTGCATTTTGGTCTGGATGAACAGAGAAATAAACTGAGCTACAATCTGAAAGTACTGGACTCCGATCTCGGCCTGATTGCGGTAAGCCGTAAAAAAAGATACGACAAGGATGAGATTGCCCAGGTCGAGAATTTTCTCGCTGCCCTGCTCTATCCACTGCGTAACGCTCAGCTCTATCAGGCCGCCATTGAAAGTGCCTTTCTTGACTCTTTGACCGGCGTCAAGAACCGCACGGCCTTCGATTCCAACTTCTGCCGGGAGATTGAGCTCAACCGGCGTAAAAACATTGAACTCTCTGTGATTGTCATGGATATCGATTTCTTCAAGCGCATTAATGACCAATATGGTCACGCAGTTGGCGATCTGGTGCTGAGACAGGTTGCGAAAACTGCAGAAGCGTCGATTCGTAGCAGTGATGCACTCTACCGCTACGGTGGTGAAGAGTTTGTGGTGGTGCTCAACGGTACCGATCAATCCGGCGCCAAACTGTTGGCTGAAAGAATCCGGAAAAATATCGAAGCACTGCGTATCGACGCATTGAAGGATCTGCAAGTCACCCTGAGCCTGGGCGTCAGCATGATGAATGATGGTGACACCACGGAATCACTCTTCAAGCGCGCCGATGAGGCGCTCTACACCGCTAAGAACCAGGGCCGGAATCAGGTCGTGATGGGTTAGTTGTTAGTGCTAGTGTGGTGTCCTATACTGTTTGACGATTTCAGCGCGATGAGAAGCCATCACCCGGGTATTGACAGATTCCGCGTAGCGGACAGTTATTGCAACGGGGTTGTTTCGCGCAAACCAATTTGGCATGAATCACAATCAGGGCATGGAACTCGTTATAGTAGTCCGCTTCAGCTAACAACGCCTGCTCTATCGTCTGACGGAGCATTTCATAGGGCATCTCAGCATCGACCCAGCCAATTCGATTAAGTAACCTGCGGGTATAGGCATCAATCACAAAGACCGGCCGCTGAAAGGCATACAGCATGATGTCATCGGCGGTCTCCGGCCCAATGCCTTTTACCCTGAGCAGGGTTTGGCGTAACGGCAGATCATCGAGCCGGTGTAACTGGGGATTGTCGACCAGCAAGCGGCAGAGATTCTGCAGACGCTCTGCTTTCAGGTTGTAGTAACCTGATGGCCTGATGGCCTGGGCCAGTGATGTCTGGGGCATGGCAAGCAGTGCTTGTGGATTGAGCGGACAACTGGCTTTGAGGTTTTGGATGGCCTTTTCAACATTGATCCAGGCTGTGTTCTGGGTCAGCACGGCACCCAGCATCACTTCAAATGGGCTATCGGCGGGCCACCAGTGTTGCGCCCCATAGTGGGCAAAGAGTTGTTCAAACAGTCCCTCAAGCTGAGCTCTGAGTGAGCTCAACGAGAGCGACCACCAGGGGATCTTTTTCCTTTCCAGGGGCTATTCTTTGGGGCCGACTTTGCCGGTTTGGATGTTGTACGGGAGTGGCTTCGAGGTGCACTTTTTTTGCGGGGTTTGGCGCCCTTTGGTGGGTATCCCTTGGCTTTGGGTTTGGCTTTTGGCCTGACGGTTTTGACGCCCGAGACTTCGGCTAAGGCTTCAATCTCTTTCTCTTCGAGATAGCGCCACCGCCCAACCTTGAGTGCACTCTCCAGCATCACACTGCCATAGCGAACTCGCTTGAGCCGACTGACCCGACAGCCCACAGCCTCCCACATGCGGCGAACTTCTCGCTGTCGTCCCTCCATGATGACTACATGAAACCAACGGTTGATCCCTTCACCGCCAGATTCAACAATCTCTTCAAATCGGGCTGGACCGTCATCCAGCTCAACGCCATGAGTCAACTGGTTGAGCTGTGCCTCGGTGACTTCACCCATCACCCGGACAGCATACTCACGCTCCACCTGCTGACTGGGATGCATCAGTTGATTGGCCAGCTCACCATCGGTGGTCAACAGCAACAGGCCTGATGTATTGATGTCCAGCCGACCGACTGGGATCCATCGCCCATGCTCCAATCTGGGCAAGCGTTGGAAGACTGTACGGCGATTCTCCGGGTCATGGCGGGTAACCAACTCACCTTCAGGTTTGTTGTAGACCAACACCACTCTCTCCGGGGCAGCAAGCCGGCGCTTGGATAGCGGCCGACCATCCACCCGGATGCTGTCTTCCGGCAGGACCCTGAGGCCAAGTTGAGCCAGCTCACCGTTGACTTCCACTCTACCGGCTGTGATCCAGCCTTCGATTTCACGCCGTGAACCGAGCCCGGCATTGGCCAGCACTTTCTGCAGGCGATCTCCGATAGGCTGTTTATCCCTACTCATCGATCTCGGTCTTCAATGGGGTTCGCTCCTCCTGGGGTGTGGCACCCTCAGGTTCTGATTCTGGTTGTTCAGTGGGCTGACGAGCTTCCTCGCTCTCCGTCAGCTGGGTTTCTGTTTCAACCTGCTGATCTGAGGTCGCTTCTTCTGAAAGCAAAACTTCAGCGCTTTCTGGATGCTCGGCGGAATTCGTTGTTTCATCGGATTGTTCGATAGCGGCTTCTGCCTCGACTTCTGTATCAGCTTCAGTTTCTACCTCGAGCTCTGACTCAGTCTCAACAGCGGTTTCTGCCTTAGCTTCCACTTCAGCCAGGGGAGCCGTTTCTGGCGCTTCTGTGACAGACTCAGTTTCAATCTGATCCGCAGAGCCTGGCTGTTCAACATCTTGGAGGGCCTGAGAATCCTCAGTGTCATTTTCTGTCGACGGCTCTGCCGCTTTGTCCTGTTCATCTGACAGCTTATCTGGATCCTGCAGCTCTAACTCCCGATTGATCGATTCAAGATCGCGAATCTCTGCCAGAGTCGGCAACTCATTGAGACTCTTCAGATTGAAGTAGTCGAGAAACTCTTTGGTGGTAGCATACAGTGCCGGCTTGCCTGGCACATCCCGATGCCCTACCACACGCACCCACTCCCTCTCGGTCAGGGTCTTGATGATATTGGTGCTTACAGAGACGCCACGGATATCTTCAATCTCACCACGGGTGATCGGTTGACGATAGGCGATCAGTGCCAGGGTCTCCAACAGGGCCCTGGAGTATTTCGGTGGACGTTCCGCCCACAGCTTGGAGACCCAGGGTGAAAATTCGGACCGAACTTGAATGCGGTAACCGTTACCGACTTCGGTGACCTCAATACCACGCCCCTGGTACTCTTCAGCAAGCTCATCCAGAACCTCTCTAAGTTGCTTTTTCTCCGGTTGTTCCGCTTCAGCAAAGAGCGCAATCAGCTCATCCAGGCTCATAGGTCTGCCAGCGGCCAGCAGCGCCGCCTCTATGATCTGTTTCAGTCTGTTCTGTTCAGTCATCGTTATGAAATCTTCGCTTTGACATGAATCGGGGCGAAGGCCTCCGCCTGCACCAGGTCGACGAGTGATCCTTTGATCAATTCCAGCACCGCCAGAAAAGTCACCACAACCCCCAAACGGCCTTCGGTGATATCAAACAGTTCGGTAAAGCTGACAAACTGTTTGCCATCAATGCACTGCAGCACATGGGACATTTTCTCCCGAACGGAGAGTGGCTCTTTCTCCACACGATGGCTGGTGAACATATCGGCGCGATGCATCACATCGGCAAGCGCCAGCATGATCTCTTGCAAGGACACATCCGGTTCACTGACCTCAACATGACGCTCCACCAGCTCCGCATGCCCTTGAAAAGTGTCCCGGGTCATGTGCTCCAGACCATCCAGATCTTCTGCCGCCTGCTTGTAGCGCTCATACTCCTGTAACCGCCTGATCAGCTCGGCCCTTGGGTCTTCGACGTCTTCCTCTTCTCTGACCGGCCTCGGCAGCAACATACGGGATTTGATCTCTGCCAGCATGGCGGCCATGACCAGATATTCAGCGGCCAATTCAAGCCGCATCTCATTCATCATTTCGATGTAACTGACATACTGATCGGTGATTTCGGAAATCGGGATATCGAGAATGTCCAAATTCTGGCGCCGAATCAGATAGAGCAGCAGATCCAGTGGCCCCTCAAAGGCATCCAGGAAGACCTCCAGAGCATCCGGCGGTATATAGAGATCTGTCGGTGGGGTTGCCAGAGGCTCGCCCATGACAACGGCAAACGGCATCTCCTCCTGCTCCGGATGGTGATGTGGGTGGTTATCAGTCGGTTCCATGTATGAGTATTATCTTCTGTTTATTTCGATGATACCGATGGGATTATCCCAGAATCTGCAATGACATGGCCTCGCGGACTTCCCGCATGGTCTCCCGGGCCACCGCTCTGGCCTTCTCGGAGCCCTGTTCAATAATACGCCTAACCCGCTCCGGTTGCGCCTCCAATTCGGCGGCACGGGCCTGGATCGGTTTGAGCTCATCCAATACCGCCTCAATCACTGGCGCCTTGCATTCGAGACATCCGATTCCGGCAGTGGTGCAGCCCGCCTGAACCCACTCCTGAGTCTTCTCGTCCGAGTAGACCTCATGAAACTGCCAGACCGGACACTTCTGAGGATCACCTGGATCGTTTCTGCGCACCCGATTGGTGTCGGTGGGCATACGTTTGAGTTTGTTCTCTACCTGTTCAGGGGTCTCCCGCAGTGAGATCGTATTGGCGTAGGACTTGGACATCTTCTGTCCATCGAGCCCTGGCATTTTTGAGGCCTTGGTCAGCAGTGGCTGAGGTTCGGCCAGGATCACCCGACCACTTCCCTCCAGATAACCCAACAGGCGCTCCCGCTCTTCAAGGTTGATATTCTGCTGTGCAGCGAGTAGTTCCTGTCCCTTCAGTAGCGCCTCGGCATCACCCTGCTCCTGGTAGGCTTTTCTCAGTTGGGCATACTGCTTGGCCGCCTTTTTGCCCATTTTCTTTCGCGCCGCTTCGGCCTCCTCTTCATAATTGGCGCCACGACCATAGATATGGTTGAAGCGACGCGCCACCTCACGGGTCAGCTCCACATGGGCAACCTGATCCTCTCCCACCGGCACTTGGCCAGCCCGGTAGATCAAGATATCGGCCGATTGCAGCAGGGGGTAGCCGAGAAAACCATAAGTCGCTAGATCTTTCTCTTTCAGTTTTTCCTGCTGATCCTTGTAGCTGGGGACCCGTTCCAACCATCCAAGCGGCGTGATCATGGAGAGCAGCAGATGCAGCTCCGCGTGTTCCGGCACCAGAGACTGCACAAACAGGGTCGCTGAGTCACTGTCCACACCAGCCGCAAGCCAATCGATCACCATGTCCCAGATGCTATTCGGAATCAGACTCGGATCGTCATAGTGGGTGGTCAGCGCATGCCAGTCAGCCACAAAAAAATAGCAGTCGTATTGGTGTTGCAGCTCAACCCAGTTCTTCAATACCCCATGGTAGTGACCGAGATGCAGCTGCCCTGTAGGACGCATGCCAGAGAGCACCCGGTTTGCACTTAGTGGCTGATTCAAATCTAACTCCTTGCGGGACTGAGAATAAATGGAATGAGGTTAGTCACCAGGTCGGTTGCCGGTAACAGCTTGATCGTCAAACCAACCAGGGGCCAGAGTAGAAACCCCAGGATACCGGTAGCCAGCAGCACCAAAACGATGATCAAGCCATAACGCTCAAGCTGGGAATAGATCTGAGCCTGCTTGGGGGGTAACAGGGAGTAGACAACCCGCCCCCCATCAAGCGGTGGTATCGGCATCAGGTTCAATGCCATCAGCACCGCGTTGATCAGAACACCAGCCACGCCCATCAGCATAAGCGGCAGACCCAACCAGTCAAAATATTGCAATGAGAACGCCCCGACATAGACCATCAGCGCCCAGATCAGCGCCATCAGCAGATTGGCGCCAGGCCCCGCCAGTGCGACCAATCCCATATCCCGTTTCGGTTTACCCAGATTATTCCAATTGACTGGCACCGGTTTTGCCCAACCGAACATAAACCCGGTCAGTAGGTAGGCACCGAGTGGCACCAGGATGGTACCCACTGGATCGATATGCTTGATGGGATTGAGCGTGACTCGCCCCAGCATCTCTGCGGTTTTATCGCCCAGACGCTTGGCCATCCAGCCATGCGCCGCTTCGTGTACGGTAATGGCGAATATCATCGGCAACACAAAGATTGCCAGTTTTTGAATCAGACTTAGACCTTCCATAGGAGAATTATACCTCGAACAAGGATACGTCGCCCTTACCAGCCCGGACGACTTCTGGCTGTTGATCTGTCATCACAACCACTGTGGTGGGCTCATAGCCGCAGTAGCCCCCATCGATAATCAGATCCACCTGGTGATCGAGCAGATCACGCATCTCATAGGGATCGGTCAGCGGTATTGTCTCACCGGGCAGGATCAGGGTGGTACTCATGATCGGCTCACCAAGCTCCTGCAGCAGCGCGCTCACAATCTCATTATCAGGCACCCGGATGCCGATGGTTTTTCGCTTCGGATGCATCAGCCGACGAGGCACCTGCTTGGTCGCCTTATGGATAAAGGTAAAGGGCCCAGGGGTCAGGTTTTTGAGTAAGCGGTAGTCCTGATTGTCGATCCTGGCATAGTGTGAGATCTCGGTCAGATCCCGACAGACCAGGGTGAAGTTGTGGCTATCATCCACCTTACGGATGCGACGAATCCGCTCCATCGCCCACTTGTCACCAATATGACAGCCTATCGCATAGCTGGAATCGGTGGGGAAGATCACCACCCCTCCCTGCTGAATAATGGTGACGGCCTGGCTGCGCCATGATCAACTCGACTGGCTGCGCAACTCGGACGGTACTGGCAGATTCCAACCCTGCCACACCGGATCACACCCCTCTGGCAATCTGGGCAGTCGGCCCAGCTCGATCCAGAAATTCTCTGGGCAGTGAAAATCGGATCCAGCCGATGCCAATAAAGCAAAATCCTTGGCGTGTTTCGCCATGTTCTTGTAGTCATCCCGACTGTGACTGCCGGAGACCACTTCCAGGGCATCCCCCTGTAAGCTGACAAATGCCTTCAGCAGTTGGCGCAGTTTGGATCGGCTCATTTGGTAACGGGCCGGATGGGCGATCACGGCCTGTCCACCAGCCGCGTGGATCCAACCAACCGCCTCCTCCAGGCTGGCCCACTCTCCGGCTACATGACCTGGCTTGCCGCTCACCAGAAAACGCTTGAAGACCTTGCGCTCATCCTCAACGATACCGGTTTGGACAAGAAAACGGGCAAAATGGGTGCGGCTGACCAAGCGACCTTCTGCTAACGCCAGTGCACCCTCATAGGCACCGGAAATTCCCGCCTTATCGAGCCTTCTGCCGATCTCTTCGGCACGCCACTGACGAAACTCACGCAGCCGTTTCAGGCCCTGCCTCAAGCTCGGCTCCTGAGGGTCGATGTTCAGACCGACCAGATGCACAGTCTGCCGGTTCCAGGTCACTGAAATTTCAACCCCGGGAATCAACATCAAACCATAGACATCAGAAGCCTGGGTTGCCTCTTCGATGCCCGCGGTGGTGTCATGGTCGGTCAGGGCCAGAACCTCAACCCCGGCCTTTGCGGCACGCTCCACCAAGCAGCTGGGAGAGAGTGTCCCATCTGAGGCGGTTGAGTGGCTGTGAAGGTCGTATACGCAAAACATGGGGGCGGATTGTACCCATTGTCCTGCCCTACGGATACAAAAATCGCCAGTTTAGGAATTTCCATCAATCGGGATCGCTCAGGTTATGAAAAAAAGCCATCCTCTGATATTCAGCGACAACTCAGAGACGCTATTCCATCCACCTGTTACAATAGTCTGGAGCCGAATCTGAAGGATGAGCTGGAGAAAATGGAATATGTATAATTAACTTTAAATTAGCGTATTAATGCATTGATTATTAGAGATATTATTACGACATAATTCGCTCGCCATGCGAAATTGAACAAATCGATTGAGCAACCATATTTAAGCAAGGCCACAAACGGCCCTCGGATTTTCAACCCGACATAAACCCGTTGGTTGCTTTAAATCATCACAACAGGTACGCGAAGTCGTTGAAAAGTATTACAATACCCGCCGCTTGTCCAAACCCTTAAATTTACTAGATCGCTACAGACTCAAAAACATCGTTTTAACAACCTGAATTGACCCACTGATTTCATATGAAACTGCTTGCCGACTTTTTCCCAGTCATTCTGTTCTTTGTCGCCTACAAACTGTATGGCATCTATATTGCCACGGGTGTGGCGATCACTGCCTCGGTCGTTCAGGTGGGGTATAGCTGGCTACGCAAGGGTGAAGTGGAACGTATGCATCTGATCACCCTGGCGATCCTCTTGGTGTTCGGTGGTCTAACCCTGCTATTACAGGACCGAACCTTCATCATGTGGAAACCATCGGTCATCAACTGGCTGTTTGGCCTGGTATTTCTTGGCAGCCTATGGATTGGTAAAAAACCCGTGGTGCAACGCATGATGGAGAGCGCTATCGATGTGCCAGATCCGATCTGGCGACGACTCAACCTCCTATGGGGGCTGTTTTTCGTTATTTTGGGTTTTTTGAATCTGTATGTAGCAAACGACTTTTTCGTTGCCGAACGTCAACTGATGGATCTTACCGGATTGCAACAAATCGACTTCGACAACTGTCAGACACAGTTTCATGGTAATGAACTACAGATGTGTCATGATGCCCACACCTTGGAAGAGAGCTGGGTCAACTTTAAACTGTTTGGCATGATGGGGCTGACCCTGGGCTTTGTGATTCTGCAAGCCTTCTATCTGGCGCGCCATATCCGCGAACCTGAAACTGAGGAGAATTGAGTGCTCTACGCGATCATCGCTGAAGACCAGGAAGACAGTCTGGAAGAACGTCTGAAAATCCGGCCGGATCACCTGCAACGGTTGAAGCAGTTGCAGAATGAAGGAAGGCTGATACTGGCAGGCCCTCACCCTTCGGTGGATTCGGAAGACCCGGGCTCTGCCGGTTTTACTGGTAGCCTCATCGTGGCTGAATTCGACAGTCTGGAAAGTGCAAAATCCTGGGCCGATGAAGACCCCTATATCAAATCCGGTGTCTATGCCCGGGTGACCGTCAAACCCTTTAAAAAAGTACTGCCCTCATAAATATTAATCACCATAAGGTAAGATCAATGATGAACAAACAGATCATTCTGGCTGCACTGTGCAGCGCTGGACTCATTAGCGGCTGCAATCAGGCTTCGGAACAGACTTCAGCGGTTGCAGTAAACGACAGCCAACGCTCAGCCACGCTGCCAGCGAAGACAGAGACCGGTGCTGCCGATATGGATATCAACACCCTGTTGACGGTGAATGGCAAACCGGTTACCCGTGCAATGTACAGCCTCTACTTCCAAGATAGGATGCGCGGCGTTCCAGATGCAAAGACCTCTCCGGAAATGCAGATGGGTGTGCTCAATGAGCTGGCCAACATCCTCATCGTGGCCCAGCAAGCGGAGCAGGACGGTCTGGCTGAACGGGAGGATGTGACGGCTTCCCTAGAACTCCTGAAAGCGAAACTGCTGACCCAGGTTGCAATCCAGGAACACGCCAAAGAGCACCAACCCTCCGATGAGGAGATGCAAGCAATCTACGATGCAGAATATGCCAACCAGACGAATACTGAGTACAAGGCCAGACACATCCTGGTTAAAGAGGAGGAGGAAGCCAAGAAGCTGATCGCCCAGCTCGATCAGGGCGGTGACTTCGCCGAGCTGGCTAAAACTCACTCCACTGGACCTACCGGCAAGGACGGCGGCGACCTGGGCTGGTTTGATGCGGGACAGATGGTCAAGCCCTTCGCCGAAGCACTGACTGGGATGGAGAAGGGAAAATACTCCACTACACCGGTGAAAACCCAGTTCGGCTGGCATGTGATTCTACTGGAAGATAGCCGTCAGAGCCCGGCGCCCAGCCTGGAGAGTGTCAAAGGCAAGATTCAAACCAGCCTGCAGCAGAAGGCCCTAACCGAGTACATGCAGGGACTGCGTGATTCCAGTCAGTTGGTATTCAATGAAAAAAATGCCAAACAAGCACCTGCTGCGCAACAGGATGACTCAAAGGCAGCAACGCAGCAGTCTGAAGCTGAGGCGGCTGATGCACCCGCTGAAAAAACGGAGCAACAGTAAAAAGCTCAACATCGTTATCCCTGAAAATGCGCGCACTCTGTTTAGAACTCACTCCGAGCAGTTCGCCGCAACGCGGGTTACTGGAGGGTCCCTTCTCCTTCCGGGAGAAGCACAGGATGAGGGGAGTTGAATTCCCAGCTCTTTTAGATCCCCTCCCCTCAACCCTCTCCCTGAGGGAGAGGGGGCTCAAAGTGCCTAACTATTCCAGACAACCGTGCGATAAAGGGGATGACGAAAACAGTGTAAAAAGACCTTTTACAACATCCTCCATTACGGGAAAGGGGCTGGCGAGAGGGAGTCGCTGAATCCTCTTCATATCTCAATTCTGAGTCATCTTGGAAAACCAAAGACGATGAGTCAGCAGCCCACACAACACACCTTTCCCAGCTACTCCTCAGGCGCTTTGTTGGCTTTGCCAATGTTGGCGATCGGCACAACTTTGGTCTGGGGCGACTCATCGACATAGTAGGGACGCTCTTTGACCGTCCGGCCCGCCTCATCGGCAAGCTCTTTTTCCCGTGCCGTAATCAGCCCAAGACAGTAACGGATGTCCTGGATTGTCTTCTCAGACAAGGGGTGCTTAAGACTCTTTGATTCGGGCGTGACTTCACGAACTATGGTGGTGAGCAATTTGCGCATCACCATCATGATCTCCCGTTCCTGATTCGATTGTTCATTCATAAGGCATACCACTTAGACTTTATAATACCTATTCACATGAACAAATAGGCTTCTTCACTAATAATCTATCACCTGGAAGCCAAGCAGAAAACGCGCCCTCAAAGGCGTTATTCGGCCTCGTTCAGTAAACTGTTCAGCGCGGCTTCATCGAGCACCGTGACGCCCAGCTTTTCCGCCTTGGTCAGTTTAGAACCCGCCGCTTCGCCGGCCAACAGATAATCTGTCTTACTTGAGACACTGCCAGTGACTTTGGCCCCATGGGCCAGCAGGGTCTGTTTAAACTCATCTCGAGAGCGGCTCAGCGTACCGGTGATCACCACCGTTTTACCAGCCAACGGTGAAGCGTTTGTCTCAGTCTGCTCTACCAGCGGCCAATTAATTCCGGCTTGTAACAGCTGCTCAATGACATCCAGATTATGTGACTGGCGAAAGAAGGAGACAATGTGCGCCGCCACGATCGGCCCCACATCCGGGGTCTCCTGCAAGGACGCCTCATCAGCGGCTTGAATCGCCTCCAGCGTCAGAAACTGTTGCGCCAGTGCCTGAGCTGTGGCCTCGCCGACCTCTCTGATGCCTAATCCATAGAGGAATCGATTCAGCGTGGTCTGTCTGCTTTTCGCCAAGGCATCGAGTAGATTCTGCGCCGATTTCTGCGCCATTCGATCGAGACCACTGAGCTGCTCGAGGCTAAGCTCATAGAGATCCGCTGGGGTGTTTACCAGCGCCAATTCCACCAACTGCTCGACCAGCTTATCGCCCAACCCTTCGATATCCATCGCCTTGCGTGAGGCAAAGTGTTTGATCGCCTCCTTACGCTGTGCCGGACAGAAGAGTCCACCGGAGCAACGGGCCACTGCCTCACCTTCTGCAATAACAATCTCTGAATCACAGACTGGACAACGCTCCGGCAGATCCACTTTTTGGCTGACATCTGGACGCTTTTCCTGGATGACACTAACGACCTCAGGGATTACATCACCTGCACGTCGCACCACCACCGTGTCCCCTACCCTGACATCCTTGCGTCTCACCTCATCCATGTTGTGCAGCGTGGCGTTACTGACCGTGACACCACCAACAAACACAGGCTGCAGACGGGCTACTGGTGTTACCGCACCAGTTCTGCCCACTTGAAACTCAATCGCCTCTACCTGGGTTAGCTCTTCCTGGGCGGGAAATTTATAAGCGATCGCCCAACGCGGCGCACGGGAGACAAAACCGAGCTGCTCCTGCTGCTGCAGATCATCGACTTTGAAAACCACCCCATCAATGTCATAGGGGAGATCATCACGCTCGGTTTGAAGATGCCGAAAGTAATCGATGCACCCCTCGATGCCTTCAGTCACCGCCATCAACGGAGAGGTTGGAATGCCGAGGGATCGCAAGGCGTTGATTCGATCACTGAGATTCTGTTTGATATCGGCTGGTGAAACTTCACCAAAGCCATAGGCGAGAAAGGTGAGCGGTCGTTGTGCGGTAATGCGAGGATCCAGTTGGCGTAACGATCCAGCTGCTGCATTACGTGGATTCACAAAGGTCTTCTCATCGGATTGGCGGGCCCGCTCATTCAGCCGCTCAAAACCGGCTTTTGGCATGAACACTTCGCCCCGCACCTCAAGCACATCAGGGCACTGGCCACCCTGAAGTTTGAGTGGGATCGACTTGATGGTGCGCACGTTACTGGTGACATCCTCACCCTGGCGGCCATCGCCCCGAGTCGCGGCCATCACCAGGCTTCCCCGCTCATAGCGCAGACTCACCGCCAAACCATCAAGCTTGGGTTCTGCCAGATAGTTGATCTGTTGCGACTCGGCCAGCTTCAATCGATCTCTGATGCGTCGTTCAAAATCCCGCATCTCTTGATCGTCAAAGGCATTGTCGAGGGAGAGCATTGGCACTCGATGCACCACCTCATCGAAGCCTGACAGAGGCTTGTCGCCAACCCGCTGGGTGGGTGAATCTGGGCTGACCAGTTGCGGATACTCAGCTTCCAGTGACTGAAGCTGCCGCATTAAACGGTCATACTCGGCGTCGGGAATCTGTGGATCGTCATAGACATAGTAGCGTCGATTGTGATCGTTGATCTGTTGACGCAACGCCTCGATCCGGGAGAGGGTCTCCTGGCTGGGTTTCAACCTTTACTCCTGGCCAGTTGAACCTGTCGACGATGCTCCATGATCTGACCACGCAGATGTTCGATGGTCTGCTTACTGAGGACGCTGTGGGTCTCATCCTGGAGCTCGCCATCTAGCATCGCTGCAAGTCGCTCTGCGGTAAACAGCAGGTCGGAAAAGACCGCCATGCTATCACCCGGCACGGGAAACTGGGTAAACAGGGTCAGCCCAGGGGTAGAAAAGTTTTCCACATCCTGGGTAGGAAAAGTACCGGGCTCCACCATGCTGGCCAAATTGAATTGGGGTATCTGCCGACTGTCACTGCTCAACCGATGATAGATTGACAGGCTACCCAACACCAAGCCGGTCTCTTTCATCGCTTTTTGGATATCCAGGCCATTGAAGGGAGCATTTTTCGCCTTCAGGTTGATCTGAATGATCAATTTCGGCACATCCACCGGAGACTCTTCCTGGGCACTGAAACCGAACAGCTCCTGCTGTTCTGGCGTTTCGAAGTCATCGTCGGCGAGCATTTCCAGATCAGAGCTTACCTCCTCATCGGCCTGCATCGG
>JARRQD010000151.1:0-9324 GCA_037382205.1 Candidatus Thiodiazotropha sp.
AGAAGATATGGTGGGGTAATTAACAGGGAGCAGTCATGACAGAGACCAAGGAATCCCCAACAACCAGCTTGATCGATAAGGTCGGCGTGGACACCCCGATGGAATTCTCTGAATCAACGGAGAACGCCTGGATCGATGTGATCCACAAGATGGATAAGGTGTATGCGGATCTGGTGCACTATCAGGTGGAGTTAGAGCAGAAGAATGCGGAGCTGGAAGAGGCTCAACAATTCATCCGTAGTGTGCTTGAGTCGATGACCGAAGTGTTGATAGTTTGTGATGTGCAGGGTCGTATCCTACAGGTCAACCAGGCATTGGAGGATATTACCGGCAAGCCGGAAGCCGAATGGATGCAGCGCTCTTTTGTTGAGCTGTTCGGTGAAGAGTCCCAGCCTTTGGCGGGTGAGTTCGCCGAGAAACTGGGCAGCGATGCGATTACGGATTGTGAAGTCAATCTGCAAACCCTAGAGGGAGGTTCGATGCCGTTGGCGATGAACTGTTCATCCCGCTATGATGTCAAGGGGCGCCTGATGGGGATGGTGTTGATCGGTCGGCCGGTCGGCGAGTTGCGCCGTGCCTATGAAAAACTCAACAAGGCCCATGGGGATCTAAAGCAGACCCAGGAGCAGCTGGTCCATTCGGAAAAGATGGCCTCCCTGGGGCGTCTGGTGGCCGGGGTGGCCCATGAGTTGAATAATCCGATCAGCGTGGTGTTCGGCAACATGCACGCGCTGAAACGTTACGGTGAACGGATCAATGGTTATCTATCAGCCGTTGGGGATCAACTGCCTGCCGAGTTGAATCAGAAGCTGCGCGAGGATTTTCGCATTGATCGAATCGAATCGGACATGGGGCCGCTGATCGAAGGCACCATGGAAGGGGCTGAACGGATCAGCAACATCGTTCTCGATCTGCGACGCTACTCCGGGGTGCAGAAAGAGAAGCCGGAACGCTTTGATCTGGGGCAGGTGATCAAAACAGCGGTCCATTGGGTGGTTAAAGCGGCGAGAGAGAAGCTGGAGATCGTCTGTGACCTGCCGGATGATCTGCAGATCATCGGGCGACAGGGACAGGTTCACCAGATACTGATCAATCTGCTGCAAAACGCCATCGATGTGATGGCGGGGCAGCAGCAGGCAAATCTCAATATCAATTGTGAAAAGGATCGACAGTGGGTCTCTGTCACGGTGAGAGATCAAGGCCCTGGGATTCCCAATGAGGATCTGACAAAGATCTTCGATCCCTTTTTTACCACCAAGGCAGTTGGCAAAGGTACCGGCCTGGGGCTCTACATCAGTTATGGTCTGGCACGGGATATGGGGGGCGACCTACGCGCGGATAACCACTCGCAGGGAGGCGCCATCTTTACCCTGCAGTTGCCGTTGAACGGCGTGACTGATGCGTGATCGGCAGCCACTGAATCTACTCTGGCTGCAGTCGGGGGGGTGTGGTGGATGTAGCCTCTCGCTACTTTGCGCCGAGGGGCCGGATCTATTGACCCTGTTTGAGAGTGCCGGCATCAACGTCCTTTGGCACCCCTCGGTCAGCGAATCCTGTGGCGGTGAGCTGATTGAGCTGCTGCAACGGATTCTCGATGGAGAGGTGCCGTTGGATCTGCTATGTCTGGAGGGTTCGGTAGATTGCGGGCCAAACGGTAGTGGCAAATTTCATCGCTTTGCCGGAACCGGTCAACCGATGATGCAGTGGATCGAGCGATTGTCCCAAGTCGCCCGGCATGTTGTCGCGGTTGGCAGTTGTGCGGCCTATGGCGGTATCACCGCTGCGGGTAACAATCCCAGTGAGTCCTGTGGCCTGCAATACGATGTGCAGGAGAAAGGTGGGTTGTTGGGTAAGGGCTTCAATGACAAATCGGGACTTCCGGTGATCAACATTGCCGGTTGTCCGGTGCATCCGAACTGGGTCAGTGAAACTTTGGTGCAATTGGCCTCTGGGGATTTGCAGCCGGAACACCTGGATCAACTGGGCCGACCTCGAAGCTATGCGGATCATCTGGTCCATCACGGGTGTCCCCGTAATGAATTCTACGAGTATAAGGCGAGTGCGGAGAAGTCATCCGATCTGGGCTGCATGATGGAGCATATGGGTTGTCTTGGCACCCAGGCCCATGCGGATTGCAATACCCGACTGTGGAATGGGGAGGGTTCCTGTGTACGGGGCGGATACGCCTGCATCAACTGTACTGCGCCAGGCTTTGAAGAGCCGGGGCACCCGTTTACAGAAACCCCAAAGGTTGCAGGTATACCGGTGGGACTGCCCACCGACATGCCCAAGGCCTGGTTTGTCGCCCTGGCCTCGCTGGCGAAAGCGGCGACCCCGAAACGTCTGAAAGAGAATGCCGTGGCCGACCACATTCGGGTACCGCCAAGCAAACCGGGTGAGAAAACGTGACACGTCGAATCATGGGGCCATTCAATCGGGTCGAGGGGGATCTGGAGGTTGAGCTGGAGATCGAATCCGGCCAGGTGGTTTCGGCCCAAGTCTCATCTTCGCTCTATCGGGGGTTCGAACAGATCCTGCAGGGTAAAGAGCCAGACGATGCCTTAGTCTACACACCGAGGATCTGCGGCATCTGCTCGGTCTCCCAATCGGTGGCTGCAGCCCGGGCACTGGCCCAATTGAGTGGCATTACGATGCCGCCAAACGGCGATCTGGCGATCAATCTAATACTGGCCAATGAGAATGTGGCGGACCACCTGACCCACTTCTATCTCTTTTTCATGCCCGACTTTGCCCGGGAGACCTACCGCGATGAGCCCTGGTATGAGTTGATCGCCAAGCGCTTCCGTGCGCAGACCGGCAGTGCCGCCCGAGAGATGCTGGCAGCACGTGCTCAATTCATGCATCTGATGGGATTGATGGCGGGCAAATGGCCCCACAGTCTGGCGATTCAACCCGGTGGGGTGAGCCGCTCGATTGAGATACAGGAGAAGGCGAGGCTGCAGGCGATCCTGTTCGGTTTCCGGCGGTTTCTGGAATCCCAGCTGTTTGGCGACAGTCTGGAACATATCGTCTCACTGGATAGTGCTGATGCCCTGCAGGCCTGGTCTGCAGGGCATCCGGTAGATCGGAGTGATTTCAGAGCCTTTCTTGAAGTGGCGGGACAGCTTGAATTGGATCAGCTGGGGCAGGCTGAAGACCGCTTTATGAGCTACGGGGCCTATCGATTGAATGGCAGAGACAGTTTTACTCAGGGGGTTTGGGAAGGAGAGCTCGATCCGCTTGATAGCACGCTTATTACTGAAGATGTTAGTCACAGCTGGATGGGCTATCAGACTGTACCCAAGCATCCCTTCGAAGGCATCACACTGCCGGATGCGGAGGTTGAGCGGGCCTACAGCTGGTGCAAGGCACCCAGACTGGATGGCAGGGTTGTGGAAGTTGGCGCCCTGGCCCGCCAGCAGGTGGATGGTCATCCTCTGATCAGAGATCTAGTGAGCCAAAGTGGTGGTAATGTGAGGAACCGGGTAATTGCCCGATTGCTGGAGATAGCCCGGGTGGTGATACTGATGGAATCCTGGATCAGGCAGATTCAGC
This sequence comes from Candidatus Thiodiazotropha sp., assembly GCA_037382205.1. Taxonomy (GTDB): domain Bacteria; phylum Pseudomonadota; class Gammaproteobacteria; order Chromatiales; family Chromatiaceae; genus Thiodiazotropha. The sequence goes on from JARRQD010000151.1 coordinate 3,556, forward strand.
CAAAAGAGCCTTTCTGCAATCATGCGACTATGCCACAGGAGGCACAGGGGGCTGGGCTGGTGGAGGCGGCAAGGGGCAGTCTGGGGCACTGGATAAAAATCCGCAACGGACGCATTCTCAATTATCAGATCGTCGCACCGACCACTTGGAACTTCTCACCTCGGGATGCCAAAGGTCAACCCGGTGCGCTTGAGCTGGCCTTGCAGGGGGCAAAGCTCAGGGCAGGGGAGAAGGAACCTGTTTCAGTGCAGCACATTGTTCGATCATTCGATCCCTGTATGGTATGCACAGTTCACTAGTGTAGTGTCCTATATAAAGCGTGCATTTAGAAAGCCACTCAAGCCGCGAGTGCCCGGGAACAGCTGATTACTTTTGCCGTCACTCTGATTGTCATCGGATAAGGTGCCTGCAGTGCGCTATTCCGCGTCGTTGCGCCTTGCCCTGCACCACCACAAACGTGCCATTCACGTTGTCCAACTGATCTTTTTTGGATGATGGACGTTGACCACTTCAAGCAATACAACGACAACTATGGTCATGGGGCGGGTGACGACTGTCTGCGCCGTGTGGCGCAGGCGTTGGATTCGGTGGTCCAGCGCAGCGCTGATCTGGTTGCACGCTACGGAGGAGAAGAGTTCGCGGCCATACTGCCTGTCACCGATGCTGAGGATGGCCGGCAGGTCGGGGAGCGTTTCCGACGGGCGGTGGACGCCCTCTCTCTTGAGCACAAATACTCCGCCACCACTGGTGGTGTAACCATCAGCGTGGGCGTGGCGACTCTGATACCCGATCTTAGGGGAGAGCCGACAGCGCTATTGGAAGAGGCGGACCACATGCTCTACGTGGCCAAGGACAAAGGGCCTAACTGTGTAGTTGGCAATGGAAGAACCGCAAAAACCGACAAAGCAGGGACAGAGAAGCAATTCTTTCAAGAAATAGCAAAATTTATGTGTGGCTTGCCGCAGGGCGAGGCAAGGGATTTAAGCTCAATTTCATGATAGGCCTCGTCTAAATGTATGATTTGTATGGGACACTACACTTGGGTCCGTGTTAACAACTCCTGTTACTTAAATCTGAACCCACGGATTCAGGTTAAACTCAATTACCGCATCAAGTTCGATAAATCCCGCTTGGATAATGTTGGTTTCACACCAATCCTTCATGAGTTAATCCTTTCGCTACTCTGTGCGTTAGATGAATGCAGTTTAAATGGACGGTTTGTGTTGTGCTAGCTAGAATAAAAAATATAGGGTATATCAGTTTATTAATTCACTGCTGTTCCGTTGAGCACCCTCCCTCAGGGAGAGGGCTGGGGTGAGGAGATTTGAATAAGCAAACGCTTTGATTTTTTATCCCCTCATCCTCTCCTTCTCCTGTGGAAGAAGGGGCCCTCTATTTCGAATCTCATGTCCAAGGGTTCTGGTCAATATAGAAAGCCCAGCAATTCATGAACAACGAGGTTTAGCGAGCAAAAACTATGGGACAGCAGTGTTATTAATTAGTGTTTATGTGAGTTATTTATGGTGTAACCCTATCAATACCTGGATTTATCTAAATCTGGTAGATTAGACCTTTGATGTAACGAACGGTAATCAAGGGATAGCCATAAATGACCAGTAGCAAGAAATCAAAGCGTGGCGCATCGACTGTGGCCCGGGGAAAAAACGCGTCGAGCAAGCCGAGGGTTGGGAGAACCAAAGAGCACAAAGAGGATGTGCCAGTTGTAGGCATTGCTGCATCAGCAGGTGGTCTGAAGGCCTTCAAAGCGCTGCTCACAAACTTGTCTGGCGAAATGGGTGTCAGTTTCGTACTCATCCAACACCTGGATCCCAACCACAAATCCATCCTCTCTGAATTGCTGGGCAGAGATTGTCCTTTACCTGTGCATGAGATTACCGACGGCATGAACATCGAGCCGGATCATGTTTATGTGATACCGCCGGGAAAGCAATTGACTCTGCTGCACAACAGCCTCAGTTTACTGCCAATATCAAAAGATAAAAGACTCTACAATCCGGCGGATCTGTTTTTTCAGAGCATGGCGGATGATCGTGGTTCGAGTGCCATTGCTGTGGTGCTGTCGGGTACTGCTTCCGATGGCACGCTGGGCTGCCGTGCCATCAAAGCCGTGGGTGGAATCACATTTGCCCAGGATAGTGACAGTGCAGAATATGATGGCATGCCGGGAAACGCCGTGTCTGCAGGCTGTATCGATTTTGTTTTGAATCCGCTTGAGATCGCCCGTGAGCTGGCGCGGATTGTGAGTCATGCCGCCCTGCGTCCCAGTCAGAACTTTGCCAAGTCCGAGGAGATTCTGACAGCGACCCAGGAACAACTGAACAAAATATTCATTTTGTTAAGGGCGCGCACTGGCAACGATTTTTCATACTATAAGGCCACTACCATCAAACGCCGTATTAACCGGCGCATGTTGTTGCACAAGTTAGATCAGATTTCAGAGTATATTTCGTTGATGCAACAGGATCCGCAAGAGATCGATGCCCTGTTCCAGGATATATTGATCAATGTCACCGCCTTTTTGCGTGATCCCGAAAGCTTCGATGCATTGAAAACAAGGGTCTATCCAAAACTGCAGGAAAACCGTCCGTTGGATGCGTCGATTCGCATCTGGGTGCCTGGTTGTTCAATGGGGCAGGAAGCCTATTCCATCGCAATGACACTACTTGAGTATCTTGGCGATCAGGCTGGTAACTATCCAATCCAGATATTTGGCAGCGACATTGATGAAAGAGCCGTCGAAAAGGCCCGTAGTGGCACCTACCCTGAGACGATCGAAGGCGAGGTTTCCCAGGTCCGTCTGCAACGCTACTTTCACAAGGTCAGTGGTGGCTATCAGGTGAACAAACAGTTGCGTGAAATGTGTGTGTTTGCCGTCCACAATGTGGTCAAGGATCCGCCATTCTCGCGCATTGACCTGATCAGTTGCCGAAATCTGCTGATCTATCTTGGTTCGACACTGCAGAAGAAAGTCCTGCAGGTGTTTCACTATGCCTTACAACCCGGTGGTTTTCTGTTGCTTGGTACATCTGAAACCATCGGTAGCCAGGCGGATCTGTTTGCCATGCAGGACAAAAAGGCGAAACTCTATCAGAAGAAATCCGTCGCTACACATCTGAATAATGATTTTGTATTTCGTGAGAATCATAATTCGGTGGCAGTTGAGCTACCTGAGCGCGGTGAGGATCTCGCTTTGGTTTACGATCTTCAACGAGAGGCCGACCGATTACTGTTGGAAACCTACGTGCCTCCCGGGGTTATTGTCAATTCCGATCAAATGGTCGTTCGTTTCCTTGGCCGCACCTGGCCCTATATCGAGCCTTCGGATGGCGATGCCTCCCTGAATCTCTACAAGATTGCCCATCCTGACATTACAGTCGAATTGCGTGCAGCCATTCACAGTGTCATCAAAGGAGGTGGCAAGGTACGCAAGGAGCATGTTCGCCTGAAGGTCTATGGTGCAGATCAACGTGTAAATATTCAGGTGCTCTCCCTGGGTGGCGCGATACGCAGTGAGGAAAACCTGCTGGTAATGTTCGAACCGGTGCCAGTGTCATCGAAAGAACAGATTGATACTGACCAAGCTGGTGGCGACCAGCAAGATAACCTTGAAGCTCTGGTTGATCGCAATAGCGAGCTGGAGCGTGAAGTCGTTAACACTCGGGAGTATATGCAGTCAATCGTCGAAGAGCAGGAAGGCACCAACGAAGAGTTGCGCTCAGCCAATGAGGAGATTCAGTCAACCAACGAAGAACTGCAGAGTACCAATGAAGAGATGGAGACCGCCAAGGAAGAGTTGCAATCGGCAAACGAAGAGTTGTCCACAGTCAACGAGGAGCTGGAGAATCGCAATGATGAACTGGCCCGCACCAATGATGATCTGACCAACCTGTTTGCTAGTGTCAATCTGCCGATCCTGATGCTCGGTTCCGATCTGCGCATACGTCAGTTCACCCAGGCGGCGGAGAAGCTGCTCAATCTTATCGATACGGATGTGGGTAGGCCAATCGGTAACATCAAACCGAATATAGAAATACCATGTCTGGAAGGCGAAGTTCTGGATGTGATTGATTCCATGACTACAAAAACTATAGAAATACGGGATAACTCGGGTATCTGGTACTCAATCAGCATACGTCCCTATAAGACACTGGACAACCGCATCGATGGCGCAGTAATTACATTCTTCGATGTCAGTGCGATAAAAAATATCGATCTGATCCAACAGGATCTTGCCAAGGAGAGGCGTTTGTCCACCATAGTCCGGGACTCGAATGACGCCATTACGCTTCAGGATCTGCATGGCAATATACAGGCCTGGAACCCTGCAGCTGAACGTCTCTATGGCTATACAGAACAAGAGGCTCTTGACCTGAATATCAAGCAGGTGGTTCCAGAAACCAGTCAGTCAGATTTACAGAGGATGATGGAGGCTATTAGCCTGGGTGAAAAAATTGAACCCATGCAGATCGAACGAATCACCAAGTCGGGGGATGTGGTTAAGATTTGGCTGATCGTCTCTGCACTCGTGGATGACCAAGGAAAACCGATTGCACTGTCAACCATCGAGCGAATAGCCCATTGAAAACCGACGGAGAATTTTAATCTCATGAGTCGATACAGTAACCTCAGTCACAGCGAGCTTGAAAGAATGCTCAGTGAATCTGAAAGGTCACTGCGTGCTGATACAGACACAGATACAGACTATCTTCTGCACAATCTACAACTGCACAAAATAGAACTCGAGATTCAGAATCGGGATTTGATGGAATCCCAGAAGGAATTGGAAAGCATTCGGGATCAATATGCGGAACTCTATGACTTTGCGCCCGTGGGATATTTAACGCTTGATAAACGCGGTATTATTAAAAATCTCAACATAACAGCAGCGGGTATGTTTGGGATGGAACGTTCCCGCATCTTGGGTAAGCCCTTATCATTACAATTGCGTCAGGCACTCTCAACGGATCAGAAAGTCACGGCTGACTTCGCCCTTAAGACGACATCGGATGGCATGAGCCAATATGTACGAGCCGATACCATTGTGCATGCGGACATTGAGAATGAGGTCTACTGTCTGATGAATCTGATTGACACCACTGAACGGCGACGAGCAGAACAGGCGGTGATCGATGAGCGCACTTTTCTTCAGCATGTGATCGACGGCGTGGATAATCTGATTATGGTGATCAGCCTCGATTTCAAAGTGCTCAGGATGAATCAAGCCGCCAGGCGTATTGCCATAATGCGTCAGATCGACCCAGAGCATGCCTGCTGTTATCAGGTTTCCCACCAGATAGATCAGCCCTGTGATAGCGATGATTATCCTTGTCCACTTAAGATCGTTATGCAAACCCGTTTGCCGAGCAAAGTAGTACACAATCATATCTCAGAGTTTGGTACGCAACGCAAGTATGAAGTTTCAGTGAGTCCGTTGTTTGATGACAATGGTGAAATCATGGGTGTGATCGAGTCATCCCATGACATCACTGAACATCTGGTGTTGCTGGATGAGCTGAAGGAGCGGCAACTCAGCTATGCCCATCTGGCGCAACATGATGCGCTCACAGGGCTGCCCAATCGTTTGCTTTTTGCCGATCGCCTGAGTCAGGCGATGCATGTGGCGCACAGAAATAAAACAAAGCTTGCCGTAATGTTCATCGATCTTGATAACTTCAAAGAGGTCAATGACAGCTTCGACCACTCTTGCGGTGATATGGTGCTGAAGGAGGCTGCAGAGCGATTTCAAAC
>JARRQD010000152.1:0-8444 GCA_037382205.1 Candidatus Thiodiazotropha sp.
GACTATGTGTTGTATGTTCTTAAGCACATTGCTGCCGCAGATACCGTTGAGAAACTCGAAGCCTTACTACCCTGGAACATGAAATCAAAAGGTTCGCAATAAGGCTGATTCTTTGGCGCTTACAACGTGAATGGCACGCTTGTGGCGGCGCATGGCGGCGTTGCAACTCCTTGGAATAGCGCGCTATTCCGCGTTGTTGCGCCTTGCCCTGCACCCCCACAAACGCACCCTTCACGCTGTCCAACTGATCTTTTTAGGGTAAATCCTGTGACGGAAAGTAGAGTTACCGTCATTTGGGGGTGGCTATTACCGGAATATACGAGACGGTAACGGACTGGCAGGCAATAAAAAAGCCAGCATTTACGCTGGCTTATGGATCTTATTGGATTTCTCTGAATCTTGAATTGGTGGAGGCGGGCGGATTTGAACCGCCGTCCGCGAGTCCTCTGCCAAAAGTTCTACATGCTTAGTCCTGCCTATTGTATTTAACCGATTACCACCCGACGGACAGGGCGTGTAATAGGCGATTCCGGTAAGGTTTTAACATTTCCACCCCGGACGAGCTTCAATGCGATCCTGTGAGATATGACGCCTGAAAAGCTGGACGCACAAGCACGGCTCCAGTCAGACGGCACCCTACTGGGTATTAAGCAGCGAGTGCGTAGTTGTCGTCGTTGGCAACTATAAGTTTGCAGATGGTTTAGCGAGGTACTCTGCACCTCGGCATGCACTTCAGGTTTTGCAACCCCCGTCGAAGCCTACGTCGCCCCCTTACGGTAGTGAGTCAGACATTATACGCTAGTGTGGCGCGTCATACTAATTGATGACTGCCAATTAGTATGACGCGCCACACAGGGATTTGGTTCCAGGTCACGGAAAACTTGCTCTGAGGTTGCGAGTGCTATTGTTCGATTTGCAGACGCCTAGCCGTGCTTGAATAATCGTTCTTTTTCTCTTTTCCAGTCCCGGTCTTTGTCGCTGGCCCGTTTGTCATGGAGTTTTTTACCCTTGGCGACGCCAATCTCCAGCTTGGCCATGCCTTTTTTCCAATACAGTGCAGTCGGTACTAAGGTATAGCCCTTGCGTTCGACAAGACCGATCAGCTTATTTAGCTCGCTGCGATGCAGCAATAGCTTTCGGGTACGTATAGGATCGGGGTGGATATGAGTGGAAGCGGTGCTGAGTGGCACGATGTGGGCGCCGAATAGGAAAGCTTCTCCCTCCTTGATCGTCACATAGCTCTCTTTGATCTGAACCCGGCCTTCACGCAGGCTTTTCACTTCCCAACCCTGCAGGGAAATTCCGGCTTCATAACGATCTTCGATGAAATAGTCGTGACTTGCCTTTTTGTTGAGCGCAATGGTTGGGCGCCCCTGAGCTTTCTTTTTTGCTTTACTTGCCATCGGCCTATTCTAATGCCGGAATTGATAAGTCACCAGTGGCGGCTTGAGAAATGGTCCCGTTTTCTGGAGAATCAACATTCTATGGGTCGATATTCACACGGCGAGAAAACGGTTTAGTCACTGACGCCGGATTTACAACTGTCCAAATGTCTATGCGGTAAGCTGGTTCGTGTAGCGATTGAGGGCTGATTAAGGATGCAAATTGATGGCTGAAAGACAATCCATTCACGGCCAGTGGTCGTCGCGGCTGGTGTTCATCTTGGCTGCTACCGGCTCTGCGGTCGGTCTGGGTAACGTCTGGAAGTTCCCCTATATCACTGGTGAGAACGGCGGTGGTGCATTTGTTCTCGTCTATCTATTCTGTATTGCGCTGGTCGGTGTGCCAATTATGATGGCTGAGATCATGCTTGGCAGACGCGGTAGACAGAGCCCAATCAACACCATGGCATCGCTGAGTCGAGAGGAGGGGGCCGCTAAAGCTTGGTCGCTGATCGGTTGGAGTGGTGTGTTGGCCGGTTTCTTCATACTCTCTTACTACAGTGTGATCGCTGGATGGGCCTTGGCTTATGTGGCGCGCGCTGGTGCTGGGATGTTTACTGGTCTTGATGCGGCAGGCGTTGAAGGCCTCTTTAATGGTTTGATCGGTAGCCCAGAGCGCCTGCTGCTCTGGCATACCCTGTTTATGCTGATGAGCATGTTCGTGGTTGCCAAAGGGGTCAAGTCGGGCTTGGAGAGGGCTGTAACTTATCTGATGCCTGCGCTGTTTATATTGCTCTTGCTGCTGGTTGGGTATGCGATGAATACAGGCTACTTCACGCAGGGTCTTGAGTTTCTTTTTTCGCCGAATTTCAATAAGTTGTTGTATGATTGTCAGGTTGTTGGTGGCCTCGAGCAGTGTCAGATCAGTGGTGGCCCGCTGCTGGTTGCTATGGGACATGCCTTCTTCACCTTGAGCTTGGGAATGGGGGCGATCATGGTGTATGGCTCCTATATGCCCAAGCAGTCTTCCATTGCTGGATCTGCTGTGCTCATTGCGTTGTTGGATACGCTGGTTGCACTGTTGGCTGGTATGGCGATTTTTCCGATTGTATTTGCCAATGGGCTGGAGCCAGGGGCTGGTCCTGGCTTGATCTTTCAGACCTTGCCGATCGCTTTTGGCGCCATGCCTGGAGGGCAGCTGTTTGGCACACTGTTTTTTGTTTTGCTGGTATTTGCCGCCTGGAGCTCCTCGATCTCACTGATCGAACCTGCAGTGGCCTGGTTGGTTGAAAATCGTGGCATGACCCGGGTGCGCGCCTCAATTTGGATTGGCCTGACCACCTGGTTCATCGGCCTGGGGACAATCTTTTCATTCAATATCTGGTCCGATGTTAAGCTGTTTGATAAGACCTTTTTTGATCTACTTGATTTCCTGACAGCCAATATCATGTTACCACTTGGTGGTTTATTGATCGCTGTATTCAGTGGCTGGCTGATGAAAAAAGCCTCGAGTCAGGATGAATTCGCCATGAGTGGTTTTCGATACACGCTCTGGTGGAACCTGATTCGCTATGTTTCACCTTTAGCTGTGGTGGTGGTTTTTTTGCACGCAATTGGATTGTTTTAACTGTGCCGATCGTCAGAAAGAGCGCGCTGGTACCCCACTCAGCGCATGAGATGTTCCAGTTGGTTTGTGCATTTGAAGCCTATCCTGAGTTTCTGCCCTGGTGCAGTAACAGTCGACTGATCTCCCGTACACCAGATGAGATCTGTGGTGAACTGGAAGTTTCACGGGTCGGCATCAAGCAGCGTTTTTCAACCTGCAATAAGCTGGTTGAAGATGAAAGGATGGATATCCAACTGCGGGATGGGCCATTTCAGAAATTGCATGGTAGCTGGCACTTTATTCCGTTGAAGGAGGATGCCTGCAAGGTTGAACTGGTGCTGGAGTTTGAGTTTGCGGGTCGCTTGATCGATGCAGCATTCGGCCGGGTCTTCAGCCAGATTGCCAACACATTGGTTGATGCATTCTGCAAGCGGGCAGATGAGATATATAGGTAGGAAAGCGGATGAAATATGAAGTAGCTTTTGGAAAGTTGGATGAGCAGGTGCTGTTGATCGTGGAGTCCGATGAACCACTGACCGTAGAGCAGGCCATTGAACAGTCGACCATCAAACAGCGTTTTCCGGAGATCGATCTGAAGGTCAATAAAACGGGTATCTTTGGTAAAGCGGCAAAATTGGATGCAGTGCTCAATGACGGGGACAGGGTAGAGATCTACAGGCCCTTGATTGCCGATCCAAAAGAGGCCAGAAAGAAGCGAGCGGCTGAAGGTAAGGCGATGAAAAAGGGCGGTTGAATTTAGTTGACCCGGTCACGACAAGGCCTGAAACTGCACTAGTCCGGTTCCCCTAAACCCAGCGAGTACCATAGCTTTTCCAAGATACCGAAATCTCCGTCGTAATCGGGTACACTGGCGACCAGTTCGCGTTTCTCCTGTTTCGTCTCCACGTTCTCTGCTGCCTCGATATCGCCTTGGTAGTGGCTCAGCAAGTCATCTTTAAAAAAGACACTAAAACGTTTAATTTCAACGGGTTGATTGCGACGCTTGATCGATAGAAGGTAATCCCAGCGGGTTGCGTGAAAGGCATCAGTCAACATGGGAGATCCTAAAGCAAAACGCACTTGTCTTTGAGTCATGCCTGGTTCCAACAAGGCGACCATCTCAGGCGTTACAATATTGCCTTGCTCAATATCGGGTGAATGTACCAAAGAGAGCTCTTCCCAGGAGGAACAACCGCTCAGCAGGGGGGTAATTACTAAAATGATGGTGAGAATCTTTTTCATTACGAGTACAATCTGTTTCCAGTTACCATAATAACGCATTCCAAATCCAAGCAACACTCATTGGAGAAAAAATAGGGATGGATAACCAGGATATTCGTAAAGCCGGTCTCAAAGTGACCCTGCCGAGGGTCAAGATTTTAGAGTTACTGGAAGGTAGCGACCAGCGTCATGTCAGTGCGGAAGACGTCTATAAAATGCTGCTGGAGAAGGGGGAAGAGATCGGCTTGGCCACTGTCTATCGGGTCTTAACCCAGTTCGAATCGGCCGGTCTGGTTACCCGACACAATTTCGAGGGTGGTCACGCGGTGTTTGAGCTGGAGAGTGGTAATCACCATGATCATCTAGTCTGTGTGGTTTGTGGGAAGGTGGAGGAGTTTGTCGATCGCACCATTGAAAACCGACAAAAGGAGATTGCTAAGAAACATGGTTTCGATATTGTTGATCACTCACTGATTATCTATGGCCACTGTAACAATCCCAAGTGCCGGGTGGGCTGACATCTACCATTAACCATCATTGGCAAGGCTGACCATCTCCTGCGCGTGGGCCATTGTCTGCTTGGTGATTTTAATACCGCCTAGCATGCGGGCAATCTCCTGAATTCTATCTTCCTCCTCCAGTTTGGCAATGTGAGTGCTGGTGATTTTCTGCTGGGTCGTTTTCTGCACCTGAAAGTGGTGCATGGCTTGGGCGGCAACCTGAGGCAGATGGGTAACACAGAGTATCTGTCTGTTCGACGCCAGTTTGCGTAACATCTGGCCGACAATCTCCGCAACACCGCCGCCAATACCGACATCCACCTCATCAAAAATCAGGCTGGGTGTGGTACCACAGCTGATGGTAGCCACCTGAATGGCTAGACTGATTCGCGATAATTCACCACCAGATGCCACTTTACTCAGCAGATCAAGGGGGAGCCCAGGGTTTGCTGAGACTTGAAAATCTACCCTTTCCAGGCCATTAGCCCCTGCCGCTTCTGGCTCCAGTGGGGTAACTAAGACATTGAATGCGCCTCCCGGCATGCCCAGGGTCTGCATGGCTTCGCTGATCACCCGGCTCAGGCGTTTCGCCGATGTGCGGCGCTTCTTGGAGAGTTGCTCGCCCAGCTTCAAATAGGCGTCACGTCCCGCTTTAACTTGGGATTCAAGCTCGGATAGGGTTTCATCCGCCCCTTCAAGTGCGTCGATTTCTGCTTCGATTTGCTGCAGTTTCTCAGGTAACTGCAGAGGTTTTACTCGATATTTTCTGGAAGCATCGTGGAGTAGACTGAGACGCTCTTCGAGTTGTTGCAAGCCATTTGGGTCCAGCGCGATGTCTGACAGGTAGTTTCGAAGAAAGGCTAATGCTTCATCGAGCTGAATCAGCGCACTGTCGATCATCTCTCTTGGGTCTTTGAGGACATTGTCCAGTTGTTCCATCCCGCTGATCAGCTCAAGTGAGCGGGAGAGCTGGCTGCGCAGGGAGTGTTGCTCCCCATCCAGATTTGAGAGGATCTCATTGCAGTTGGCTCTGATCTGTTCCAGATGGCTGAGCCGTGAATGCTCCTGTTCGATGGTGGTGAGTTGTTGTGCGGTAACATCCAGTGCCGATAGCTCTTTGGCCTGATAGCGCAACAGGTCGAGGCGAGAGGCCCGCTCTTCTGTTTCAGCGGTGAGCGCTTGCAGACGTTTGAGCTCTTTCAGGTAACTTTTGTAGCACTGTGCAAGCTGATTAGTCAGCTCAGTGTGACCGCCATAGGCATCCAGCAATTGTCGTTGGTGATTGGCTTTCAGCAGTGACTGGTGTGCATGCTGCCCGTGGATCTCCACCAGCAGATCGCCAAGATCTTGCAGCTGCTGTACGGGCACACTACGACCATTGATATAGCATCGGGAGCGACCTTCTCTGTTGAGGCTGCGTCTCAGGATGCACTCATCACCCTCGTCCAGATCCTGTTGTTGCAACCAATGAGCCGCCAGGGGGGTCGTGCTGATATCGAATTGTGCTGTGACTTCTGCCCGGTCGGCGCCGGAACGAATCAGGCTATTGTCGGCCCGTTCACCCAGTGCCAGCCCCAGCGCATCGATGAGGATCGATTTGCCCGCTCCGGTTTCACCGGTCAAAGCGGTCAACCCTCCAAGCAGTTCCAGCGCCATGCTCGAAACGACAGCAAGATTGTGAATCTGCAGTTGGACTAGCATCGGTTCTTCTTTGGGTTTTCTGCCCACCCAAGCTTGGCTCTAAGGATGCTGTAGTAGTCGTATCCTACGGGGTGGATGAGTCTCACCAGCTGTTCTGCCTTGCGAATCCTGATGACTTCTCCAGGCATGGCGGGAATCGTTGCCTGACCATCGCAAGTAATCTGGACATCTTCAGTATGTTCTGGATGAAGCCGGATCTCAATCATACTGTCGCCATCCACAACAATCGGTCGATTGCTGAGGGTATGTGGGCAGATAGGCACAAGCACAATCGCATTCAGTGACGGATGAAGCAGTGGTCCGCCACCGGAGAGCGCATAGGCTGTTGAACCCGTAGGTGTGGAGACAATCAATCCATCTGAGCGCTGGTCGTTGACCAGTTGCTCATCGATATAGGTCTCAAACTCGATCATTCGGGCAATATTCCATTTATGCAGCACCACATCATTGAATGCCAGAATGCTCTGCTCTCCTGAAGACTCATCCCCCATGCTGACTTCAAGCAGGAAACGGCACTCCTGCTCATAATTCCCGTTGAGGATCTCCGTTAGCTGCTGGGTCATCTCCTCAGGTGAGATGTCCACCAGAAAGCCTAAACGCCCCAGGTTAATGCCCAGTAGAGGGATGCTCTGTTGAGAGAGTACCCGGGCGGCGTGCAGCAGTGTGCCATCCCCTCCGACGACAATGACCAGGTCGCTGTGTTTAGGCAGTTCGATTTCTGGAACGCTGGATACCGGATGGTTATTGAGCATCCGACAAGTCTCTTCTTCAATGACGACTTCATGCTGATGCTCTATCAGATAGTCGTAGAGTCGCAACAGGGTTTGTTTGACAACCGGATCACCATGTTTTCCGATCAGTCCGATTTGCTGAAACCGTTTGTGCATGTCCGCTGCTTGACTCGTCGATAGGATCTAAGAATATATGCTCGAAAAAGCGCCAATGCTCAACGTTAGCATGGCATCATGGGCAATCCAAGTGGTGGCGTATCTTGGACGTGGAATGCTTGACTCCTAGAAGCTGAATTGCTAATTTTCGATTTATTGGCACTCGATGGGAATGAGTGCTAATCATCATCCCGGAGACTCCCTTGTCAGAGAACAAATCGGTCAATGAAACCGCGGTCAGTGAGCGCGCGCAGCATTTCCTGAAAGCGCTGATTGAGCGGTATATCAAAGAAGGACAGCCTGTCGGTTCCCGCACCCTTGCGAAAGATACCGGTCTGGATTTGAGTCCCGCCACGGTACGCAATGTCTTGGCCGATCTGGAGGACCTGGGGTTGGTCTCATCCCCTCACACCTCTGCCGGACGGGTACCGACGATAACCGGCTATCGGATGTTCATCGATTCTCTGCTTACCATACAGGATCTGAAAAAGGCGGAAGTTGAAAAGATCCGCTCTGAACTGACCATGGTAGGCGAGGAGAGTAAGGTGCTGCTTGCCTCGGCTTCCCGTCTACTCTCCGGAGTAACGCAGATGGCGGGGGTGGTGACCCTGCCCCGGCGGGAGAAGACCACTTTCCGTCAAATCGAATTTCTACCCCTCTCTGAACATCGGGTTCTGGGTATTCTGGTCACTGATGCGGGTGAGGTGCATAATCGGATCCTGCACACCCATCGGGACTTTGAGCGGGCTGAACTGGAGCAGGCCGACAATTTCCTCACCAACTCCTTTGCCGGGCACGATATGGACCTGGTGCGTCAGCGTCTGCTGCAGGAGCTGAATGATACCCGAGACCATTTCGACCAGATGATGGCTCAGGCCCTCTCCATGGCGGGTGAGGTGGTCAGTGCCAGTGAGTCGGAGGAGGACTGCATGATCGCCGGACAGACCAATTTAATGGAGTTTGCTGAGCTTTCTGGGCTGGACCAGCTACGTAAGCTGTTTGATGCCTTCACCGAGAAGCGTGAGATTCTGCATCTGCTGGATCAGTTCCAGAATGCTGACGGGGTACAGATCTTTATTGGCGAGGAGTCAGGCTACCAGTTGCTGAATGGCTGCTCTGTGGTGACTGCGCCCTATCAGGTAAATGA
>JARRQD010000153.1:0-8375 GCA_037382205.1 Candidatus Thiodiazotropha sp.
GGAGTCGAACCGCGGGGCGGAAAGGCCCTTTCCAGTGTCGGATAGGAGGAGTTGAACCTCCGACAAATCGATTATAAGTCGATTGCTCTAACCATTGAGCTATATCCGCGTGGCGTCTTCAAGATACTCCTGTGCGGTACACAGGTTTGCATGGCAAGCTGTGCCGGTGGGCCATGTCGAGACCCAGCCGCTGTCACGTAGAGAATTCTGTGAGGACTCGATTCATCCACCAGGAGTCGAACCTCTGTGGATGAGATGTTTATGATCTGAAATAGTTTTCCCTGTTCGTGCTGTCATAACGCCTGCTTTGCAGACAACAGCGTTTGAAATCTAAGGCCTGATCCACAAGGGCATGGATCGTTTCGACCGAGTTTTTCTGTGAGTTCTTTGTCGCCATGAACGATGCGAACGCCTCGCTTGACCTTTGTTTCTGAAGGATAGCCTTTGCGTCGCTTGCTCATGATCTCAAAAGGAGTCGTGGTTTTTGTGATGTTGGTTGTGTTTCATGTTACACCTCCTTAGATGTGTTTGATCCTCTGGTAGGGATGGTGAGATTCGAACTCACACTGATCAGGGCTTAAACCTGTTGCGTCTGCCAATTGCGCCACATCCCCATTGAAAAAGAGAGGGTTGATGACCTCTCATTACTTGGTTCGCTTACTTATCGTCAGCGAACCGGTGCTTCGGGTATCCGTCGCGACTTCTTCCCTGACACTGCACTGCAGTGCTTGTCGATTCGTGATTCGATTCGAACAGCAGCACTACCTCTTGTCCCTGGCCAGGCAGGTGACCATTCCCGGCCCTTAACCGAGAACGAGGGGGACGAGGCTTGCTTGGTATCAGCCCCAAGCGGCTACAAACCCTGTCCACCAGTTGGACAGGGATAAATCGGTGTAACTATTCGCAGAGCCCCTATTTTGGGGCATCTGGATAGTTACAAATCGGTTCGCCAAATTGTTAAAGAGCTCCCTGGAATTCTTCCCAAGGTTTTCCCCAGGCAATAAAAAACCCCCGGGGTTTTCACCAACCGGGGGTTGTTCCGGAAGGTGTCAGTATTTCATGACACCTTCCCGTTAGTTTTGGGGTTCGGCGTCAGGTCATATCGGTTATGTCCCTACTGCTAAGCAAAAAGAAGACTGATTTTTCTTGTCTGGCTGGATACACAGATGCGCAAGCAGACCCTGCTACCAGGGATGCGTGTGTGTTGATGTTGCGTAAGCCAGATAAATTCATCATCAGTTTCCATTTCAATTAATAGGGGGGAGGCGGCAGTTCAATTGGCGCTTCCCATAACTTGGTGCGCAAGTATAATGCGGTCCTTTTATTTAGCAAGAGAAAATTTTGCATATGACAAAAAATAATTCTATTGGTCAGTCGCGCAGCAAAGATCCGGTGGCCATCAAGATAGGTAAGCGTATTGCCCAGGCACGCAAGATGGCCGGTTTCAAGACAGCCAAGGCATTCCGCGAGAAGCTGCCCAAGTGGCCGGAGAACAGGCTCTCCTGGTATGAAGCCGGCTACTCCATGCCCCATCCCACTCATGTTGAAATCATTGCAAGGATTACCGGGACTTCCGCTTGTTGGATCATGTTCGGACTGGGGCCAATCCGTTCGGGTGAGCGGGATCTGCAAGCGGTGAGGCATCAGAATCTGGTGTTTCTTTTCCGTCAGGCGGAGGAGGCTGGGGCTGAGGCGATCAGTGAGTTTCTATTGGCCGTCAGGCTGGATGTGGGACAGCTGGCCGACTATATCGACAATCCTTTCAAACATATTGGTGAACGATTCGCGCGAAGTATTGAAAAAGCCAATCAAAGACCGGTTAAGTGGCTGGATGAGCAACATATCGAATCGGATGGTTTATGTGGTTCTTTTCCAGATGATCTGCGTGAGCTGATGACGATCTATTCAGAGATGGATGAGCGGGGCAGAAAGATGCTGATTGAAATGGCGCAAACCATGTCCAGTCATCTATAGGATCAAGATCGACGCCTAATTGGTTTGGCTTAGTCGGCAAGAATTTCTGATTTGTTTATGGTCGTGCTGTAAATTGAATAAATTCAGCGTTTGGTTGATGGTACCCTATGCTGATTTGAAAACACTCATTGTGTTTGTAAATCAATCGTTGGAATTGTATGTCTGTACCTCAAATTCTTGACTGCGCTGGTAAATCCCTCGACCTGAGTCAACCCCGGGTGATGGGAATCCTCAATCTGACGCCGGATTCATTTTCTGACGGTGGACGTTTTACCGCACTGGATGTGGCGCTGAAACATGCACGGCAGATGGTCGATGAAGGGGCGGCAATCATCGATATCGGTGGTGAATCGACCCGGCCAGGTGCACAGCCGGTTTCAGCTCAGCAGGAGCTGGATCGGGTGATTCCGATCATCGAGGCGTTGGTGAGTGAAATAGCGGTTCCAATCTCAGTGGATACCAGTAAGGCTGAGGTGATGCGAGAGGCAGTCAATGCCGGAGCTGGGATGATCAACGATGTCATGGCGCTGCGCGATTCTGGTGCGCTGCAGGCGGCTGCTCAGGCTGATGTGCCCGTCTGTTTGATGCACATGCAGGGCGAACCGCGCACCATGCAGTGCAATCCTCACTATGATGATGTGGTAAATGATGTTATATCGTTTTTGCAGCAGCGTCTGTCAGCCTGTGAGGCATCAGGCATCACACGGGACCGGTTGATTGTGGATCCCGGATTTGGTTTTGGTAAAACCCTCTCGCACAATCTTGAGCTACTGAAGAATCTGCACAAATTTGCTCAACTTAAGGTGCCGATGTTGGTGGGTATATCCAGAAAGTCTATGATAGGAGCACTGCTTGATGATCGTCCGGTTGAGGGTCGCCTGTTCGGCAGCCTGGCTGCGGCAGTCATTGCTGCAATTAAGGGGAGTGCTATTTTACGGGTGCATGATGTACGAGCTACCGTCGATGCCTTGCGTATCGCATCGGCAATGCTTTAAAAGAGGAAAACTTCTGTGAGTCGAAAGTATTTTGGAACCGATGGAGTGCGCGGACGGTTTGGCGAAGGGGCGATTACGCCAGAGTTTGTGCTGAAGCTCGGCTGGGCTGTTGGCAAGATTTTGGGCACC
The DNA here is from genome assembly GCA_037382205.1 of Candidatus Thiodiazotropha sp. Taxonomy (GTDB): domain Bacteria; phylum Pseudomonadota; class Gammaproteobacteria; order Chromatiales; family Chromatiaceae; genus Thiodiazotropha. The sequence goes on from JARRQD010000153.1 coordinate 3,099, forward strand.
GAATCAAAGAGCCGGGTATTGATCGGTAAAGACACGCGAATTTCCGGCTATCTGCTGGAATCGGCCTTGGAGGCTGGACTCACAGCGGCCGGTGTCAATATCACCCTGCTTGGGCCTATGCCCACCCCCAGTGTGGCTTACCTGACCCGCACACTGCATGCCCAGGCTGGGATTGTTATCAGCGCGTCGCACAATCCGTATAACGATAATGGCATCAAGTTCTTCTCAGCCAATGGCCTCAAGCTACCTGACCAGGTAGAGAGTGCGATTGAGGCAGAGATGGAAAAGCCGTTGACGACAGTGGATTCCGCCAATCTTGGGCGGGCAGAGAAAATGGATGCGGAGGGACGCTATATCGAGTTCTGTAAAAGCACGGTCCCTCTACAAACCCGGTTTAAGGGCATGAAGATTGTGGTGGATTGCGCAAATGGTGCGGCTTACAACATTGCGCCCTACGTGTTTGACGAAATGGGCGCTGAGGTGATTGCGATTGGCAATCAGCCGAATGGATTCAACATTAATGACGGTGTCGGTTCCACCCATCCAGAGCATCTGAAAGCGGCGGTATTGGAGCATGGGGCTGATTTGGGGGTTGCGCTCGATGGAGATGGGGATCGACTGATCATGATCGATGATCAGGGCAATGAGGTGGATGGCGATGAGATTCTCTATATTATCGCCTGCTCCAGGATGCGGGTTGGTGAGCTCAAAGGGGCGGTTGTTGGCACTCTGATGAGTAACCTGGGGCTGGAGCATGCCTTACGGGAGCACGGAGTGGTGTTCGAACGAACCAATGTTGGGGATCGCTATATCATGGAGCGGCTGTCGAAAAAAGGCTGGGTGCTCGGTGGTGAGCAATCGGGTCACATCATCTGTCTGGATCGCACCACCACCGGTGACGGCATCGTTTCCGCACTGCAGGTTCTGGCGGAAGTACACGCTACTGGTCGCTCGCTACGGGAGCTCAGCTCCGGTATGAGCAAATACCCGCAAAAGCTGACCAATATCCACCTGGGAGGCACCAGCGCCCAGGAGATTATGGATTCGGATGAAGTAAAAAGATCGGTGCGCGAGGCTGAAGTGGAGATGGGCAGTTCTGGCCGGGTACTGCTCAGGCCCTCGGGTACTGAGCCGCTGATGCGGGTGATGGTGGAGGGCAGTGATGGTGAACAGGTCGAGGTGCTCTCATCGCAGATTGCCAGTACCGTTGAGACGCTGGTCGTCGGCTGAGCGACGCATCCCTCCGTCATTCTGGAGAATAAACGAAAACCGCAGCCCTGCTAATCTGGGTGGATTTGCAATCAATCTGGAGAAATTGATCGCGAAAGCGTTAATGAAGATTGATTTCAGACGCATTGGCCGTTAAGCTACCGCGCTCTCTTTTCATAGCTGGAGTGTATGCATGCGTAGACCACTGGTTGCCGGAAACTGGAAAATGAACGGTTCACTTGAGAGTGTCCGTAGCTTGTTGGATGGTATCAAGGATGGTGTCGGAGCGGTGACCAACGCTGAAGTCGCGGTCTGCCCCACGGCTATTTTCATTCCTGAGGCTCAGCAGCGGCTGACTGGCACCGAGGTTGCCTGGGGTGGTCAGGATCTCTCCACTGAGACATCTGGCGCCTACACCGGTGAAGTGGCTGCATCGATGTTGAATGACTTCGCTTGCAAGTATGTCATTGTCGGGCACTCCGAGCGCCGCACCTATCACAACGAGAGTGATGAGTTGGTTGCCAAGAAGTTTGCTACGGCGCGGGCTGCTGGTCTGGCGCCGATCCTGTGTGTTGGTGAGACGCTGGAGGAGCGTGAGTCCGGTGTCACCAATGAAGTGGTGGCGCGGCAACTGAATGCGGTAATCGAGCTTGAGGGTGTGGCTGCACTGGCGGATGGCGTGATCGCCTATGAGCCAGTCTGGGCGATCGGTACCGGCAAGACCGCAACCCCTGAGCAGGCTCAGGAGGTACACGCCTTCATTCGTTCTCTGGTGGCGGAGAAGAGTGTCGAGGTGGCTGAAGTGGTACGCATCCTCTACGGTGGTTCTATGAAGCCTGGAAACGCTAAAGAGTTGATCGATAAAGCGGATATCGATGGTGGATTGATTGGTGGTGCTTCACTAACGCCTGAGGACTTTTTGGGAATCTGTACGGCGGCAAATTAATTTTTCAGGGATCTGGGTCAGCTTCTGACTGATCAAAGACCCTCTATGTAGGTAACGCAGACATGCAAACGATATTGACCGTGTTTCACATCTTTCTGGCCGTCGGGTTGGTTGGGTTGATTCTGATTCAACACGGTAAGGGCGCGGATATGGGAGCCGCCTTTGGCAGTGGTGCTTCGGGCACCGTATTCGGTTCCAAGGGTTCGGCCTCTTTTCTGACTCGCACCACAGCTATACTGGCGACCCTGTTTTTTGTTACCAGCATGGTTATGGCCTATTTTGCAGCTCAGACCAATCAACCTGAAGGATTGATGGAGAGTATGGGCAGTGCACCGGTGATTGAGGCGCCTGCACCAGAGACCGATCTTCCAGCGATACCTGGAGATAGCAGTGATCTGCCATCTGTACCGGCAGCTGATGCGGTGCCGCAAGTCCAGCCTGAGGAGATGCCACCGGTTCAGAACAGTGAAGCGGCTGCAACAGATCAGGCCGCTGAGGCTGCGGTTGATGGCTCGCAGCAGCCGGCAGCAGATCAGCCGCAACAGGCAGCACCAACTGCTGCAGATGGAAAAGAGTAAGGTTCAGGGAGTGTATTATTTAGCCGATGTGGTGGAATTGGTAGACACGCTATCTTGAGGGGGTAGTGGCGTAAGCCGTGCCGGTTCAAATCCGGCCATCGGCACCATCCAAAAAAGAACGGTACACGCCTTTTCGGTGTGATACCGTTTTTTTATGCCTGTAAAAGTATTATAACTAATTGAATTTAATGTAATTATTACTTTTTGTCCTACTTGACATTGTTGCGGGCCAGAGGATAGACTGCCTGCCTTCCCTGAAGTTTCACCTAAAAACATAATGATTGAATTAACTAGGGGGTTCGCTTTCTGATGCTTGAAAATTATTTACCCATCATGATTTTCCTAACGGTCTCTTTCGTGTTGGGTGGCATTGTCATCGGTTTGGGTTTTCTGCTTGGTACGCGTAAGCCTGACGACGAAAAAACCTCTCCTTACGAATGCGGTTTCGAGGCCTTCGAGGACTCCCGCATGAAATTCGACGTCCGTTACTATCTGGTAGCCATCCTTTTCATTATCTTCGATCTGGAGATCGCTTTTCTCTTTCCCTGGGCCGTGGTGCTCGATCAGATCGGCATGGTGGGTTTCATCGCCATGATGGTTTTCCTGGGTATCCTGGTGATCGGTTTTATTTACGAATGGAAGAAAGGGGCTCTGGAGTGGGAGTAAGAATGAATTTAAGCGCTGTAATCCTTCGGGAGGCTAAGAGTGGGTATTGAGGGCATTCTTGAGAAAGGTGTAATCACCACCTCCGCCGATAAGTGTATCAATTGGGCGCGCACCGGCTCGATGTGGCCGATGACTTTCGGGCTGGCGTGTTGCGCGGTGGAGATGATGCAGGCGGCGGCGTCACGTTTCGACATGGATCGTTTCGGTATTGTTTTCCGACCCAGTCCGCGCCAATCGGATGTGATGATTGTGGCTGGCACCCTGCTCAATAAGGTGGTCCCGGCGCTGCGAAAAGTTTATGACCTGATGGCTGTACCCCGCTGGGTCTTCTCGATGGGCTCCTGTGCCAATGGCGGCGGCTACTATCACAACTCTTACGCCGTGGTCGGAGGTTGTGATCGGGTTGTGCCGGTGGATATCTGTGTTCCCGGTTGTTCTTCGATGGCCGAGGCGATGCTGTATGGCGTGCTTCAGCTGCAGGATAAGATACGTCGTACCAGTACCATAGCGCGTTGAGGTGGTAGATAGATCATGAGCAGTGGTTCCCAAAACGATATGCAAGGTCGACTGGATCAACTGGCCTCGACACTTGAAGAGCGCTTTACTGACTTGAGTTGTCAGGTGGAGCGGAGCTGTGGTGAGGTCACTCTGGTCGTGCCCGCAGACAAGCTGATCGAAGTCGCCAATAGCTTGCGTGATGATGATGAGTTTGGTTTCACCGAGTTGATCGATGTCTGCGGTATCGATTACGCGGATTATGGTAGTTCCCAGTGGCAGACCAGCGGCGCGCCTAATACCGGTTTTGGCCGCGGTGTGACAGAGCAGGAGGGTGATCAACCCGAACAGAACAGACGCTTTGCTGCGGTCTACCACCTACTCTCCATTAGCAACAATATACGTCTCAGATTGCGTGTCTTTGTTGATACCAATCAGCCCATCATCGCCTCAGTGGTGCCTATCTGGGCGTGCGCCAATTGGTTCGAGCGTGAGGCTTTCGATCTGTATGGTATCCTCTTCGATGGACACCCGGATCTGCGCCGTATCCTCACTGATTACGGCTTCATCGGTCACCCCTTCAGAAAAGACTTCCCGCTGATCGGTCAGGTGGAGATGCGCTACGACGAACAGCAGGGACGGGTGATCTACGAACCTGTGAGTATCGATCCGCGCACCCTTGTGCCCAGGGTTACCCGTGAAGACAACCGTTATCTGAATGACGATGACGCAACGCAGGATGCTGCCGATGCCTGAAATTCGTAACTACACACTCAACTTCGGTCCCCAGCATCCCGCCGCTCATGGTGTGCTGCGACTGGTTCTGGAGATGGATGGTGAGGTCATCGAGCGTGCCGATCCACACATTGGGCTGCTGCATCGTGCCACCGAGAAGTTGGCTGAGAGCAAGCCTTATAACCAAAGCATCCCCTATATGGATCGCCTCGACTATGTCTCGATGATGTGTAACGAGCACGGCTATGTTCGTGCGATCGAGAAGCTGCTCGGGGTTGAAGCGCCGATGCGGGCTCAATACATCCGCACCTTGTTCGATGAGATCACCCGTATCCTCAACCACCTGTTGTGGTTGGGCACCCACGCCTTGGATGTTGGCGCGATGACCGTGTTTCTTTATGCCTTCCGGGAGCGGGAGGATCTAATGGACTGCTACGAAGCGGTCTCCGGTGCGCGTATGCATGCCGCCTACTACCGTCCCGGCGGGGTCTACCGGGATCTGCCGGAGAAGATGCCACAGTATCAGGCGAGTCAATGGCTCACCGGCCGGGATGTCACCGCACGTAATGAGACACGCCAGGGATCCCTGCTCGATTTCATCGAGGATTTTGCCGACCGCTTTCCTGAACTGGTGGATGAGTATGAAAC
>JARRQD010000153.1:8452-14369 GCA_037382205.1 Candidatus Thiodiazotropha sp.
AATCTGGAAACAGCGTACCGTTGGTATTGGCGTGGTATCACCTGAAAGAGCGCTTCAGCTCGGTTTCACTGGCCCCATGTTGAGAGGCTCAGGGGTTGCGTGGGATCTGCGTAAGAAGCAGTCCTATGCGGCCTATGACAAAGTGGATTTCGATATTCCGGTCGGTCAGAACGGTGATTGCTACGACCGTTACCTGGTGCGAATCGGCGAACTGCGTGAGTCGACTCGGATTATTAAACAGTGTGTGTCCTGGCTGAGGGCCAACCCCGGTCCAGTGATCTTGGACGACCATAAAATCACTGCTCCCAGTCGGGATGAGATGAAGAATGATATGGAGGGGCTGATCCACCACTTCAAACTCTTCACCGAAGGCTACTGCCCACCAGAGGGTGAGGTCTATGCTGCGGTAGAAGCGCCGAAGGGGGAGTTTGGTTGTTACATCGTCTCCGATGGCGCCAACAAGCCCTACCGATTGAAAGTAAGAGCGCCGGGTTTTCCTCACCTGGCGGCCATGGATGAAATGGTAAAGGGTCATATGCTTTCCGATGTGGTGGCGGTGATTGGTACCATGGATGTGGTATTCGGTGAGATCGACCGTTAGGGCAATTTGAAATGACAGTAACAGACAAAGATAAAACGGAACTTTTCTCCCCACAGGTCTGTGAGGAGATCGATCGTTGGATCGCCAAGTATCCCTCAGAGTGGAAACAGTCCGCAGTGATGGGCGCCCTGATGGTCGTGCAGGAGGATAATGGCGGCTGGTTGACCACAGAGCTGATGGACCGGGTTGCCAGTTATCTGGATATGGCGCCGATCGCGGTCTATGAAGTGGCGACCTTCTACTCCATGTATGAGTTGAAACCGGTGGGTAAGCACAAGATTTGTGTCTGCACCAACGTCTCTTGCATGACCAATAAGTCCGACCTGATTGTCGAACACTTGGAGAAAAAACTTGGCATCAGCTTCGGCGAAGTCACTGAAGATGGCCGTTTCTCCCTGAAAGAGGTGGAGTGCCTGGGCGCCTGTGGCGGTGCGCCGATGATGCAGATCGGCAAACAGTATTACGAAAATCTCACACCGGAAATCGTTGACGCGATTCTGGAAGGTCTGGAGTAACTGCCATGGTCAATGAAGTCTGTCTGCGAACCCTGGATCTTGAGCGCCCATGGCTGATGGAGCAGTATCAGAGCCGGGGAGGTTATCAAGTATTGAAGCAGGTGCTTAGTGAGAAACGGGCGCCTGAAGAGATTATTGAAGAGGTGAAAAAGTCTGGCCTGAGAGGGCGGGGCGGGGCGGGTTTCCCGACCGGTCTGAAGTGGAGTTTCATTTCGCGTAACGCACCGGGTCAGAAATATGTGGTCTGCAACTCGGACGAAGGTGAGCCGGGTACATTCAAAGATCGGGATATCCTGCGCTACAACCCCCATCAACTGATCGAGGGGATGATTCTGGCCGGTTATGCCATCGGCGCAACCCGCGGTTACAACTACATTCGGGGTGAGTTCTGGGAACCCTATGAGCGTTTCGAACAGGCGCTGCGGGAGGCCCGTGAGGCCGGTTTTCTCGGCGAGAATCTACTCGGTTCCGGTTTCGATTTTGAACTCCACACCCATCTTGGCGGTGGCGCCTATATCTGTGGTGAAGAGACCGCCTTGCTGGAGTCGATCGAAGGCAAGAAGGGGCAGCCTCGCTACAAACCGCCATTTCCGGCCCACTTCGGCCTGTATGGTCGGCCGACCATCATCAACAACACCGAGAGTCTGGCCTCGATTCCAATGATCCTGGAGAAGGGGGGTGAGTGGTTTGCCGATATCGGTGTGAAGAACAGTGGTGGTTCAAAACTGTTTTCAATCTCCGGCAATATCAAGAATCCGGGGGTATTCGAGATTCCGATGGGGACACCCTTTTCCGAACTGCTGGAGATGGCAGGCGGGATGAAGGATGGCAGCAAGATTAAAGCGGTCATTCCAGGGGGATCCTCTGCGCCGGTGATTCCCGGTGATCAGATGATGGATCTCACCATGGACTACGACTCCATCGCCAGCGCTGGCTCGATGCTGGGTTCCGGGGCGGTGATCGTGCTGGATGACACCAATTGTATGGTCAAGATCCTTGAGCGTATGTCCTACTTCTATCACGAAGAGTCCTGCGGTCAGTGTACCCCATGCCGTGAGGGTACCGGTTGGCTCTATCGGGTTGTACACCGCATTGAATCCGGCATGGGACGCCAGGAGGACCTGGATCTGCTGGATGATGTGGCTGACAAGATTAGCGGCAAAACCATCTGTGCCCTAGGAGACGCTGCGGCGATGCCGGTTCAAGGCATGTTGCGCCACTATCGGGATGAGTTTCAATATCACATCGACCATAAGCGTTGCATGGTCGGGGCTGGCTGAGGTCTTACAGTAACACGATGACAGATAAGTTAGTCACCATTGAAGTAAACGGGCAGCAGCTGCAGGCGGAAGCCGGCACCATGCTCATTGAAGTCACGGATGCAGCCGGTATCAATATTCCGCGCTTCTGTTATCACAAAAAACTTTCCGTTGCAGCCAACTGCCGGATGTGTCTGGTTGAAGTGGAGAAGGTGCCGAAACCACTCCCAGCCTGCGCCACACCGGTGAACGACGGGATGAAAGTCTTCACCCGCTCGCCAAAAGCCCTGGCTGCGCAGAAAGGCACCATGGAGTTTCTGCTGATCAATCATCCCCTCGACTGCCCGATCTGCGATCAGGGTGGTGAGTGTGAACTGCAGGATGTGGCCATCGGATACGGACGGGATTTGTCCCGCTACAGTGAGGGTAAACGGGTGGTCGCCGATAAGAATATCGGCCCATTGATCGCCACCGATATGACCCGCTGTATCCACTGCACCCGTTGCGTGCGGTTTGGCGAGGAGATCGCCGGGATCCGTGAGATGGGCGCTACCGGTCGCGGTGAGCACATGGTGATCGGCACCTATATCGAAAAGAGCGTCGATTCCGAGCTGTCGGGCAATGTGATCGATCTCTGCCCGGTGGGCGCTCTGACTTCCAAGCCATTCCGCTTCAACGCCCGCGCCTGGGAGCTGACTCAGGTTGAAGCCATCGCACCACACGACAGTCTGGGGTCCAATTTGAATCTGCATCTGCGTGGCAACAAGGTGATGCGGGTACATCCCAAAGACAATGAGTCGATCAACGAGACCTGGATCTCCGATCGTGACCGCTTCAGTTATGAAGGGCTCTACAGCAGCGACCGGCTGACATCACCGATGCTGAAGAAGGGGGGTGAATGGAAAACGGTCAGCTGGGAGATGGCGCTGGAGATGGCGGCCAGCAGTCTCAAAGAGATCGGCGATGGGGATCAGATCGGCACCCTGTTGTCACCGACATCGACCCTGGAAGAACTCTATCTCGCCCAGAAGCTGATGCGTGGATTAGGCTGCAACAACATTGACAGCCGTTTGCGTCAGGGTGATTTTCGCCTCGATGCCAACCAGAAGAGCGTGCAGTGGCTGGGTACTGGCCTGGCTGAGATTGATCAGATGCAGGCTGCTTTGGTGGTGGGCGGTAACATTCGCAAAGAGCAGCCGATCCTCGCTCATCGTCTGCGCAAAGCGGCTTTGGCAGGGGCTAAACTTCACTATTTGAATCCCATCCGACTCGACCTGAACCACAATGGCGAACAGGATGTTTGTACCCCAAGTGAGATGGTTGGTCGATTGGTGGCCGTGGCTAAAGCCGCTGGGGTCAGGGCTTCTGGAGGCGCTGCATCACTACTCAAATCGGCCAAGACGGACGCCTTTGCCAAACAGGCCGCCGATGATCTTAAAGCGGCCGATGGAGCAATGGTCTTGCTGGGTGGCCTGGCTCAAGCCCACCCGGATTACGCTCTGTTATATACGATTGCGGCCGCATTGGCCAAAACAACCGGGGCTCAGCTCTCCATTCTACCCGCGGCGGCCAACTCGGTTGGTGCACAGCTAGCCGGCGCCGTGCCACACCTTCAGGCTGGCGGCACAAGCGCAGAGCATGCCGGCCTGGATAGCGTGAAAATGCTAAAGACCCCTCGCAAAGGCTATCTGTTGATGGGTGTGGAACCCGGCCGGGACTTCTGGAACGGTTCACTCTCGATGAGTGCTTTGCAGAGTGCCGATATGGTTGTGGCGATCAGTGCCTTTCGCAGCCCAGAGCTGGAAGCCTGTGCCGATATTCTGTTGCCGATGGCGATATTTACCGAAACCTCTGGTACCTATGTCAACGCGGAAGGGCGTTGGCAGCAGAGCCGCGGAGCGGCCAGGCCGCAGGGTGAGAGTCGTCCGGCTTGGAAGATTCTGCGGGTGTTGGGCAACCTGACCGATCAGCCCGATTTCGATTACGTCGATTCACAGCAGATCCATGATGAGATCAAACAGCTGTGTGCATCCTCAACACTCGATAATCAGCAGGCGGAACTACAAGATCTCGAACAGCAGTTGAACAGTGATGCACTGTTGAGAGGAGGGGATACCCCGCTCTATGCCTGTGATGCGCTGGTGCGCCGGGCCACTGCACTGCAGCAGACCCTGGACGCGGGATCGGAAACCATCTGCCTACACCCGCAAGAGGCGGCTCGGCTGGGGCTTGATGACAGCGATACGGCATTGGTAAAACAGAACGGCAATCAGATCGATCTGCCGCTGCAGCTGGATGAGCGCATACCCCAAGGGTGTGTCTGGATATCCACTGGACTGGCGCGCACATCGACATTGGGTCAGCCGTTTGGCGAAGTGACCGTGGAGAAGGCATAACCGATGGAATTCTTTATCAGTCTCTGGGAAGCACTACCCTACGAAGTTCAATATCTGACCTGGACTATGATCAAGATCATCGCCATCATACTGCCGATGATGCTATTGGTGGCTTATTACACCTACGCAGAACGTAAGGTCATTAGTTACATTCAGGTGCGCATTGGCCCCAACCGGGTTGGGCCTAAAGGATGGCTGCAACCCATCGCAGACGCCCTTAAGTTGATGTTAAAAGAGATCATCATCCCGGCCAATGCTAATAAGCTACTCTTTCTGATGGCACCGACCATTACTCTGGGTCCGGCACTGGCGGCCTGGGCGGTCTTCCCCTTTGATGAGAAGCTGGTTTTTGCTGACATCAATGCGGGTCTGCTCTATATCCTTGCGCTGACCTCAGTAGGTGTTTACGGGGTGATCATCGGTGGTTGGGCATCGAATTCAAAGTACGCTTTTCTTGGCACCATGCGTTCAGCGGCACAGATTGTAGCCTACGAGATTGCTATGGGCTTCGCCCTGGTTGGTGTATTGGTGGCGGCCGGCAGCCTAAATCTGGGTGAGATCATCCGTGCCCAGGAGGGCGGACTCTTCAACTGGTTCTGGTTGCCGTTGCTGCCGCTGTTTGTGGTCTATGTGATCTCCGGTGTGGCGGAGACCAACCGCGCCCCGTTTGACGTGGCGGAAGGTGAATCGGAGATCGTTGCCGGTTTCCACGTGGAGTACTCAGGGATGGCCTTTGCGGTCTACTTCCTAGCGGAATATGCCAACATGATTCTGATCTCCGCGCTGACCGCGGTGATGTTTTTCGGCGGCTGGCTCTCTCCGTTTCAGGGTTGGCCGGTGCTTGGCCCTCTGTTTGAGTGGGTACCTGGTTTCTTCTGGCTGGTGATCAAAGCCGGCTTCTTCATGTTTCTTTTTCTTTGGCTGCGTGCCACCTTTCCCCGCTACCGCTATGACCAGATCATGCGACTTGGTTGGAAGGTGTTCATACCGATTACCATTGTCTGGATTGCAGTGGTCGGCCTGGCAGTGGTCTATCAAGTACCCTGGTGGTTCGACTGAGGTCTTCTATGAACGTGTTAAAAAACTATTTCAAGAGCCTTTTTCTGCTGGAGCTGTTCCGTGGACTGAGTGTGACAGGGCGTTACC
>JARRQD010000154.1:0-8371 GCA_037382205.1 Candidatus Thiodiazotropha sp.
TCGTGGGGATCGGGTAACAGAGCGGATGAATTCACTCAATCCGGACATTCTGGTGCTCGATCTGAATCTGCCAGGTAAGGATGGGTTGGAGATCTGCCGCGAGATTCGCGCCGATTTCAACGGTCCAATCGCCATGTTCACGGCTCGTGATGAGGATGTGGATGAGGTGGTAGGACTGGAGTTGGGTGCTGACGACTATCTCACCAAACCAGTGGAACCCCGTGTGTTGCTGGCTCGCTTGCGGTCTCTGCTGCGCCGCTATCGGGTGATCACATCGCAATCAAATGATCGTGCTGAGGAGCAGCTGAGCTTTGGCTCGTTACAGATCGATGCCAGGGGGAGAACTCTCTCGCTGGATGGATTGGCCATTGAGCTTTCAACCGGTGAGTTCGATCTGCTGTGGTTGCTGGCCAGTAATGCAGGCCAGGTGGTGGATCGGGATCGCGCATTAAAGACACTGCGTGGTTTTGCCTATGATGGCCTTGATCGGTCGGTGGATATCGGGATTTCCAGGTTGCGACGAAAATTGAGTGACAATGCCCATCGACCCTATCGCATCAAAACCGTGCGCGGTCGTGGTTATCTGTTTGTACCGGATGCCTGGGACTGATCATGGCTCGCCTCTTTATCACACTCTACGGCATTCTGTTCATTACCGGCACGCTTTTTGTGCTTGGCTTGATATGGCTGCCGGATATGGCGCTGAAAGGCTCGATTCGTGATTACTACGCACGTTCGATGTTCGGTGTGTTTGGCTTGGTTGAAGATCGCTTACAGAGCCAGCCGCAAAGCGAGTGGCCACAGATCATCATGGAGCTGAAGGCGAATTTCAAAAACGGTCTGTCACTGATGGAGTATCACGAACTGCCGTTGGAGGCCGGTGATCTGTCAGCGTTGAAACAGGGAGAGTTCGTATATATCGATGAGCATCAACAGGCCAGGTTCTATAAACGCATACCCGACTCAGATCGCTATCTGATGCTTGCCCTGGGGAAGACCAGAGAGCAGCAGGAGGTTGAGGAGGTTGAAGGGATCATTCAGATGATCGGGGAGTTGTTTGAGCGGCGGCGCAGAGAGGAGTGGCCGGCGCTTATGCAGAGACTGGGTGAGGGATTCAAAATGCCGCTTGAACTGGTGCCCCTGGATTATCCTTCACTGCCAGCAGATCGTCTTGGCGATATCAAGGCGGGAAAAGTCGTTGTGATGGGCTTTAATGAGAACCGCCATATCTATTATTCAAGGGTCAATGATTCAGAGTTAGTGTTTCGTGCTGGACCCTACGAGGCGCCATTTGTATTGCGTCATTTCAATCTGGTGATATTGGTGCTATTTGCTTTTTTGGTTGCTGTGGCGGTCTATCTATGGGTTAGGCCGATGTGGCGCGAATTGAGTCGGTTTGATGAGGGCGTAAGCCGACTCGGAGGCGGTGATCTCAACACTCGTCTGGTGGTGAATAATGGGGCTACCCTAAAACCCTTGGCGGAGACCTTCAATGGGATGGCGCAACGGATTCAGAAGTTGATTCAATCCCATCGAGAATTGACTGGAGCCGTCTCCCATGAGTTGCGTACCCCAATTGCTCGACTGCGATTTCGTGTCGATATGTTGGAGGATCCTCTGAATGAAGAGGATAGGAAACGTCATATCATCGCTATGCGCAAGGATATTCTAGAGTTAGAGGATCTGGTAAGTGAGTCCTTGAGTTATTCGCGACTCGATCGAGAGCGTCCAGATCTGCTAATGGATACGGTCTATTTGAAGGATTGGTTGGAGGCGCTGCTGATCGAGGCTGAAGATGATTGTGAGGGTGTCAAAGCTGAGTTGCTTGAGCACAGCCTGGACAGCCAGCTCCAGGTGAGCCTCGATTCCAAGCTGATGGGGCGGGCGGTTAAGAACCTTTTAAGAAATGGTCGGCGTCATGCGCGCAATCGATTGATGGTATCGGCTGACTATCGGCAGGGAGAGGCAATCATTGTTGTTGAGGATGATGGGAGTGGTGTACCAGAGGAAGCGCGACAGCGGATATTTGAGCCTTTCGCTCGCCTGGACACGGCTCGTGATCGGGAGTCGGGGGGCGTGGGGCTCGGCTTGGCGATTGTACAGCAGATTGCCCGTTGGCACGGTGGGCGGGCCTGGGTTGAGTGTGGTGAGACTGGTGGCGCTCGATTTTTTATAAGCTGGCCGACTTCGCACGCCTGAGTTCTGTCTTTGGGTGTTGAGGTTTTTTAGTGAAGTTAACGGCGCAGCAGTGAATGAACTTTCTGTAAACAGGATGGGCGTGCCTCATCAGAACTGAAGCCCGTCATTAAACCTAAAAAGATCAGTTGGGCAGCGTGAAGGGTGCGCTTGCGGTGGTGCAGGGCAAGGGTCGCTCCTGCCATCCATGTGCCCGCGACACTTGTGCATCCCTGCACGACGCGGAATAGCCTGCTATTCCAAGGAGTTACAACGCCGGCATGCGCCGGAATGACGGAGGTAGATGTATGATGGCGTTTGCAATTTTGCTCTAATATGAACTCCGAAACTTGAGTTTTAAAGTGTCACTCGGCAGAACAAAGTATCGGTATTAAGTTCGATAGTGCCGTTGTTGGCGGACTCGCTAATCTCAGCAAGGTGGTCTCTTTTAAATATCTCAAGTTGTTCAGGTTCCAACTGATCAAGCAGTGCTCGATAGCCTGCGCTGTTAAGTAGATCCCACCAATCATCGACTGTAATTGGGTAGCGAATCGGATAGTCCACAACATCAATACTCTGATAGTGGCAGGTTTCAACAAGCGCAGACCATTTTTCTGTGGATTTTAGTCGGTCTTTTATCTGTGTTGGTGGCGCCAGGTCATAGTCTGATTTGAGGCGATCAAGAAACAGCTCAGCATAGGGATTGAATGCGGTTTCTGTAAACGATGAGAAGATTAACTGACCTTCTGGCTTGACGGTGTTGCAAATCACTTGGTAAGTGGCTTCCATATTCGGGTAGAAGAACATGGCGTAACCGCAAGTGACGACATCGAACGTTTGCGATTGATACGCCATACTATCCACATCAGCCTGAATGAAGCGTATATTATCGATCTTGGTCTGCTGTGCCTTCTTTTGTGCGATCGAAATCATCTCTCCGGAGAGATCAATGGCTTCTATCTGTGCATGCTGATATCGGGTTGCAATCTCAATCGCCACGCTACCGGTACCTGTTGACAGGTCAAGTACATTCAAGGAGTCAAGGGCTGGCAGCAGGCTAACCATTTTCTTTGCAGAGATGGTAAAGAATCTGTTCTGGTCGTAGCCGCTTGAGACTTTGTCAAAAGTGCTCTTTATGCTCTGTTTATATTTAATGCTATCCATGATTGTTCGGTTTATATCTGAGTATTATTATTGCGGGTAAATGACTACAGCTAGGGAGTGCTTCTGTCAAGGATTTTTTCAACTACATCGTCTACGATTGCCTGATGAAAAATAGTATGAGCCTACCAGGGTTGCTTCGAATTGCAGGGCACGCTGTTTTAACTGGCTTATGAGAGAGTGGTTCGAGACTTTTGCACACTCTTTGCGCTGGTTTACCTCTGAATCAGTGTCTGATAACCAGTAGCTCAAGCGCTGAACCTCCGACGTAATCAGCACTATCTTTGAAATACCTGGCTTTGAAATCACGTCTGATGCTGAACGGATCAGTGATTCAAAGTTGGTAGTGGTCGAGGCTTCCAAGATCGTACAGATATTTGCCTTAGGCATCATATTGGTTGGGTTGATGGTTTTCGCGGCTTAGCATGAGGTCGGTAAGATTTTCAGGGGGCATCGGTTTGTAGAAATAGAATCCCTGGAACTCTTGGCAACCGGCTTCAAGCAGATAGTCAAGCTCACCTTGAGTCTCAACCCCTTCTGCTATAACGTCGATGGAGAGTCCTCGTGCGAGTAAAATGATCGCTTCGACAATACTCTGTCGATCACTGCGCTTATCCGCATCGGTAACAAAAGTTCGGTCGATCTTTAACCAATCAAGGGGGAGTTGCTGTAGATAGGCAAGAGAGGAGTACCCAGTACCAAAATCATCGATACTGATGCAAATCCCTTGCTTACGAAGACTGACAAGTTTGTCATGAATTGCAGGTGTATCCTCAGCCAAGGTGCTTTCAGTGATCTCAAGTTCAATGCTGGTTGGTTTGATGCCGGCAAGTTTGACATGGTCTAGGATTTGGCTGACAAAATCTCTATTGAGAAACTGATTTGGTGAGATATTGATAGCAACGCGGCCAAAGCTGTCGGTCAGTCCGGCATCATGCCAAATTTTGATCTGCTGGCAAGCCTTGCCTAAAACAAAATCATTGATCTGAAAGATCAAGCCACTCTGTTCAGCAATTGGTATAAACTGGGCAGGACTGATGGCACCAAGTTTACCATCCTGCCAGCGTAGCAGAGCCTCAATACCGATGAGGCTGCCATCCTGTTTGACTTTTGGTTGATAGGCGAGTGTGAAGCTGTCCTCGGCGAGTGCATCCAGCATCCGGTTGTGAATATTAAGCCAGCCTTTGGTTGCTTGCTCCATTTCAGATTTAAAAAAACGTGTGGTGTAGCGTCCAGCATTCTTGGCGCTCGTTACGGCTGTGTCGGCCTGTGCCAGAATGGTTGAAGCATCTTCATCCGCAAGGGGGAAAATTGTTATACCAATGCTGACCGTAATACGCACACTGGAGTCCCCCAAATCGAAGGGCTGTTCCAATATCAGCATGATCTCATCAGCCGTCAATTGTGCGATATGCGCCATGTGATCTCCGTCTATGGGGCTGTTGTTGCACAATAGAACAAATTCATCACTACCGATTCTGGCAATGGTGTCACCCTGCTGTGTCAGATATTTCAGTCGTTGGGCGGTCTGTTTGAGGATGTCGTCGCCTTTTTCATAACCCAGTGCATCATTTATCTGCTTGAAACGGTCGATGTCGATGTAGAGCAGGGCGGATTTTTGCTTATTGCTCTTGGCGTTTGCCAATTGCTGATTGAGGCGATCAAGAAACAGCCTTTTGTTTGGTAGGTCGGTAAGAGAGTCATTGAGTACTAGGTATTCTATGCGCTCCTCAGCTTTCTTGCGTGCGGTGATATCAAAGAAAGAGACGACGCCACCATGCAGTTCTCCATCCCTGATGATCGGGTTGCTGATATACTCAACGGGAAAAGCGTCGCAGTTTTTTCGATAGAAGACATCATTGTCTTCGCGTCTCGATTTGCCATGAATCAGTGTATCGTGAAGTGGCCAAGAGACAGAAAATTTTCGGCTTTTGTCATTCCCACAGACGCCAATCAGGGTGTGCAGCGGGCGGCCGAGCATCTCATTCAGCAAGTAACCGGTGAGATCTTGGGCTCTAGAATTTGCGAAGGTCAATCGGCCATTTGCATCCAGACCAATGATGCCTTCGCCAACAGATTCAAGAATCAAGCGTTGGTTGGTCTCAACGCTGCGCAGTTGTTCGATGGTTTTGAGCTCTCTAAGTCTGTAATGAGAGGCAAATAGAGCGAACAGCACTATTGTGGGTATTGCCAACAGTGATACCCCCCAGACAGTATGACGATAGGGGGCTTTGATTGCCTCAAGTTTGCTCATGCTGAGCATGGTTATGATTGCATACTCCTGTTGGAGAGGAATATTTGCCGACTTTTCTGTCTCAGTTGAGAGCCAGTGGAAGCTAAAAATACCACGAAGTGTGGTGATCTGATCTTCTCGGTTACGAATGATAGATTGCCACAAATCCGGGAAATCGGCCGAGAGCAGGCCGGCAAGTTGGTCCTTCTCCGGGTACATAAACAACCATTCCTTATCTCTGGCTAAACCATGCAGATAATATCCCTGTCGATTGATCAGTAGGCTTTGACTTTCGGAGAGCCTGTTGTGGGTCTTGATCTCATCAATGAATTTGGTTGCCAGGTAGTTGAGGACCAGTAGGCCAGACTTTGTTCCATTCTTATTGAACAACGGAATGGCAATCCGTAGCATTGGTTTGATCGGTTGTTCAATTACTTTATTCTCAACGTTTAGATCCAAGGTTGATAGATAGATCTCTCCTTTGGGTAGCGTCATGGCTTCCTTGAAGTAGTATCGAGCTGATTTATTCTGAAGTTGATTTTGAGGTGTGCTTTGTGCGCCGTTTGTGGTCAAGTTGACGCGTAAAATCTCCTGACCCTTTAGATCGAGTAGACGCAGTTGATCGTAAAGACGTTTTTCTGAGGAAAATGCTATCCACTGTTGAGTGAGTAGTTGAGTATCCTTTCCCTCAGGTGAAGACAAGACGCGCAGCAATAATGGGTTGCTACTTAGCATCCTGGCGTCACCTTTAATGTTACGTAAGATCTGCTGTAGTGATTGGAATAAGTGCAGGTTTGTCTGGTGGTTTATCTCCTGAGCATACTCTTCGAGCGCTGCTGCTTGCTGGTGGTAGTAGCCGAAGATGCCCATTCCGAAGATGGCGATGAATGGTAGTGCAAATAGGAGCGCCTTTTTCAACAGGCTAATCACCGGTATTCGGTAAGGTGTTCCAGGCTCAATGTTTGTGATGGTAGGCGAGGGTGGTGATTGGCTCTTCATGCTAGACTGTCTGCTGGCTGTCGTACCAAGCATAGTCTTTTAAATTGGAATAACCAGCCTAGAAAGCGAGTGTCAAATCTCACGAGATTGGGATTGATGAGCTAAACAGGTTTTAGTTATTCATTCGTCGTTTATTGTTCATTATTCAGCTTTCAGATTTTTCCATCGCCAATTTCGCCAACTGTTCATAAAGCCGGTAGCGCGTCTTGATCTGTTGTTGAGCCTGCCGCAGAAACTGTTCAGAGGCATCCGGGTTGGTTCTTTGAAGGACACTGAATCGAGTCTCGCTGCTGGCGAAATCTCGATAGGGAATCGAGGGCTCTTTGGAGTCCATCTTAAGCGGGTTCTCTCCCTTGTCACTGCGGCGGGGATCGTAACGGAACAGCGGCCAGTGCCCCGATTCCACTGCCAGCTCCTGCTGACGGATATTGTTCGACAGATCCACTCCATGGGCAATACAGGGGGAGTAGCAGATGATCAGGGAGGGACCAGGATAGGACTCCGCTTCCAGGAATGCGCGTAATGTCTGCACATCTTTGGCGCCGAACGCGACCTGGGCGACATAGACGTTGCTATAGGCCATGGCCATCAGCGCGATATCTTTTTTGTTTGTCGGTTTACCGGCGGCTGAGAATTTTGCAACAGCACCAAGCGGGGTTGCCTTGGAAGTCTGCCCGCCAGTGTTGGAGTAGGTCTCTGTATCGAGCAGTAGGATGTTGACGTTACGACCGGTGGCCAGTACATGGTCGACCCCCCCATAACCGATATCATAGGCCCAGCCATCACCGCCCACCAGCCAGACACTTTTGCGGGCCAGGCTGTCGGCAACCGTGATCAGGCTCTGTGCTTGTGGGTCGTCAAGTTGCTTACAGGTCTGTTTAAGGGTTTCGATACGTTCCCGCTGTTCAAAAATCTCGGCTTCGCTTTGCTGTTCTGTGTTGAGCAGTTGATCTACCAGTGATTCATCGAGCTGACTGCGCAGGGTATGCAATAACATTTTGGCATGGTCGTTCTGTTTGTCGATGGCGATGCGCATGCCGAGACCGAACTCCGCATTATCCTCGAACAGGGAGTTCGACCAGCTGGGGCCTCGTCCATCCTGATTCGTGGTGTAGGGGGTGGTAGGCAAGTTGCCACCGTAGATGGAGGAGCAGCCGGTGGCGTTAGCGATCAGCATCCGGTCGCCAAACAGCTGAGTGGCGAGTTTGATATAGGGGGTCTCACCGCAACCGGCACAGGCGCCGGAGAACTCAAACAGCGGTTGCATCACCATCGCCCCTTTAAGGGTGCTCTGTTTCAACTGGGTTCGATCGTATTCAGGTAGACCGACAAAGAAGTCCCAGTTGATCCGCTCTTGTTCGTGGTAGGCGGGATCGTCCACCATATTCAACGCCTTGCGCTGAGGATTCTGTCTATCCCGGATTGGGCAGATCTCCACACAGAGCCCGCAGCCGGTGCAATCGTCGGGGGCCACCTGATAGCTTATGTGAGTATCTGGGGCAAAATCCCGCCCACCTTTGACCTGGGTATGTAGGAAGTTTTCCGGCCCATTCTCTGTCAACGATGCGGGAAACAGCTTGGAACGGATCGCCGCATGGGGGCAGACCAAGGGGCATTTACCACAGTGGGTACAGAGATCCATCTCCCACTTGGGAAGCTGCAGAGCGATATTACGTTTTTCGTAAGCGGCGGTACCCAATGGCCAGGTACCATCAGCGGGCATCAGGCTGACCGGTATCTCATCCCCCTTACCGGCGATGATCGGCGCAGTAACCTGTTGAACAAACTTCGGAGCATTGGCAG
>JARRQD010000155.1:0-9224 GCA_037382205.1 Candidatus Thiodiazotropha sp.
ACACAGGTCGATCACCACAGCCAGGTAGAGCCAGCCCTCCTGGGTCCAGATGTAGGTGATGTCGGCTGCGTACACCTGGTCCGGTCGCTCAATATCGAAATCACGCTTGACCAGGTTTTCAAACACAGGCTGGTTGTGATTACTGTTCGTTGTAACCATGTATTTCTTGCGGTGACGGACCTGCACATTCGCTTCCCGCATCAGCTTTCGCGCCTTATTCCGACTCACCGGATAACCCAGAATATTCAGTGCCTTCTTCATACTCCGCCTTCAGCCTGTTGATCTCTTCTTGCTCCGGCGTCAACTTGCTATTGCCGCGAAAAGCTTGGCCATCCTCAGATTCACGATGTTGTTTCACCCACCCGCCCAACATCTGCTCATTAATGTCGAGGCTCTTGGCCGCCTCTCTTCGGGTGTAGCCCTGGTCCAGGATCAGGCCCACCGTATCCAGTTTGAATTCTTTTGAATACTTCTTTAGAGTTGTCAATGCTTCTATTCCTTAGTTAAGTCAATCTTAACTTAATTGGGTTGTTCCAGGCCATTAGACCACCTCACAGTATCCTTTAAAGCCATATTAACAAGCGTAAAAAAGGTCTGTATTGGCAGTTTCGGGTTTATTAATGAAGTGAAACTTTCTACATAGTCAGTTGATGAACAATTTTTTAAATAAAGAAGTATTTAATACTTGTATTTAACCTATACATAAAGTAATTATATTGTAGCTCGGCATTTATTTTATAAATTCTTATGCATATTTAGAGTATTCATATCACTGTATAATTAATTTTCAATCAACTAAACACTATATAACTCTATAAAGTATTTAATATATTGGATATACTTATTGGATGCACTATAGCTTATAGTAAGCGCTTTTATGGCTGCTTTATTTAGACTCTTAACCTTAAGTTATTTTCATAATCTTGTTCAAATCAATTCTTACTGTTTGTACTGCTAACATTTGTCGCAGTCCTATGGCAGAATACCTCTTACGGCATGTTCTCACTCAGTCAGGAGCATGGCATGGTGTTGTTTTTTCTGCTGGCGTATCAGCGCTTGTTAATCAACCTGCAGATAGCAACATCATTGATTTAATGCTAGATCGAGGCATAACACTCGATATGCATAGAGCTAAACAACTTACAAAGCAGCATCTCCGTCAGTCCGACTTAGTTCTTGTTATGGAGGAGCATCACAAAAAGTCAATTTTAAATCTTGATCCAACAGCTAGGGGAAAAACTTTTTTACTTGGCTATTGGTGTAATATGGAAATATTAGATCCTTTTCGGCGAGGGAATAGCGCATATCAAAATGCAATCCGCTCGATTGAAGGTTGTCTTAATCCGTGGGTCGATAAAATTGTTAACAGTTAGATACTAGATATTCAGAAAGTGTGTAATGACTAAATAGATAGTCGTTTAAATCAATAACTAGGTTAGAGTGGATAAGGATTATTCTATGGAAATATCATCTCTTTGTTTCAGATGGAAAAGGATACTTGTAATCACTCTTGCTACATTTGCATTAAACTCATGTGCCTTGGCACCGGGAAGCTACTTCGGTAGTCAGCATGAATCAGTAATCAAATTGCCAAAACAAAAAGGTGATTACTTTGTCCCGGAATATATAGAAATTAGGGAGATTACTGCAGATTTGATCATAGAAATGTTTGAGCAAACAAACGCTGAAAAACTGACGCATAATAAAACGGCAACAAAAAGAGCTATTCAATCATCTAAATCTAACCATGAAACAAATAATGTAAACTATAAACTTGGTCCTGGTGATATTATATCAGTTATTGTATGGGATCACCCTGAACTCACAACCCCAGCAGGAACATTTCGCGCAGCAGAGCAGGCTGGTACTGTTGTCGCTGAAGATGGAACAATATTTTATCCTTATGTTGGTGTAATTAAGGTCTCTGGTCTAACAACGCGGCAAGTACGTAAGATTCTTACAGCAAGGCTTGCTAAATACATAGAAAAAGTACAACTCGATGTGCGGATGGCTCAATTCCGAAGTAAACGCGTTTATGTCGTTGGTGAAGTTTCTGAGCCTGGTACACAAGAGATTACAGACATACCTATGACTGTACTTGAGGCAGTGAATAGAGCTGGTGGCTTTACTCAAGAAGCTGATTTCAGTCGAGTCTTACTCACACGAAGTGGCACGACATATCGAATTGATATCCAAATGATGTACGAACAAGGCGCTACAGAACAGAACGCTCTACTCGAATCAGGTGATATCGTCAATGTTATGGACCGTAGTTACAACAAGATTTTTGTTCTAGGAGAGGTTAATAAGCCAGGCTCACTCTTAATGAACAAAAAGAGATCAACGCTTGCTGAAGCGCTGAGTGATGCAGGTTACGTTAGGCAAGACAAGGCTAATCCCAGTTGGATTTATGTCATGCGAGGTGAAAAAAGTACTCCTGAACTTTTTCATCTCGACGGTCAATCACCAGACGCCATGTTGCTCGCTGATCGTTTTCCGCTTCGCCCTCGCGACATAGTCTATGTTGACGTAGCTGATATCGTACGCGTCAACCGTGTGATTGCTAACATTCTTCCAACTTCACATATGCTCAATCTCACCAGTGGTACTCGCTATCCACTTTTTGGTGGACGTCAGTAGGTACGGGCTTAATGGACAACTCATGAAAAATAGTCAAAGTAACCAACTTTCGGAGACATATCATACTACTCAACAAAATCAACTATATACTCCACACAGTGAATTAAAGATTGATTTTGGTGAGTTGAGTGTTGTCTTGTTAGAATACAAATGGTTTATTGTCTCAGTAATGGTAATTTCACTACTGAGTGGTGTACTGGCTATATTCGTCACAAAACCTATATATCGTGCTGAGGGAATGCTGCAAATAGAGGATAAAGCATCTGGTATGGAGTTGCTTGATTCACTCAGTCCTCTTTTTAAACACGATACGAGTGTATCTGCAGAAGTCGTGATACTTAGCTCTCGCATGATACTAGAAACTGTTGTAATTGACCAAAAGCTGGATATAGATTCAACGCCTATAATGTTCCCGCTGATTGGCGGATTGATTACAAAAATTTATGATGGCGAAGCGCCAAGCCAACCCTGGTTTGGCCTCGATCGTTATGCTTGGGGTGGTGAGACCTTGCAAATAGACTCATTGGATGTGCCGCCTGAGTATCTTGATCAACCGCTAGAGCTAATTGCTAGAGAAAAAGGTAAGTACGACTTATACGATCAAAATGGAAATAGAGCTTTGAGTGGTAGGACTGGAACGCGTGCAAAAAATGGAGAATTTTCAATTTTTGTTGCACAAATTATTGCAAGATCTGGAACTAGATTTCGGTTAAGAAAACTTTCGCTAGAAACTGCTGTCAATAACTTGCGAGACCGCCTTAGTATCAAGGAGCAAGGTGCTAAGTCAGGTATTCTACTGCTCAGCTTGAGAGGAAGCAATGCAGATAGGATTGCTGCTGTATTGAATGAAATTCAGAATACATTTCTACGTATTCACGTTGAGCGTCGTTCTGTCCAGGCTGAAAAAACACTTGAATTCTTGGAGACGCAACTTCCAATTGTCAAAGAGCAAGTCAATAAAGCAGAGGCGGCTTATAACAGCTATCGACAAAGCCGTGGATCACTCGATCTAACTCTTGAGACACAAGGTGTACTAGAATCATTGATCGATATTGATAATGCATCGCTAAAGCTTAAACAGGAACGTGAAGAGTTACGTCAACGCTTCACACCTGAGCACCCGACAATACAAGCGGTAGATGCAAAACTCGCACGACTTGAAGAGCGCCATAAACAGTTTGATGAAGAAATAAATCGCTTACCAGATACCCAGCAAACTGTATTGCGCTTGGCGCGTGACATGGAAGTATCGACAAGCCTCTATACTGAATTACTCAATACCGTACAACAATTAAAAATATCAAAAGCCGGAACAGTAGGCGATGTTCGAATCATTGATAATGCTGCTGTAGCAAAAAAGCCAATCGGTGCTGGTCCTATACTGATTCTTGCCATGGCTCTTGCGGTAGGTATTGTGGTTTGTATACCTATCATTTTGATTTTACGCTCACTACAAGTGGTTGTAAAAGACCCAGGGACCGTAGAATTAAAACTTGGATTACCCGTCTATGCCACAATACCTCACAGCAAAGCAGAGGCCTTAATAACTCGCAAACATAGGAAAGGTCTGAGTGCTGGGGAGATACTTGCAATCGCCAACCCCGCTGATGATGCAGTTGAAAGCCTGCGCAGCCTACGTACCATATTACACTTTGATTTGATGGATAGAGCGAATAAATCACTACTAATAACCAGTTCCAGCCCTGGAGTTGGCAAGAGTTTTTTAACCATTAACCTTGGTGTTGTGTTAGCTCAACTCGGAAAACCTGTCGTAATCGTAGACGCAGATTTGAGGCGCGGCCATATCAACAGAGAGTTTAAACTCGATCGGAATAATGGAATATCTGAGTACGTTACTGATCAATCACCTCTCTCAGAAATCGTGAAGCCAACGTCTGTACCCAATCTATTTGTGGTTACAACAGGTCAGACACCAACAAATCCGTCAGAAATATTGATGCATTCAGGTTTTGAGTCTCTATTAACAGAATTGAAGAAAAAATATGATACGGTAATTGTTGATACGCCGCCTATACTCGCGGTGTCAGATGCTGCTATCATTGGAAGACATATTGGCGTTGCGTTACTTATAGCGTGTGCTGGTAAGCACCCGATCTCTGAACTAGAGCAAGCAGTAAAACAGTTCAAACTGTCTGGTGTGCCAATTAAGGCGACAATTTTTAATAATTATAATATGAATCGCCAGCACAAGCGTTACGGTTACGATGGCTACGTGTTTCAGTATTCCTACAAACAAGCATAATAATCCTAATAAAGTACCTTAATAAATATGGACTCAACAGGATAATCATCCTAAAAAGATCAGTTGGGCAGCGTGAAGGGTGCGCTTGTGGGGGGGCAGGGCAAGGGTCGTTCCTGCACATCGATGTGCCCGCGACACTTATGCATCCCTGCACGGCGCGCAACGACGCACAATAGCACGCTATTCCAAGGAGTTTCAACGCCGCCATGCGCCGCCACAAGCGTGCCATTCACGTTGTAGCGTGATTCACCCAGCAGGTGACATAACCATCGAAGCTATTTTCATTAAAATCAGTAATCTGCGAGTAGAATGGAGCGGTCAACTGATTTTTTTAGGATCATAGATCAATAATGCAAAGATAATAATATCGTGCCAACTTTATTGATTGTAGTGTGTGAATGATAAGTACTTTTAACCTCTTTTAAGTTCTCACAATCTTGCTCAAAAGATAACTGCAACTCTCCAGATAGTTCTAAAAATAATGGAAAGTTTCAGTAACAATATATCTTGTGCATAACTGAATATGTGGTTTATCACAGCTGTCTTTGCGGTAAAAGTATTTTTGATACAGCCCAAAAGATATCACACTAGGATAAGGCGATTCTCAACAGACTTCAGTATGTGATTCACAACGTCATGCCAGTATTTTTTCTCAATATATTTTGATTATTTAGTAGGCCTGAAGATGATCCGAAACGCACCGTTTTAGCAGGGTTCGGATATTCCAGTGATCATCAACGACACGGATATGGAGTTAATTCTACATGTGCCCAGTATTTGGCAAGTGTTGGTAGGCAAAAAGAAAGATTGTGACAGATTGTGTCGAATCCTTAGATTGTCATCGACAGTTACAAATCAACAGATTCTTGCCACAGGAGTGACACATCCAAGGTCTTTAATAGTAGTCGTCAATAAGACAAAGCACCTTATCAACGAGGAGACTGAAATGAAGAAAGGTTTAAAAGTTAGTATCGTTTCCGCCATGATCGCAATATCCGGGCTGTTTATTCTCGCTTCTACTGCCGATGCGGGCTGGGGTGGGAAAAGAGGCTATTGTGATCGTGCTCAGATGGCAGGTGCTCCCGGAATGATGCAGGGCAAAGGAAAATTTGGGCCTGCAATGACTCGGGCGCTGGATCTAACGGCAGACGAGGCTAAGACTTTGGTATCCGCCCGTCTGATTATGCAAGGTAACGATCGCTTGAAAGTCGGGCCGGTGATAGAGAAGGATGCAGATACCTATCTGGTGGATATAATCACAGTGGATAACTCGTTGGTTCGACAGGTTGAGGTTGATCGTGACAATGGTCTTTCACGTGGCGGTTTCAAGCGATAACGTTTATTCACGATAAGTCAGCCCGGTGAACGCCCGGATCCATAGGTTGATATCCAGGGTTCTGGTGCACAGCGGGATGCTGGATGAGCCATAGACCGTCTGAATTTTTTCATGTTGTAGTGCTACGTGTTTGCGTAGTAACGGATAAAGAGAGTCAATTTACAATGAAAAATCTGAGTACTCGTAAGTGGTCAACGCCTTTGGTCATTGGATCCGGACTGATTGTGGCGCTGTCTGGTGTGCTGATGTTTTTTGGTGTCCACAACCCAATTGAGATGGCACATGAGTGGGTCGGATTACTTTTTGTGGTAGCCATTGGTCTGCATGTGCTCACTCATTGGGGAGGCTTTAAGAGATATTTTTTCCAACCAATTGCACTGAGTCTGGTTGGTTCGGTAGCCCTGGTTAGCAGTGCTTTTATCTTTTTATCCCTGTCAGATGCTGGAGGCAGTCCGATGATGAATATCCTTAGGAGTATCGAATCATCGTCGGTTGAGGAAGTTGCCCGATTACTCAATGAACCAGCCCATAGTGTTGTATTGCGTCTGCAGGCTGAAGGCCTTAGTGTGGATAACAGCGATAGAACGATTGTTGAAATCGCAAAAGCCAACGATCGGGAGCCTCGTGCCTTGATGAAACTGTTATTCAGTCAGAAGCGTTCTTAAATACTTGGTTTCAGTTCAGGGTGTTTGCAATAACCCCCTGACTATACGATCGGAGGGTTAATATCGATCACTCAGAAGTTGCTGAATGGCTTTCAGATGGTCGTTTTTATCCTCTGCATCGCCATCCTGGTATCGGGTCCATGAACGGTCACTCTCAAGTCGGTAACTGCCGATAAATTGATTGGGAGGCCTGCCCTGCCAGTCATTTGGCGAGAGCATGGAGAGCAAGGAGTACCCTTGACAGTCTTGATAGAGATGGTAGATCTGGCCAGGTTTCTTCTGGAAATTGCATCTGGCCCGATGAATCTGCTGATCACGGGCGGTCTGTTCAAGGATCGACTTTGCCTGCTGTTGTAGTGCCTTGACCTGTTCTGCGATGAGTTTCAGTTGGCCCCCGGCCCGGTTGGCCAGCATCTCATCTGCTTGCGCAATCTGTTTTGCCAGATCGACCAGTTCGAACGCTGGCGCCAGTCGGCTGACTGGGTATGGGGAGGTGTGATCGGCGCTGCTTTGCTGGTCTGTTTCTCGATTCATTCTTGTTTACCGGTTCAGTAGTTTTGTGTGATTTTGGTAGATCTGGCTCTGTTCCGGGAAGTAGGCCAGGATCACCGCAGCATACCGATCGAATGGATTCTCGATGCGACGGATTGTTTTGTACTGATCGTTGCCGAGGTCGTAGCTATTGTAACGGACAGTGAAAGGTACAGGGTAGTCAGTACCAAACAGAATTTTGTGATGTACTGAAGTCTGCTCGGACAAGTGGCGCAGAGCACGAGCGCGCAGTGGGGGGGCAGAATGGCAGAGATGTCTGCATAGAGATTGGGATGTTTTTTGAGCATTTCCAATAACCTGAAGTAGTCAGCATCGAAGTAGTCTGGATTTCTTGACAGATTTTTCCATGGACGTAGTTTATGGCTAAAACGGCCAAGCCCCATATGTGCGGCAATCACCGTCACTCCGGTGGCCAATGGCAGGCTCAGCATATCGGCACGCTCAAAAGCCGCATGGGAGCTGATGCTGTATTCGCTGCCAATGTGAATAATCAACGGTAGCCGGTGCCATTTCAATTTTTCGTAATAGGGAATCCAGCGCTCCTCATTCAGATCGATCCCCCAGTAGTTTTGTAAAAACTTGGCGCCCTGGCAGCCCTTCTCTACTTGCTCATCGATGAGCTCCAAGGCATTGGTTCGTTTTGGGTTGATGGAGCAGAAGGGGATGAATTGATCCGGATATTGGGCCACGACCCGCAGCACATCCTGATTCATGGTGCAGACGGTCTTATTACGCGTGGTCTCCCTGCCCCGATCATCAAAACAGGCGTCGACGCCAAACAGGCAGGTTTTGTCTACGATTTGCGAGTTTTTAACCGATTTCGCCATGGCTTCGATGTAGGTCTGATAGGGATTGGCTCTCAACTGAGCCGGCTCTACGCCAAGACCTTTGGCTGCTAGTTTGTAATACAGCCTGTCAAAGCTCACATCAGGGTTTAGCTGGTGGGTGTGTATGTCTATTGTTTTCATTGGGTTAGTGTTTGATTTTCCATATCATCGAAATCTATTTACCGGTTGTTGTTATCAGGGTCAAGCGATTCACCTACGGTGTGACAAATTCCGTTCCGATAGAGCCAGTCTATGAGTAAACAATCTATTGAGGGAATTGGGCTGGTTACTGATGCTTATGTTTAGACCCTGAGGAAAAAAGTGCCTCAGCCGTTGTTGTTAAACCTAAAAAAATCAGTTGACCGCTCCATTCTGGTAGCAGGTGTTGGATTATGATGAAAATCGCTTCGATGGTTATGGTCACCTACTGGGTGAATCACGCTACAGCGTGAATGGCACGCTTGTAGCGGCGCATGGCGGCGTTGCAATGCCTTGGAATAGCGGGCTATTGCGCGTCGTTGCGCGCCGTGCAGGGATGCACAAGTGTCGCGGGCACATGGATGTGCAGGAGCGATCCTTGCCCTGCACCACCACAAGCGCTCCCTTCACGCTGTCTAACTGATCTTTTTAGGTTAAAGGGTGCTCAAACTTCGCCGATAACCTATGGAATCTTTGATTTATCGAGTTTTCGTGATCCCGACAGATAGCGTGATCCAGTTGAATCAAACGGATGGATTCCAGTATTCGACGGTGTAACGGATTAACCAGAAGTTCCCAATTATTGATCGGTTTTTTAAACTTACTTAGGTCATGACTGACCTGGCTTTGGTTCAGTATGTTCAAATCTTTACATTGCCCTGAGGGTGGTAAGCGGTCATTGTTGTTTAGACTGTTGACACTCGTGCTCTATTTTCTGCCCGTTATAAGCGACCCATTGCTGG
>JARRQD010000156.1:0-8318 GCA_037382205.1 Candidatus Thiodiazotropha sp.
AATCAGGATCGGCGTTGAAACCAGTCCCCAGAAAAAATAGGTGATTGCTGCAAAAGTCACAAAACTGCCAATACTGGCTTTTGTTGCAAGCTTATATGATTCCTTGGCTAATTCCAGATTGAGCTTGTTATCCATCTTCCGTTGAAGTGTAAGTTCCATCTATCTTTAGTCCATATGTTTGATCTTTTTCCTACTTTCTATATCCAACTCAACATTTACTTAGCTAAATACAACAGATGTTAATGCCTGTAGAGCCATCAAACAACAATTTGTATTAAATGAAGTTTTTTTGTTTGCTATGGAGATTAATGCAAGACAACTTTCTTGATGAATGAATGTTTCATAATATTTAGAAATCTTATGGCATTGAGCAATGAGGTTTTTTTAGTTTTAGCAACGCTCATTTTATCCCCCCGCCACAGCGATTAACCCACTCAGCGTTATATTGATAAATTGCTGCAATGCGATATGCAAAAGAGACAAAAGCCTAGCTTAAGAATACCTAATACTGTTGAAAAGAGCCATGTAATAATGAAATAGTGCGTCAACAGCTATGCTGTCATATTATCCCTGCAATTTATCGCGTTAGGGTTAATACTAAGACATTTCATGTATCTTTGAATACTGGGGAATACCCTACAAATGCTCTATTGCTGCAGACGCAAATTAGAACCCCTGAATAGATAGTTCACTGACACGCCGCACAACATCCCTTTTTAGAGGAGATGTTCAAAACTCAAAATAACGGATCGGTAGCTGGATGATCTCTTATCAACAACCGATATCGGTTTCCGCATCGAAGCCCGGATTGATCGCCTCATAGAGTGCTGAATAGTCTTCATCACCATAGCCAGCTTCCTGACCACTGTTCAGTACACTTAATACCGCATCCGCAACTTGACCATTCATACCTGAAGATTCAGCTACCTGTTTAAACAGTTCGACATCTTTGATCAGATGCTTCAAAGGAAAGTTAGCGCTGCTGTAATCGTGCTCAAGATATTTTTGCAGTTTTTTATCGAATGTCGGTGCATACAGAGCACTTTCTCGGAGTAGCTTCATAAACAGCTCAACCTCTACACCCTCCGCCCGGATCAATCCCAGGCTTTGCGCAAAACCAACTGTCAGTGATGCAATCAGTTGATTTAGCGCCAGTTTCATCGCTGCGGCCTGCCCTACCCCACCAATTAGGTCGACCTCTTTACCCAATCCTCTGAGTAGCAACAGGCAGTGGTGGTAGACTTTCTCTGAGCCCCCAGCCATCACGATCAGATCACCACTCTTAGCCTCGGGGATACTGCCCAACACTGGCACTTCCAAATAATCACCGCCCGCCTGCTCTACCTGATCGGCAAGATTGCGGCTTTGATCGGGTGATATAGTACCCATCTGCAGCACTGTCTTACCGCTAAGCCTGCTGATCACCTGATCACAAAACAGCACCGACTTAATCGCTTGAGCATCACTCAAAGTCAGCAGGATGACTTCTGAATCGCTCACCGCCTCAAGCAGATCCCCAGTTACCGTCACGCCCTCGGCCTCGGCCAATTGGAGGCGTGATTGAGTTCGATTCCAGGCCATGACCTCATGCCCACATTGAATCAAACGATGAGCAACGGGCAGGCCCATCAAACCAACTCCTAATAGGGATACTTTCATAATCGTTAACCGTTTAACCTAGATTCCGCAGTTGAACATGGATTTGTGGGAAATCTCAGCGTGCCCAGCAAGGCGTCGTTCGCCGTTAATGGCTATTCCCTTAACAAGAACGACAACGCGGCTGGGTGCGCTGAGATTTTTTACAAATTCTTGTAGCGTTAATGGGTTCACCCATTGGGTGAAGATAAAATCCATTAATTGAATCGGCATATCATTACCTTACGTCAGATATCAGCGGTCAACTGCGGAATCTAGGTTTAAGCCAAGTTTGATCACCCTGTCATCCTGGCAACAGGGTATCTCGAAAAACTGGCATCTACTGATGATAGGGGCGACTCAACTCATGCACAGCCTCAATGAACACCCCGGCATGCTCAGGATCGATCTCAGGATGTATGCCATGCCCCAAGTTAAAAATATGTCCGCTGCCCGCACCATAGCTGGCAAGCACCTCTGCCACCTCTTGACGAATCCGTTCAGGCGAGGCATAGAGGGTACAGGGGTCCAGATTGCCCTGTAGAGCAACCCGATCACCCACCCGGGCCCGGGCATCCGCAAGGCTCAATGTCCAGTCAACCCCCAGCGCATCACAACCGGTATCAGCCATCTTTTCCAACCAAAGCCCTCCCCCTTTGGTGAACAGAATGGTTGGTATCTTGCGCCCATCAGCCTGCGCGGTCAGGCCATTCAGGATCTTAGCCATGTACTTCAGGGAGAAGCTCTGATAGTGCTGTGGTGTTAGAGCGCCACCCCAGGTGTCGAAAATCATCAATGCCTGAGCACCCGCCTCGACCTGGGCATTCAGATAGGCTGTCACCGCCGTTGACACCTTCTCCAGCAGGCAATGCATCAAATCAGGTCGATCAAACATCATGCCTTTCACTTTGGAGAAATTTTTTGTGCCACCACCCTCGACCATATAGGTGGCCAGAGTCCACGGGCTGCCACTGAACCCGATCAGCGGTACTCGTCCATCCAGCTCCTGGCGGATCGTGCTCACTGCATCCATCACATAACCCAGATCTTCAGCCATATCCGGTAGACCCAGCGCCGCTACGGCAGCTTCATCGGTTACCGGTCGCTCAAACCTCGGGCCCTCTCCAGTGGTAAAGTAGAGTCCCAGACCCATCGCATCCGGTACGGTCAGAATGTCGGAAAAGAGTATCGCCGCATCCAACGGATAGCGATCCAAAGGCTGCAGCGTCACCTCACAGGCCAACTCCGGATTTCGGCACAGATCCATAAAACTCCCGGCCTTCGAGCGAGTTGCCCGGTATTCAGGAAGATAGCGCCCAGCCTGTCGCATCATCCACACAGGTGTCATATCCACCGGCTGGCGCGCCAAGGCTCTAAGAAAACGGTCATTTTTTAAACTGGTCACGGATGAAAATCCTTTAGCAACATTTTTTTGGTATAACAGAACTGGCTTGGCAGCCAGACGACACGGTAACTTAGTATATCGCTTTCAGCCGCAGTACGCCTGCCTGCAAAAAGGTAATCATCATCTCTCAGGAGTCAATCTCAAACCCATGTCCGCAGTAAAACAGATCATACTGGCAAAAAAAGACGCCCTGGCCAGTGCTATTGGCGAACCCCTCTCTGAATTGGCTGAACAGTGTGCTCAGGTCTGGCAGGATCCGCATGCACTGGATGCTGTGCTGCTCGAACATATCGCTGAGATCACCAACTGTGATTTTCTCTATGCCTGGGATCTGGAGGGAAAGGAGATTTCATCCCTGGTGATGCCAGACGGGGTAAATCTGGGCTGGCGGGGCAGGGATCTCTCTGAGCGACCCTATCTGAAAAACAACCTGCCATTCAAAGGCATCATGCTCTCATCGGTCTACCATAGCCAGTTCTCCCATCGCGAGTGTGTCACCGCCCTGCAGGCTGTACGGCAGAACAAGAGTTTGGTCGGCTTTATTGCCGCGGACTTCTCTCTCGACAAACTGATCACACAGCAGGGCACCAGCATAGAGCCGCCTCAGTGGCAGCAGTTCAAGGGGGATCCTGCGGTTCGCGGTCAGCTGTTTATGCAGCAGCGAGTACAGAGTCGACTGGATGAGCACATCGACCCGGTGCACGACACGGTCTACGATCTGATTACGGAACATGGCATTTTTCACTGTAAAATTCACTACTCCAGTGGACGCTGCTCGTTCTGGGATATGGAGGATCCCTACAGCTACCATATTCACGCGGTCGAGGAGATCATTGATCCGGATATTGTGCTAGCCTATCCACTGCATCCCTACCCTGAACGGGCTCGGGTGACGCCGGAACAGTTACGCGAAGTATTAAAGGAATTCAAGGCGTTACGCTTTGTTGATGAGACCATCTATCTGCGTAGTGCTTCGGTCAACATTATGAATGGGATGCTTGGTTTGACCTTCTCTTGCGATGGGTCGCACTATATGCCGGTCGAGGAGTTTCTCGATAAAAACCTGAGTTTTTGGTTAGGCACCAACGAAGTATAATCCGCCATTCTGTACAAATTGACAGGGATATTTTACTTGTTAATCAAGCTTTTCAGTTCTAAATTTAATATGACCTGTTCAATTTACACCTTTTGGCTCAATTAATAGCGGATTTTGGTCATTCTGTACGCCAACAGCCTTACCATCAATGAGCTGGATGCAGAAAACCAGATCTGTCATATTGGTGGCGATTGGGATGCTGTTCATCAAGCAAACACCAGCGCAAAATCATGATAATTTAAAGCGTCAGCAGGTCATTGATAGCAAAACTTGGGTACTTCGTACAGGCAATACCACGAAGTCGGATGCTGCAGACGGTTTTTAACTAAGTCAGGTAGACTCAGCGTTGCAGGACACTCCCCTATCGTTGTGATTTTGCTGACCTGAAGCGTTTATGTCGATGCAGATCGAACCTCTGAAAGGGGCTGGGATAACGGTATCTCACATTTATGCTCTGAACCCTGGATCTACCCATGCTGTCACCGAGGTGGAGGATCAGCCAGTTTAGCTCAATAATTCAAAAATAGTTTTTATTGTTTCACATCAGTATACATAGCGTACTAATAGGTATAATCGGCTTGGGATTGAAACCCCAAACCCAACCAGATAGCGATATGAACGACAACAGTAACAATGATGCAGAACTTCCAGATGAGTTGGAAGCCGAGATAAAACCGACTCATATCGTAGGAATCGGCGCTTCGGCGGGCGGGTTGGAGGCAATCGAAGCCTTCTTCAAGGTAATGCCCCCGGACAGCGGGGTTGCCTTTGTGGTGATCCAGCACCTCTCCCCAGACCACAAAAGCCTGATGGCCGAGTTACTCTCCAAACGTACCCGAATGCCGGTGCACCGGGCCCAGGACGGCGAGATCGTAGAACCCAACTCCGTCTATTTGATCCCACCAGCCAAGAACCTACGGTTGTTTCACGGTCGACTCATCCTCTCAGAGCAGGATCGGGACGCACGGGGAATCAATCTGCCCATCGACATCTTCTTTCGCTCCCTGGCGGAAGACCAGGGCGCTAAGGCCATCGCCATCGTGCTCTCCGGCACCGGCAGTGACGGCACTAGTGGCATTCGTGCCATCAAGGAGGAGTTAGGTATGGCCATGGTGCAAGCCGAGGAGACAGCCGGCTTTGACGGCATGCCGCGCAGCGCCATTGCCACCGGACTGGTGGACTACATCCTGCCGCCCAACGAGATGCCGACCCAACTGCTCTCTTATCTGAAGCATCCGTTTACCGCCAAAGATGAGTATGCCAGCACCATGCTCAACGATGAGGATGGGGTAACACGCATCTTCGCACTGCTCAGAGAGAGCAATAAAATCGATTTCACCTACTACAAGCCCACCACCATAATCCGTCGCATCGAACGACGCATGGCGGTCAACCAGATCCATGATCTGAGAGATTATGTACGCTTCCTCGAAGGCTACCCAGTGGAGCTTAACAGTCTGCAGAAGGACCTGTTGATCGGGGTGACCAGTTTTTTCAGGGATCCTGAAGCCTTTGAAAACATTGCAGACAAATACCTGCCTCAACTGTTCAAAGAGACTAAAGAGGATAAACTCCGTATCTGGGTCAGTGGCTGTTCCACTGGCGAAGAGGCCTATAGTCTGGCAATTCTCTGTTGTGAGGTGATGGAGCAACAGAATCTCACACTGGACGTTAAGATCTTTGCCACCGATGTGGATCGTGAAGCCATTCTAACCGCCAGTGCCGGGATTTTCGCAGAGAGCGCCGTGGCGGATATTACATCCAATATGCTCTCCAAATATTTCTATCGCCGGGATGAAGGTTTCTATATCAGCCGCCAAGTCAGAGAGATGGTGGTGTTTGCTCAACACAATCTGGTGAAAGATCCCCCCTTTACCAATATCGATCTGATCAGCTGCCGAAATCTGCTGATCTATCTACAACCGATATTGCAGAAACGGGTTCTCGAACTGTTCAACTTCGCCCTCAATCCCAAAGGCATTCTCTTTCTAGGCAACAGTGAAACCACAGGAGATATGGCCGAATATTTCGATCCGGTCGATCATAAATGGCGTATCTATCAATCCCGTGGCCGACGTCGCCACTCCGAGCTCTCTGAGCCTGCAATCAATTTCGATGCCAAGCGCTGGTATAACAATAACCGGATGTCCGGACGTGGTTTGGCAGCACGCATGCACGAAGAGGAGCGATTGCTGGAACGGCTGGTTGAGGGTGTGGCCGGTGACTATCTGCCATTCTGCCTGGTGGTCAGTGAAACACTGGAGTTGATGCACGTTGCGGGTGATGCCAAAAACTATCTGCAGTTTACCTCCGGCAAGGTGGTCAACGATGTCTCGAAACTGGTGATCAACGATCTTGCCATTCCATTGACTACGGGTCTGCAAAAGGTTTTCAAAAGCAGGGAAGAGTTGGTCTACTCCAACATCAACCTGAACCTGACTGAGGAGCATAAGGTGGTCAATATGCGGCTGAAGCCGCTGCCGACCAAAAAAAGCCAGGCCATGCTGGTGGCCGTGTTCATCGAAGAGGTTCGTACCTCCATTCAATCCTCAACCACATCTCCAGAAACCTACAATGTGGGTAAAGATGCTCAACAGCGCATCATCGACTTGGAGAATGAACTTCAGTTTACCCGGGAAAACCTGCAGGCCACAGTAGAGGAGCTGGAGACCTCAAACGAAGAGTTGCAGGCAACCAACGAAGAGTTGCTGGCGAGTAATGAAGAGCTGCAGAGCACCAATGAGGAGCTGCAATCGGTGAACGAAGAGCTCTATACGGTGAACTCAGAGTATCAAGGAAAAATCACCGAGCTGACCGAAGTCAACAATGATCTGGACAACCTACTGTGCAACACTCGTATCGCCACGCTGTTTCTCGATGAAAATCTAGATGTAAGGCGCTATACGCCAGAGGTTACACAACTGTTTCGAATTCTTGACCAGGACATTGGACGGCCGATCAGCCACCTTTCTCACCGACTGCTCGATGTGGATATCGTCCATTTGGCCCGCGAAGTTCTGATCAACGAAACAGGCGTTGAGCTGGAGAAGATCATCAGTAAAAGCGGTGAAGAGTACATCATGCGGGTCTATCCCTATCAGATCGCCCCCGATACCTACTCCGGTGTGGTTTTTACTTTTGTCAGCACCAGTGGCTTGAGAAAAGCGCAGAACAAGTTAGTCGAGCAGAAGCTACGAATGGAGACGCTGCTTAAAGTCAGCGACGCTTATGCACTGATCAACAAAAAGGGCATTATCCAAGAAGTCAATCAAGCGTTACTCGATTTGGTCGGATATGATGAAAGTGCTCTGATCAATCAGAATATATCACTACTGATGCCGGATGAAATTGCCACCCAACACGACCACTATATCGAAAGGTATCTGAAAGAAGACACCTCAGAGATTATCGGTAAAACCCGTGAAGTTCAGGTTAAAAGAAAAGATGGCCAGACCATCAATCAACTCCTAACACTTGCAGAAATGGTCATCGGACAACGCCATTGGTTTATCGGTCTGCTTAAAGACCAGATATCAAATTAGTCGGTAAAGATGGGAAAAGAAGATAGCAACAATCATCGCCACCCAAGCCATGAGTTTATGCGCGACAAGGCAGAGAAAATTGCTCAGCGAAGAGAGCGTATTACTTATCAGAAGAGGGTGGCTGACCGGGACAGACTACTCCAGGATCTTCATGTTCATCAGATCGAACTTGAGCTGCAGAATGAGGAACTTCGTCAAGCCCAGGCCAAACTGGAATACACACATCAACAGTATCTCGAACTCTATAACGAAGCACCGGTGGGCTATGCCAGCCTCGATGACACCGGCCTGATCATACGCGCCAATCAGATGCTTGCCTCCATGTTGGACATGGAAAAATACGCGCTCACCGGTAAAGCTCTGGCAGAGTTCATGCTGCCGATTGATCAGAATATCTTCCGCAGCCGCTTCAACGCTTTTGTTCGACAGCCTAAGAACAAACATATCGATGTTCGCTTCAAGGTTGGCAGCGATGATATGGAGAGCAGCAGTTTTATTGGCAGAATTCGGGGTCGTCGTCTGGATAAGAACAGCAAGCCGGAGAGTAAACACTGGGCAGAAACCATTCTTATCGTGATCAGTGATGTAACCGAAATTAAAAAATCGGAAGAAAAAATTCACTATCAGGCCTTTCACGATC
>JARRQD010000157.1:0-8282 GCA_037382205.1 Candidatus Thiodiazotropha sp.
TAGGCAGGTTAGGGTGACGACGACCAGCAGGGCCAGCGCGCTGATGCCGAATTGCCAGACGGTGAACGCACAGATCGGCAGCAGGGCATAGACCACATTGCGCATGATAACGACCACATCCTGTCCAGCATGGGCATGGGGTGAAGTCCGCAGTTCAATGGTGGGTTTTTTACTCATGTCTGTTTTTCAGCTCTACAACATCGTCCGTAAGGGTCAGGTGGTCAGTTCCCGGTTGATCGCTTTGGCGATTCGAAAATACTGCACCAGGGGAATGTTCGAAGGGCAGACATAGGAGCAGCAGCCGCACTCGAAGCAGTCGGTCAGGTGATAGTCTTCAGCCATTGCCTCATATTTGCGCTTGGCCGCCAGCTGGCCGAGCATCGAGGGATTCAAATGCATTGGACAGGCACTCACGCAGCGGGCGCAGCGGATACAGGGCCAGATCTTATGGCTCTCTTCCTCGATCGAGGGCTCATTGAGTACCAGAAGCCCCGAGGTGCCTTTGGTGATCGGTGTATCCAGCGCGGAGACGGCAGGCCCCATCATCGGGCCGCCTAGGATAAACTCAGTTCGTGCGCCCTCGTAACCTACGTAGTCGAGAATGTATCGGATTGGGGTTCCCAGGGGCACCAGATAGTTGCCTGGTTTTGCAATACCGGGGCCCGCTACGGTGATCACCCGTTCGATCAACCCACGGCCTTTGGGCAGTAGATCTCCCAGACTGGCCAGGGTGCCCACATTATTCACCACCACGCCGATATCGGCCGGTAGGCCACCGGTGGGCACCTCCCGTCCAAGGGCCGACTTGATCAACATCTTTTCCGAGCCTTGTGGGTATTTGGTCTCAACGGCTTTGACTTCAACCGGGCTGCCTTTAGCGAGGTGGCTCCTCAGCAACTCCACCGCGTCCATCTTATTGTCTTCGATGCCGATGATCGCCTTTTCGGTGCCGGTGGCGCGCATCGCATAACGGATGCCACGCAACAGAGCCTTGGGGTGTTCCAGCATGATGCGGTGATCGCAGGTCAGGTAGGGCTCGCATTCGCAGCCATTGATGATCAGTGTGTCGACCTGTTTGTCTTCAGGAATGGTGAGCTTCATATGAGAGGGGAAGGCGGCGCCGCCCAGTCCCACCATGCCGGAATCCTGTATTGCCTGGATGATTTCCTCGGGAGAGAGTTCGCTCATCTCCCGTGGCTGTTCCCAAAGCACCTCCTGGGTCGATCCCTCATAGACATCGATGAGGATGGCAAGGGTTTTCGGCCCCTTGGGGGTCGGCATCAATTCGATACCGGCAATGCGGCCGGTGGCCGGGGCATGAAGCGGCACTGAAAAGTTACCGTCCGCCTTGGCGATCGGTTCTCCCCGTACCACCTCCTGGCCTTTCGCAACCGATGCTATCGCCGGTTTCCCGATATGTTGATCCAGCGGTAGGATCAATTGTGGGGGAAAGGGAAGACGACGGATCGGTTTATCCGCCGTATCCTTGTGATAGGGTGGATGGATGCCGTGTGTAAAGCCTTTCTGCCCAAACAGCAGGTTGAACAATCCCATAGTCTCTCTGATCTCATTTTATCCAGAGTTTGCAGTTGCTCACGGTATAGCAGGAAATCCAGCCTGAGATTTGCCATGACTTGATCCATGCGCCACCTCTGGGCGACCAACTGCAGAATCGAGATTTAACAGGCGGAGCCGAAGCTCCGCACACTGTTAGCCCTATTGACCAGGCCGGTTTAGCCGGCTGGTCGCCTTAGATTTACTGAAATTTCGCGGCCCGTTTAACAAGCTTCTCCAGATTTTTCTCAGTCGAGTTCCAGGGCGTTCCTGGATGTATACAGCCCGCCGTACACTTTTCAGCCGCCTTCACGACATCCTTGAACTGACCCGCTTGAGGATCGGTGACAACCACTCTCTTTTCGTCGTTGTAGGCGAAAATGTTCGGAGCAATCTCAATACACTCATCACAGGCTGTGCACTCAGGCGTCTCGACCCAGACCGGCTCGTAGCCCGCTGCAGCAGCGGCACCACTACTGCCCGCAGGAGCCGCGGCGCCACTATTGCCGTTGGCGGAGATAGAGCCTGCCAGTGCATCAGTATTGCCGCTGGCAGCCAGGGAGAGCAGGGTGGAGCTGAGGCGGTTGGCCATGTCGACCTTGGTCTGTTCGACCAGCGCATCCACATCCACTTTGTTCAGCTCACCGGCGATACCTTTCAGCTGACGCCAGAACTGACGACGCTCTTCACAGGATTTGGCAATCTCCTGGGCACAGATGATACGCATCAAACGGTTCTTGCTGTCAACGCCCCAAATGTAGGGGAACTTGCCATCCCGGTCTTCTTCATCCATCTCAAGGAACTCGTCCATGGCGACCATGTCGTCGTTCCAGGTCTCCGGCGGTGCCACCCGGAACTGTTTGCGGAAACGTCCTTCGGTAACAGCGAAGTCAGCGAAGGTCATTGGTACTTCCAGTTTGCAGGCTTCGCCCTTCTCATCCTGGTAGTCGATTGTGTAGGTTGGCCAATCCCCATCGATCGCGGGATTGCCTTCCAGGTCGATACACTCCTCAATGGTTTCACCTGCATCCGGATCGTATTTCATCAGCGGATAGGCTCTGGACTCCACAGCCATTTTCGACTGTTGGTAGGCGATGTCGTCACCAACGCCATGCTCAGGTGGGCAGACCGCATAGATGTTAAACAGCGCCGGACGGCGACTGTTGAGACCATCGATATAGCCTTCCAGCAGGTGAGTGGTGTTGCTGATCGCACTCTGCATGACATAGGTTGTTCGGTGCGCGATACCGATCAGGGAGACCTCTTTACGAATCTCCTCCTTACCTTTCCAGGCCTTGCCGTAAGGACTCATATCCGCAACCTGGCCGATGTAGCCAGAGGTACAGGCCTGGCCACCGGTGTTGGAGTAGACCTGGGTATCCAAAACCAGCACCTTCACCGGCATGCCGGAGGCGAGTGCGCGGGAGAGGTTCTGAAATCCGATATCATACATCGCACCGTCGCCACCAACCGAGACAACCGGTGGACAAAGCAGCCACTCATCTTCAGTAAACTGCTTCCAGTTGAACTGCTGGAAGAAGCCTTCGTGCTCAGAGGCGTTGTACTTGCCGGCCAGCTCCAGCTCAGCTTTACGGATGGTGGCAAAGCCATTCGCCATCTTGCGCATGTGGCCTTCGAAAAGTCCCATCGCAACCGATGGGCTGTCCTGAAACAGATGGCTGGCCCAAGGGAAGGGGTAGGGGTTGTAAGGATAGGTGGAACCCCAAACAGAGGTACAACCGGTAGCATTGATGATACCCATCTTAGCGCGACCATTGTTGGTCTCACCTTCGGTATAACGCCACTTCAGATCTCTGAGTTCATCCAGCAGCTGGGTGGCGGATTTCAGCCAATCCCGGTCAATCACGGTCTTCTCACGATTGCTGTCCAGATTCTCACTCAGGCCAGACAGGGTCAGATCACTCTCTTCACTCTCCGACATGGCTTCCGAGATCGCTTT
Source organism: Candidatus Thiodiazotropha sp. (assembly GCA_037382205.1). Taxonomy (GTDB): domain Bacteria; phylum Pseudomonadota; class Gammaproteobacteria; order Chromatiales; family Chromatiaceae; genus Thiodiazotropha. The sequence goes on from JARRQD010000157.1 coordinate 3,515, forward strand.
CGAGCTGCTCAGATCGACCCCTTCGGCCAGCTTCAAGCGGATGTGCTGCTCCAGCTGTTCGATCAGTTTTTCGATCTTCTCGATCTGCTGCTTGACCCGGGGCTGCATCAACGCGGTGACGGTAGAGGTGAACAGATGGATGATGGTCTTCTCACCACAGCCCAGGCAGGCGCCGTCGCCACAAGCCATCGAGTTGTAGTTATTTTTGTCCATCAGCAGGGTCTGCAGAGCACCCACTTTCTCATCCAGATCATCGATGCGATTGAAAGAGGGGTCACTGGTTGGCAGATCCAGCCAGAAGTTCCAGTCGTCACGCATACGCTGAATCGCCGCTTCATCCTGATGGGTGGTGACCAAGGCCTCGTCTTCGCAGATGGTGACGCACTCCATACAACCCTTACAGGTGTATGGGTTGACGGTGATGGAGAAGAGTCCGCCGCTGTTCTTGCTCTTCTTCTCCATATTACTCCAGTAGGGCTTGGTAATGGAGAAATCAAATTCACCCATCGCCTCCAGGAACAGACCGAACTCCTCTTCCAGCGTAGACTTGACATCCGCTTCACTGTCGGCCGCGGCAATGGTTTCCAGCACGGCCTGATCAAGGACAGTGCGCACATTGGCGGCCTCACCAGCCTCCTCAAGCAGCTCACGCAGGCGTTTCTCGACGTTGCGGCTCTCTCGACGCAGATATTGGGTCGGACGGCCAGCGGTTTCGATGCGATTGATCGCGGTGGTGAAGACGTCGCTGACTTTGTTCACCAGGCCGGGAATGGCGCTGTCGGGACAGATGGTGTAACAGTCGCCGCAAGCAGTACAGTTTTCCGCCACCCATTTTGGGTAGTCGAAACGGATCTGGGTCATGTCGCGGTAGACGCCGGTAGAAGCTGGCATCAGAGAGAGGGCCTGGTAGGGGTCGGCCAGATTTTCATTGCCCTTACCGGTGGCGTAGAAGCTGCCGGTCTGTTCCCAGAAACGGTGCACATCGGAGATGCCGCCATCCGCTTCAGGCAGCCGCTTGAGCATCACCGGCATGCCCAGCTCTTTCTTTACTGGCATCTGGGCGCTGCTGCCAACCACTTTGTCGGTGATCTCGTGGATCTCATCGAAACCACGGCGCACCACCCGCAGGTTGTCCTCGACCACCCGGCGACCTTTGCTGCCGAATTTGGCTTCAAGTTGGCTCTCGATGGCGTTGAACAGCTTCTTCTCATCCAGACCGGCCATCTCCATCAGTGGCGAACCGGCGAAGAAGGCGCCCTGGAAGGCGTTACCCTGCATACGCAGTTGCAATTCCGCGTTGGAGGCCTCCTCTTTGGCGATCTTGAAACCGTCCACATAGAAGACATGGATCTCGTTGTCGATAATCTGCTGTTGCATCCAGCGGGGAAAGGACTCCCAGACCTGATCTGCAGATCTCAGGTTTGACTGGATGATCAGGGTACCTCCCTGCTTTAGACCAGACAGTGGGTTGGAGTGACCGAATACATTCGGATCCGGACTCAGCACCACATCCACATAGTGATACTCACAGTTCAGCGGGATCGGGGTCGGTGCTGCCGAGAGGTAGTAGGTCGTTGGCTGACCCTTCTTCTCAGAACCATACTTCGGATTCGCCTTGATCTCATAGCCGAGCAGATCGTAGAGGGTCATCACCAGGTTCTTACCTGTAGTGATGGCGCCCCAGCCGCCGACTGAGTGCATTCTGACGGTAATCGAGCCCTCCGGCATCAGATTGGGGTTTTCAGAACCGCGCAGCGCCATCTCACCGATATTCGGATAGGCTTCGAGCAGTTTCTGGATATGGATCTCCTGCTTAGGAGTATCCGCATCGCGAATGAAATCGATACCCAGATAGAAGAACTTGCGCTGACTGCCGTCAGGCAGCATGTTCTCAACAGCGGCGATCAGGGCTTCTGGCTGCAGGTCTCGGGATCCCAGGCCATAGGCGCCAGAATAGAGGTGAGGCGCATCGGCAAAGCTGCTGTAACATGCATATTTCTCATACGGCTGATCCTGTTTGCCTGCCTTTGCCTGACCATTTTCAATACATTTGGAGACCGCTGCGCGGACTTCACGCATGAGTGGCAGATCTTCCGCCAGAGGTTGGTCGGTACGCTCCAGAACGCAGACACCTTTTTTGCCCTTTAGTACCTTACCCAGCAGGTCGCCGGGGAAGGGGCGGAACATGGTGATATCCACCACGCCGACCTTCAGTTTGCGGGTCTTTTCCAGGTAGTCAGCCAGACCCTGGGCCTGCACGATCATCGAACCCATGCCGATGATCAGGTAGTCGGCCTTGTCTGCTTTGTAACAGCCAATACGGCCGTAACGACGACCTGTCAATTGGTAAAACTCTTCCATCGCCTGATCGCTAATCTCAGGAATGTGCTGGAAGAAGTAGGGGCGTTGTGCAGCGGTAGTCTGCATGAAGGCATCTTGGTTCTGCACTGAGCCTGAGAGCATGGGGTTGTCCACATCCCAGATTGCCGGGACCCGACGACGGGTCTCGCCAAAGAGCAGCTTTTGCGCCGGAGTGGGGCATTCAATCTCATCATCCGGGCGGCCCAGATACTCAGCGATCATCTCCCGCTCGGGTACCTGCAGTGGTTCAATCAAGTGGGTGGTGAGAAAGCCGTCTTGAGCGACGGCAGCCGGGGTCAGAGACAGCTCGGCAATCTTTCGGCTAATCAAGTTCAGGTCAGCTGCACCCTGGGCATTGTTGGCGAATACCTGGAAAAAACCGGTATCGTCGATACAGTGAAAGTCATCATGGCCGCAGTGCACATTGAGCGAGGCCTTGGTGATTGCCCGGCAGCCGATATTCAATACATAAGGGAGGCGTTTGCCCACTGCCGCATAGAGGGATTCATGCATGAAAGCGATGCCCTGTGCCGAGGAGAAATTGGTGGCGCGCAAGCCGGTCATCGACATACCTGCCGTGACCGCAGCAGCGGCATGCTCTGACTCCGGTTCGATAAAGATCAGCGACCGATCAGAGACATTGATATGACCTTTGGCGGTCTCTTCGGCCCAATACTCACCCATTTGGGTAGAGGGGGTGATGGGGTAGGCGCCAGCGGCGTCCGAGGCCTCCCGCTCACACATGATGACTGCCCCGTTACCGTCCATTGCCATACGGATTCCAGGGTATTTGAAGCTCTTCTCTTCTTTCTTACCGAACATGAAACTTCTCTTAGCTAGGTTTGCAATTTACCTTCCGTTACTCAATTGAAGACGATCTCTATAGAGAAAACAGAAAGCATAGGCTTAAGGGTTTTACTGCCTACATCAGATAGGCAATGCTTCTTTACGTACTATGCGTTTCGCTTGGTGCCCTTTGATGACCCCCTTGGTTTCATCAAGCCAAACAATTGCCCCAGTCGGGCAACGCTCAGTAGCAATCGGGGAGGCTAAACTAATCTTGTTATAGTCGATTACAGCCAAATTGTCTTGAATGCTAATTAATCCTTCCGGGGAATCCTTAACGCATCGTTCACAAGCGGTGCAGGCGACTTCGCAATCGTTCTCTGCGCTGTCACCATGTTCTAAATTTTTACAGGCCACCCATAACCGGTGAGCGGCATCTTGAATCGACAACAGATCTTTTGGGCAGATATCGACACAATCACCACAGGCGGTGCATTTGGCGTCATCTACAACCGGTAGACCGTTGTGATCCATAGCAATGGCGTCGAACTCACAGACAACGGCGCAGTCAGCTAAACCGATGCAGCCCCAGGTGCAGCTCTTTGGGCCACCGGAGACGACGGCCGCCGCACGGCAGCTCTCTAAACCTTTATAGTGGGCGCGTGATCGGGCAACATGATTCCCCCCGGCACAGGCCAGGCGGGCGACCCGCTTTACCACATCGCCACACTCCACGCCCAGGTAGTCAGCGATATCTTCGATCGCCTCGGTGGTGCTGACAGTACATTGAGCCGGATTGACTTCACCGGAGATCAGTGCCTCGGCGAAGGGCCGGCAGCCGGCTCTGCCACAGGCGCCGCAATTGGCGGCAGGCAACATGCCTTCAAGTTCATCAATGCGCGGGTCTTCGAACACCCAGAGCTTTTTGTTGGCAAACACCAGCATGGATGAGAGCAACAGACCAAGAATGCCCATAAAGAGGATGGCGGTTGTTACGTTGAGTGCAATCTCATTATCCATTTCCAATACCTCTCGTCACGCGAATGAAACCGAACTGAAACCCGATAGAAATCTCATACAGTTTAATCTTGGGGTTAGTATTGGTCTATGGAATGGGTTAAATAGAAAGTATTAATTTTTATAAATACTCCAGTAGTATTGTAAAAATTAATGATCACATCAGTGCTCTGGTTGGCCGGATGCCGGTTTATATATATTCAACTCTATACCCCAGACCAGGGAATTCAACCATGATGGCTTATCAGTCAAATTATCGGCTGAGTAAGTTGATTATTAACCTTACATATACTGTTATAGGGGGTGCTTAACTTAAGCCAAATGGGGACGGGTTGGTCAAAGGATCTCAGTGCGGCTTTAGAATGATAGGGGGCTGTCACTTTCAGTGGAGAGCTGCAATAAGAGCATCAGCACATCCGTTAAGCGGCTCAAAATGGCCACCACCAGGAACGGCTTTCAAGTTTGCTCCGGCAGCTTGCAATCTGTTGGCGGTAGCGTTTGGCGTTTGACTCTACCCGATGGGCTACTTTGATCAGCCAGGGCTTTTTCTTGTAGCTGCCTTTCGCGTAGCCTCCTTGTCCCTCATGGTAGGCCAGGTACTGCC
>JARRQD010000158.1:0-8590 GCA_037382205.1 Candidatus Thiodiazotropha sp.
ACAAAGCAATCCCGGTGGGAGGGTATATTCAGTGTTGGCCAGCGACACTCTGCACTTCGCAACTATTCCAGAAACACCAGAATGGTTGAACAATCATCGTTTTGACCAGTATTCAGAGCTGACGCCGCGTTCCAAATAGGCCTGAAAGTCAGTTGCCGGTCTTGCCAGCGCCTCTTCAATGCCTTGTTGCAGCTGACTGTTTCTACCATCTAAGACCTCAGTGAATAGCAGCTTGAGCAACCTGCGCATCGGCTCGGGTACATCTTGTTGCTCAAGCGTGCTCATATAGATATCCAGTGGTACCTGTCGATATTTGACCGGTCTCTGTAGTGCTTCAGACAACTCGTCCATACATTCAGCAAAAGTCATGGTGCGGGGACCGGTCACTTCGTAGATTCGATTGTGATGTTTTGCATCGGTCAAACAGGCAACCACCACAGCAACACCATATGTTCCACACCCGCCTGTTTCGCCATTGCGGTAAAAGCTTCAATATCCTTTTGTGCTCCAGCTACGGCCAGATCTGGCTGGTAAGTGATATAGACACTACCCACGCCCTGTAGAACCTCTCCCCAGGTCTCCTGCTGCAGCCAATCGAATGGTTGTTCAGTCGATCTTGAGACCGCTCTGTACTCTATACCCTGCGATTCCAGCCGCTGTAAAACACGCCGTCCGGTTTTGCCATGTTTGCCAATAATCAATATCGGTTTGTTCGCCATAATCCACGCTCCATTAAAGGTTTAGCATTTAACAACTCAGCGTCACTGCGCATAAGCTGATCCTAAGTAATAATGCACAAACCAACCATGACTGTTTGTCTATATTTATATGCAGCTCGTCCAAATCGAAGATCATCATGACCAACCAAACCAAATCGACAATTACTGAAGTATCTGACCCTATCGGGGAAGCGCTTCATCTGCTGAAGCTGAACGGCACCTACTACTGCCGTTCGGAGTTAAAAGCTCCCTGGGGAGTATCCCTACCCCCATTCGAGGGACACATGATGTTTCATGTAATAACCCAGGGTGAATGTTGGCTGGAGGTCGAAGGAGAGCAACCTTGCCTGCTGAAACAGGGCAGCCTGGCCCTGGTGCCCCATGGCCTGGGCCATAAAGTACGCAGTAACCTGCACTATCAGACTACCCCGCTGTTCGACATCCCGGTCGAGTCGGTCAGTGAACGCTATGAAATTATGCACCATGGCGGCACAGGTGAATTGACCCAACTGACCTGTGGGTTGGTCCGCTTTGACCATGTTGCGGGACAACAGGTAGTCGCTCTGCTGCCCCAGGTATTAAAAATAGATACCTGGGAAGCGCATGAGAGCAGTTGGATTGAGAACACTTTACAGCTGATTACCAGAGAGGCCAGGGAGTTACGTCCGGGTGGTGAAACGGTGATCACCCGTCTGGCGGATATCCTGGTGATCCAGGCAATTCGCTCCTGGCTCGACTCTCTGAGCGGCCCTAAACCGGGCTGGCTGAATGCACTTCGAGACAAACAGATTGGCCGAGCCCTTGCGGCGATTCACCGCAATCCGGAGAGAGAGTGGAGCCTCACTTCACTGGCCAGTGAAGCGAGAATGTCCCGCTCAGGGTTCTCAGCGAGATTCACCGAGCTGGTGGGTTACACAGCAATGCGATATGTGACCCGCTGGCGCATGTTGCTGGCACGTACCCAACTGCTCGAATCATCAGAGCCTCTGGTCGTGTTTGCCGAACGTTTTGGCTACCAATCCGAAGCGGCTTTCTGCCGTGCTTTCAAGCGGGAGCTTGGTGTCTCACCAGGCAGTCTCCGAGCCTAGTCCACCGATTCAGCTGGCCTCTCATAAGCTGGTCACCACACTGTCCGGCTGCTTTGTCAAAGATCAAACAACGACCTATCTGGCCGTGGCGAAAATCTCAGCCACTGAGAGCTATGTTATCAAAGTCGCCGATCAACAGGGTCTTTCCAGACAGCATTGCAACAACTTGCTGACAATGCTCAACAGAGCGCCTGGATCAACAGACCAGCAATCCTCAGTGCAGTCCCATCAACACGCGGATATGGGCTTCGACACTTCGCGCCAACGCATGAGGCTCATAGCCCCCTTCCAGTACAGAGACAACTCTGCCCTCGGCGTATTGATCAGCGACCTGAATAATCTGCTCCGTGACCCATCGATAGTCCGCTTCGATCAGACTGACACTGGACATGTCGTCTTCCACATGGGCATCAAAACCCGCTGAGACAAACACCATTTGCGGTTTGAAGTGATTCAACGCCGGCAGCCAGAGGTCATTAACCGCCGCTTTGAATTCAGCACTCTTTGCGGTTGCCTCCAGTGGAGCACAAATAATGTGATCCGGACTCTCCTCGATCACTGTATAGGGGTAGAAGGGGTGCTGAAAGGTCGAACAGACAATCACCCGCTTATCGTCACGGAAGATATCTTCACTGCCGTTGCCATGATGGACATCGAAATCGAGGATCGCCACCCGCTGCAGGCCATACTCCGCCATGGCATGCGCCGCACCCACCGAAGCATTACCATAGATGCAAAACCCCATGGTCTTCATGCGTTCGGCGTGATGCCCTGGTGGACGAACTGCACAGAAGGCATTCTTTAAACCCTCCCGCATAATCAGATCCACCCCTTTGATGACCGCACCCGCGGCACGCTTCGCCGCCTGCAAACTCTGTGGACTGACCACCGTATCCGGATCCAGGTGGGCATGACCCGACTCCGGCATCAGTTTTTCAACCTGGTTCAGATAGGCTTCGTTATGGCATCGTAATAACTGCTCCCGGGTCGCCTCAGGCGCATCATAATGGCGTAGAAAATCGTATAACTGCGCCGCCATCAAGCGATCATCGATCGCCTGCAGTCGCGAAGCGTTCTCTGGATGTCCCACGCCTGTATCGTGATTCAAACAATCCGGGTGTGTTATATAGGCCGTTCTCACAAGATACCCCCCAAAATCGAAGCCACTTCATTAAGCGGCCAAATACTCACTATAGATCTTTATAAAACCATTACTTAGCTGAAGAATTTGTCATTTATTCGCGGTAAACTTCCAACCAATCATGCCGATAACATGAGTGCTCAACGACGTCACCTTGTATATGCTTTAATTCAGACTATCACACCGTGCCACCGTGAGTAACAATGGACATTAACGCTCACTCATTTTTTTCATTAGAAGTTCAATAGGCTGGAACTCATGCAATCACACTATCTCACCCCTCTATTCTCAGCAAAAAGCGTCGCCATGTTTGGAGCTAGCGAAAGGAAGAACTCAGTTGGCGAAGTGGTATTTCGAAATCTGATCTCATCCGGCTACAAAGGAGCCGTCTACCCGATCAATCCAAAGCATGAAGAGATACAGGGCATCAAAGCCTATAAGTCGATCGAAGAAGTTGGCAAGCCGGTGGAGTTGGTCGTGGTTGCCACACCAGCGAAGACCATACCAGCCATCGTCGAGGCCTGTGGTTTGTATGGTGTTAAAACCATGATTATCCTCTCTGCCGGTTTCAGGGAGTCCGGACCGGCCGGGCTGCGCCTGGAAGAGCGGGTCGTTGAAGTAGCCAAAGAGTTTGGCATCCGTTTTATCGGTCCAAACTGTCTGGGCCTGATCCGCCCCGACCAAGGGATCAACATCACCTTCGGTAACAACAACGCCAAACCGGGCAATCTTGCATTGGTCTCACAATCCGGCGCCATTTGCACAGCGATTCTTGACTGGGCAGAGACAAACGACATCGGGTTTTCAACGGTGATCTCCACCGGCATCTCTGCGGATCTGGACTTTGGCGACTATCTCGATTATTTAGTCTCCGATCCAAAGACAGACAGTATCCTGCTCTATATCGAGGGGATTAAGAATGCCCGTCGATTCATGAGCGGATTGCGCGCCGCCGCCCGCATCAAACCAGTGATCGTACTGAAGGTGGGACGCCATGCCGCAGGTGCAGAAGCCTCCATGTCCCATACCGGCGCCCTGGTGGGCAGTGATGAGACCTTCTCTGCAGCCCTGTCAAGATCCGGTGTGCTGCGCGTAGAAACCATCTCCCAACTCTTCTCAGCAGCCAAGGCCCTCTCCTCAAGATACCGGGTATACGGTGACAAACTGGCCATCATAACCAATGGTGGCGGCCCCGGCGTGATGGCCGCCGACCGGGCGTCTGACCTGAGCATTGAACTGGCCACATTCAGCGAGGACACCATCAAATCCTTGAATCAAGCCCTGCCGGAAGTCTGGTCCCACGGCAATCCAGTGGACATCATCGGGGAAGCGCCACCCGAGCGCTATCGGGCAGCCGTGGATATCTGCCTCAATGATCCGGGGGTCGACGGCACCATTGTTATCTTGACACCCCAGGCCATGACCCAACCTGATGCGGTGGCACAGGAACTGATCGACCTGGCGGATAAACATAAGAAACCGATCCTCACCAGCTGGATGGGCGGCAAACAGATTGAAAATGCACGCAAGCTTTTCAATAACGCTAAACTGCCCTCCTTCCGTACCTTGGAAAACGCGGTTGACGCCTTCTACTATCTCTCATCCCATCAGAAGAACCAGCGACTGCTCCTGCAAACGCCAGCGAAGAGTTCCAGACGGCATGAACAGCCCGACGCCGAGGGTGCTCGACTGATCATCGAGAGCGCCCTTTCAGAACAACGCAAAATCCTCTCAGAACCGGAATCCTTTGCCCTGTTGGGCGCCTTCCGGATCAAGGCGGTACGCAATGGTATAGCGCGCTCCGCCAACGAGGCGCTGATACTCGCCGAATCGATCGGTTTTCCTGTGGCGATGAAGATCTTTTCGCCGGACATCTCCCACAAATCAGATGCCGGTGGCATTCGTCTCAACGTCAACAACGCCCAGGCCGTGCGCACTAACTACCGGGATCTGATCGAACAGGTCAAGGATACCCGACCTGAAGCCAACATCGAAGGCGTGACTGTAGAACAGATGTATCAGAGCCCGAATGGCCGGGAGTTGTTGATCGGCATCGTTCGGGATCCGGTATTCGGGCCGGTTATCAGTTTCGGCAGTGGCGGCACCACCGTCGAAGTCATGGGCGATTCTGCCATCGCCCTGCCCCCGCTCAACCGCCGTCTGGCCAGTGATCTGATCGATCGGACCAAAGCGTCCAAGATGCTCGACCAGTTCAGACACATGCCGGCCGCCAACCGCGAGGCGCTGGTGGATGTGCTGTTACGGGTCTCCAGCATGGCCTGTGAATTACCCTGGATCGAGGAGATGGATATCAATCCTCTGATTCTCGACGATCAGGAAGCTGTCGCAGTGGATGCCAGAATCCGCGTCAACTATCCGCGCCCGTCCACCGACCCCTACCACCATCTTGCGATACACCCCTATCCGATCAACCTGGTAACCCGCGCCCAGTTGCCCAACGGCATCAACATCGTGATACGACCTATCCGCCCGGAAGATGCAGACCTGGAACAGAACTTCACCCGCCAGTTGTCGAATGAGGCCAAATACTTCAGATACATGAGTTCAGTGCAGGAGTTGACCCCTGAGATGCTAACTCGCTTCACCCAGATCGACTATCACAACGAGATGGCGCTGATTGCAGTAACAGAAGATGATTCCCATGAGGTTGAGCTGGGGGTCGCCCGCTATGTCATCAATCCTGATAAGCGAAGCTGTGAGTTCGCACTGGTGGTTGCTGACAAGTGGCAACGTCAGGGCATCGGCCACAAGCTGATGAACCACTTGATGGAGATCGCCAGAGACCGGGGATTGGAGAAAATGGAAGGTGAAGTATTGAGCAACAACTTCAAGATGCTCGATTTGATGAGATCACTCTATTTTCAAGTCAGCCCATATCCGGAAGACAACAGCATCAAGCAGGTAACCATAGAGTTATAGAGAAGCTTAACGACACCTACCAGTCTTCAGTAGGGCAATAGCCTACAGAAGATTGGTAGGATTATAATTAATGATGACTGCAGCAGAGTCGTGCCCACATTGTCAAAATGTAGGGTGGATAAGCTTGGCGCATCCACCCTACACATATTAAATTATCACTGGTCTGTTTGAAGCCCTGAAAGAGAAGTATATGGTCACCAGTTTAAGATATTGACCGAGCTGAAAGTCGCTCACGCTCACCTAAGTCACGTAGAGATAACTGATTTAGAATCTGGTACTGTTTTTCTAAAAGTTTTTCCCTTAGTACGCCGTTTTTATCGTATGACAGACCACATGCAATCGCTTCTAGCGCCTTGTCAAATCTTAAAAATCGAGCATAGGTGAAAGACAAATTCAGATTTGTGCGAATGTCTTTTGGATCGATACGTTGAGCCTGAAGATAGGCTTCGTGTGCATCGGCAAATCGATCTTGAGCAAACAGGCACTCACCCAGCACATTCCACAACCAGGGACTGTACCAAGGATTAAGCCTTACAGCCTCCTGAACCAAGGCGGTAGCTGCGGATTGGTTTGCCAAATGCAATCCAATATATTCAGCCGCTTCACCAAGACAATACCAATCTGCCTGATTGCGACTTATTGCCACTTTATAAGCCTCTAAAGCTTCACTCTTTCGCCCAGCCCGAGCGTGCTCCCTCGCCTCTAGAATGGGCTGTTGAAAATAGCTATAGCCATCACGACCAAATCGTGAATTAAATACATCATGGGCAATCTGCCCGCCATCCCGCGCAATCAATCGCGAGTGTATCGGTGCATCGAGATCATTGTCCGGGGCAATACAACGTAACCCCTTGGCAATCATATAGGCCTCTAGTAGTGGAAAATTAACACCCAACGACATAGTTGGACCAAATCGTTTCGTTGTAATATTGTTTTCAACTTTAGCGGTATCAACCAGCCCGTAATCATTGACGAGAATGAAGCCATCATCTTCAAGCAGGTTAATGCAGGCTCCCAAGCAGGCCATAGCGCCATAATTAATCACAACGGCAGCTAACTCCTTTTGCCTCCTTAACGCTTCCTGAGCAAAATCATATAACACAGGATCGATAGGTTTATATGAGGTCTCTAACTCCAACAACGACACCAGTGGTAGTAGTTTTCGACGCTGATCAAGATCTTGAGAACGAGCGTAATCGCTAATCTGTTGATACCTCAAGTCAGTGTGTTGCGATACAATCGAGGAATCACCAACCAAGTGAGTTCTAACATTTAACTCTTCAATCTCAGAGTCACCTTGCCTGATAATCGTCGAGGGTAAAACGTCCAATACATAATTACCCATCACGGCTCGAAGCGGGATCTCATCAAACTGCGCAAACTCTTCAACCACTCTGGCATTGCAACGCATGGTCTTTACATGTTCTGCATGATTCTCGAATATCGCCCTTTCACGCCATTGTTCGATTGTTCGTTCAGAACCGTCGCTAACGATATAGATAAGCTGATCATAATAATCAGCCTCCTCACGCTGGCAAAGCGCCTTAAAATGCTCAAGAAATAATTGCGCAAATAACCCAGCTCCGGCTCCCAACTCCAAGACATGGAATTGACCCGCTGGCGGTGCTTTTTTACAACTCTCAAACAGAACAACAGCAGCGTGTTCTGACAATAGACCGCTGTTGGTAATAAAAAATGGCACTTCGTTTTTAGCAAAAGGCAAAGTACCTAGATCATTCCAAGAAAGCGAGGCCAGTTCCCACTCAAGACTCTTAGCAAGAGGACAAAAATCCTGCAATACCTGACGCACAACCTTCGTATTGCCTAGTACTTGTTGAACATTAAACTCAGAGGGATCGATATTCATGCGTTGGAATACTGATTGTGCTGACAAAGGAATTTGACTTTTCCTATCGAAACTATGACACTCCATTGTTATCTCCGTTGCATTACCTGGAATATGAACACGCGAATACAGACCATCTCAACATACTACACGAATGAGGCTAAGAATAGATCAAGATAGGCACAAAGGTGTGCAGAAACCATCTATTGAGAGCCTTCAATAAGGCACGACCAGATTTTACGATCGCCATACGAGATTTTTTATGATCGTGTTTGGGAAATTCTACGGCGAGAAATTGAAAACGGGTTACGATGAAAAGCTGATAAAACGGTCGTTGATCTTCAGTATTCTACGACCGCTAAATTGGACGAAACTACGATGGTAATTTGGCGCTCTACATACCACTACCTAATCGTTTTAACATGCTGATAGTCTCTAATTTTAGCACCAGCAGTTACAAGCGAGACTGAATGGTGTCTTGCTAACGCAACTATCGGTCTATCTGCCGGGTCAGGGTGGTGCTTTCCAGGCAACCGTACTAACAGGACAACCAAGTCGTTATCGACAGGAACAAAGAAAACACTCTCTATAGAGGCAACAGTCTTCAACCTAAAAAGATCAGTTGGACAGCGTGAAGGGTGCGTTTGTGGGGGGGCAGGGCAAGGGTCGCTCCTGCACATCCATGTGCCCGCGACACTTGTGCATCCCTGCACGGCGCGCAACAACGCGGAATAGCACACTATTCCAAGGCGTTGCAACGCCGCCATGCGCCGCCACAAGCGTGCCATTCACGTTGTAGCGTGATTCACCCAGCAGGTGACATAACCATCGAAGCTATTTTCTTTAAAATCAGTAA
>JARRQD010000159.1:0-8263 GCA_037382205.1 Candidatus Thiodiazotropha sp.
CCCCCCATCCCCCCATAAAGAGCTGTTGATCTACTGCGGCATCACCATGATAAAGCCCATGTCAGAGATCGCAGCTGTCCTGGAAAAACAGGAAAATATCAAAATCTCCATCATCGAAGGGGGCTCAGGCAACCTGCTTAGATCGATCAAATTCAATCAACTGGGCGACCTCTATCTGCCTGGATCCGAGTCCTATCTCTTACAGGCCAAGCAAGAGGATTTAATCGAGAAGTCGGTACATGTCGGCTATAACAAAGCGGCCATCATGGTTCAGAAAGGAAATCCTAAAAAGATAGCTGCAGATTTAACAGCGCTGCTGAACCCCGATTACTATGTGGTTATCGGTAATCCTGACACTGGAAGCATTGGTAAAGAGACGAAAAAGATACTCTCTGCAGCAGGTATTTTCAGTGCTGCGATGCGAAACGCGCGAGAGCTTACCACTGACTCAAAACGTCTGGTTGAAGTCCTCAAGAAGGGTGAAGCCGATCTTGTGATCAACTGGTATGCAACCGCGTTTTGGCCCGAAAATGCCGAACAAATCGACGCTCTGCCTATCGATGACAAATATGCGGCGAAGAAGCGGCTTGTACTTGGCTTGCTAAAAACCTCTAAGCACCCAAAAATTGCAAAAAAATTCATGGAATATGCCGGATCGGCTAAAGGTCGAACTCTTTTTGAACGATACGGACTCTATAGTGTTGAATAGAAGATCTGAACACGCATGCTGCAACTGACTGAACACCCCATACAAAGACAGATCATTGGTCTGGCACTGTCGATTCTCACCATTGTCTTCGCGCTGGCTGCCATCTATACCGGTTTTAGAACAAAAGCCAAGCAGATAGAAGATCAGCTGGATAACCAGAAAGCCAGACAGGAGATCGGACTCTCGATCTATCAACGACTGTTTTCTGCAAAGGCCTCTATCTTCAAACTCAGCATGTTGGATAATCGTTTGGAGCTGGAGATTGTCAAAAACCGCTTTGATGAGAACCAGATGATCATCAAGAAGGGACTCGCCATACTTCATAATGGTGGCATTTTTAAAGACGAGATAGCAACCAACATCCCCGGCCAGAACAGTATGAACCTGATTGCCAATTATCAGCGATCTGAAACAGAGGGCTACGTGCTTGAGGTGCTTGAGTTAGGACCTGCAATTCATAATCTGGATGAACAGACACAACTCCTCTACCAATTGATTAAATCAAAGATAGACTTTGCATCCAATCGACTAATCGGACTTCAGGACCGTATTGACAATTTGCTGAAGACAATCAATACAACACTGCAGCGCACCCAAGAAAACGCAGCCCGGATGCTCTATGACAGCCAAAATAAGATTTCACAGCTCTCCATCGAGTACAAAGATAGTAAGACGCTATACGATAGCCTCCGCATACCGGTTGTTATCGTCGCGCTAGGCCTGTCCGCCTACCTACTGCTGGTCACCCTGAGCCGGGTTGGCAAGGTTATCGAAAAACGCAAGCAGGCTGAAGATCAATTACAACTTCTACTTGATACTACTGTAGAGGGCATCTTCGGTATTGATAATCAGGGAATCACTACTTTCGTCAATCCCTCTGCTTCACGTATGCTCGGCTACTGGCCGGATGAACTGATAAATCGAGAAAACCATCAATTGATTCACCACACCCACAGTGATGGAACACCCTATCCTGCCGCAGAGTGTTGCATGCTAAAGGTACTCCAAGGAGGGACGGTCAATGCGCTCGATAGTGAGGTATTCTGGTGTAAAGATGGCACCTCATTCCCTGTGGAATACTCAAGTAAACCGATCCACCGCAAGGGTAAAATTGTTGGCGCGGTAATTAATTTCCGTGATATCAGCGAAAGAAAGCGTGCTGACAAGCGCATTCGAACTCTGCTCCAAGCCATAGAACAGAGTCCTGTTTCGGTGGTCATGACAAATACCCTTGGTGACATTGAATATGTCAATCGAGCTTTCGAGACAACAACCGGTTATCACGCGAACGAAGTTCTGGGGCAAAACCCAAGAATTCTCAAATCAGACCATACACCAGTAGAATATTTTCAGGAGTTATGGGGGGCCATCCTAGCTGGTAAATCGTGGCGAGGAGAACTGCAGAACCGCAAAAAGAACGGTGAGCTTTTCTGGGAGCGAGCCTACATTGCACCAGTTGTAGATGAATCCGGCTCAACCAGCCACTACCTGGCTGTCAAAGAAGACATCACCTTACAAAAGCAGCAGGAAGAGAAGATCCTGCATCAAGCCAACTACGACAGCCTGACGAATCTGCCGAACCGCTTTCTTGCCCTTGACCGACTCTCACAGTTCATTAAAGAGGCACGAAGAAATGAGCATATGGTGGCGGTACTATTTCTCGATCTGGATGACTTCAAAAAGGTCAATGATTCAATGAGCCATGAAGCAGGTGATAACTTACTGATACAAGCAGCTCAACGATTAAAGGATTCAGTACGCAACGATGACACAGTCAGTCGTCTTGGTGGCGATGAGTTTATTGTACTACTCAGCAGCCTGCAAACCGAACAACAGGTGCTACCCATTGCGGAAAAAATACTCAAAAGCTTTAAGTGTCCGTTTATCCTTGATGGTCGTGAACTCATCCTCACATCCAGAATCGGCATCTCGATATTTCCAAGTGACGGAGAAAACCCTGCCGAACTCCTTCGCAATGCCGATACAGCGATGTATCACTCCAAAGAGCAGGGTCGTAATACTTTTAACTTCTTCACTCATGAGATGAACCGGGGAATCTCCAGACGATTGCAGGTTGAGGAACAGCTAAATGGCGCACTTGAGCGAAACGAATTCCAACTCTACTATCAACCCATATTTGATGTTGCCAAGCATGAGATCGTTGGTGCGGAATCTCTGCTACGCTGGAACAATCCTATATTAGGCAATGTCAGCCCAGATGAATTCATTCCAATTACCGAGCAGACAGGCCAAATCGTACCACTCGGTCAGTTTGTGATTGAGCAAGCTCTCTGCATGACGTCAAAATGGCAGAACCAATTCGACAAACCATTTAAAATTGCTATCAACATCTCACCAAGACAGTTTAGAGACCCCAACCTAACAAACCAGATCAAAGCCGCCTTAGATCAATGCCGTATCGCCAATCACACTGTCGTACTTGAGATCACTGAGGGAGTATTAATGAGTGGCCACACCTATATCGATAAGGCGCTGTCTGAGCTGAAAGATCTGGGTGTTACCATAACTATGGATGACTTCGGAACCGGTTACTCTTCCCTAAGTTACCTGCGTCGATACCCATTCGGCAATTTAAAGATTGATCGAAGCTTCATCAAAGATATCAACATTGCCCCGGCAGACAGAGAGCTGGTAAGTGCCGCGATAGCCATGGCACATGGCCTTGGCATTACAGTTGTTGCGGAGGGTGTAGAGACCAAAAACCAGCTTGAGTACCTAGCACAGCAGGGTTGTGATATGGCGCAGGGCTATCTTTTCAGCGCCCCCGTATCAGCGCAGGAGATGGAAAAAATATTATCGAACAGTAAGGTTTCAACAATCGCCTGAATAACCATAAATTTCAATTTAATGCGTTTAAAATACACGCCAGGATAGAACAAACTCAACCAGCTACGACAGAAGCTATTCTGATCGCTTTTCCAAAGACCGTGCTTTGGCTACCCAGCCTAATCAGCTACAGATAAGCTCCAGCCCGCGGCTGTTTTGGCGCCTCATTCTCAACCATGCCAGCTTGACAGCGACCACAAAACGGGCAGATCACCTTTCCTATCGGTGACTCCCATCTCAAAACCACCAATGTAACAGTGATCGTTACGCCTTATACTAAAAACAAGTTTATTAGGAATTCACATGTTGAGTCTGCATGGATATCTCTAAAATTACCACAATCATCGGCATACTACTGGTATTGATTACAACCACAGCCTGTGAATCCGAGGAGGGAGCTGCCGGTGTCACCGACACTGAAGCACCTAGTGCCGCATCCAATTTGAGCGCAACAACCACCGCTGATTCGGTAACGCTCAGCTGGAATGCAGCGAATGACAATATCGGTGTCGACCACTATCAGATCACCCGGGACAATAGCCCCATTGGCACCACATCGATGACCTACTTTACCGATGATTCGGTCGATCCGGAGAGTGACTATGAATATCATGTGATTGCCTTTGATGCCGCAGGTAACAACACCTCTTCCGAGGCCCTGACTGTCACGGTCGCCGCTGAAGTCAGAGAATTAAAGGCATTCCCGGGTGCTGAAGGATTTGGTTCTAACGCCACAGGTGGGCGCGCTGGTGAAGTGATAAAAGTAACCAATCTGAATCCAAGCGGCGGCGGGAGTTTGCAAGCCGCGCTGAATGTTGATAGGGCGCGCATCATCGTTTTCGAAGTGGCTGGCATCATTGAAGGGGACATAGTAATTCCATATGGCGATGTTACGATCGCAGGTCAGACAGCGCCAGGCGCCGGTATTACCATTCATGGACGACTACAGTGCCAGTACAACAATCCACCGGACAACATCATCGTGCGCCACCTTCGGGTGCGCGCTGACCACTCAACCAATCCGAGTATTGCGGGTGATCAATATGATGCTATCCAGTGCTCCAGAAGCACAAACTTGATATTCGACCACATCTCACTGTCCGGTGGTGTCGATGAAAACTTCGATATCTATTCAGCCAGAGAGGTCACCGTGCAGTGGTCAACCATAACTCGCTCAGATCCTGATGGTGGTCATTCTGAAAATGAACATAATTACGGTTTGATCAGCGGGCCTGATGGCGCCAATGTATCAATTCACCATAATCTGTTTGCGCACAATAAAAACCGTAATCCAGCAGTGGCAAATGGACCGGCAGAAATCATCAGTAATGTGGTCTATAACGTGCGCCATGGTTTCATACACCACAACCCCTCTACCGGAAATTTCAATATCATCGGTAACTACTACATACAAGGGCCTGATAATAGTCTGATCCCTTTTTTCTTTGATGATGAATTTAAAGGCAATGGGACACCTGCCTTAAGTTATTACCTTAAGGACAACTATATCGACGACCCAGGTGATCATGAAGGAAGCGTAGACGACCCATGGCAGACGCCCGCCCTTCACAGCAGCTTCGATAACATCGACTGGGGTTGGGATTCGAGTGCAGCAAAAAGTATTTCGAAACACATATTTGCTCTACCAGTTGAAACCATCAATGAATCACAAGTCAACTATGATCAGGTCTTAAATAAGGCCGGAGCCTTTCCTAGAGATGTGATCGACACAGACAATGTCAATGAAGTCATTAATCGTACCGGCAGTTGGGGTCTCAGAATGCCGACCGACCTGATGCAGAATCTGGTTTCCAGATCACCACAGGGTGACAATGATAACGACGGTATGTCTGATGCCTGGGAAGAGCGTAACGGCCTGTCAACATCCGCCGCTGACCACAATACTGTTATGCCCTCGGGTTACACAGCGATCGAAGCGTACATCAACCAACTCGCTGATCATCTGGTAAATGGTGAAACAGAACAATTGGAGAGCAGTGTCGAACCACTCACCAGTGGCAACTGGTACCGTCCCACTGTCAATACAACCTGGGCCTGGCAGCTGCAAGGCACTCTGAACACCAGTTATTCAGTTGACCTCTATGATATCGACCTTTTCGATACATCTGCGGAGGAAATTGCCAACCTGCAAGCCTCAGGCAAGCGGGTACTCTGCTACTTCTCTGCAGGCAGCTATGAGGCATGGCGTCCCGATGCAACAGAATTCGATGCCAATGACCTGGGCAACAACCTGGATGGTTGGCCAGATGAACGGTGGTTGGATATCCGCTCCTACAGCGTCTACACGATTATGCTGCAAAGACTTGATCTGGCAGTCACTAAAGGGTGCGATGGTATTGAAGCGGACAACGTGACAGTCTTTGAGGAACCAGACACCGGAATCACAGCCAACGCTGATGACCAACTGGCATTTAATCGAAACCTGTTCAATGCGGCACATCAGCGCGGTTTGACCGTTGCCCTTAAAAACGACCTGGATCAAATCAATGAAATGATCGACTATGTAGATCTGATCATCAACGAACAGTGCCATCAATTCAATGAGTGTGATCTACTCACCCCCTTCATCACTGCTGGTAAACCTGTACTCAATGCGGAATACCAAAGTACATATCAGGACAATCCTAATCCGCTTTGCGCTGAATCCAGAGCAGTAGACTTTCGCACCCTGATTCTCTCCATAGATCTGGACGACTCTCTCTATTTTAATTGTGATACGGATTACCCATGAGTCGCTTACCCACAATACCTAAACCTTAGAGCACTTGAAATGGTAAAAGATGACCATAGGCAGTCGTCCATTCAATTTACCGCAACTTTGATTTTTTATACCATGCGTTTTCAATTCATATCAGAGACAGTCTATTATCTGAGAATGAACAGTTACTTAAGCTTGAGTCTATGCAACTTCTGATAAATCATAAAAGCACAACCCTATTACTTTACAGCGTGATGTTTCTGGCTGTATCAGCATCACTGCCACTACAGGCCAGCCTGCTCAACCACTTGAAAGATATTGGTCAATCACATCCAGGAAAGAGTGGCGTGTATATTCTCGAAAAAGGCGAGGAGTCACTTTTAGCCAGAGCCTGGCTGACAGACGCCTCACAGGAGTCTATCGATATTCAGTACTTCATCTGGAGCACGGACAATATTGGCACACTGGCCAGTGAAAGCCTGTTAAGAGCAGCTCAACGGGGTGTCAAAGTAAGGGTTATCGTTGACGATCTATTAATAGACGCCGAACCTGAAACGCTACTCTCGCTGAATGCCCATCCCAACATCCAGATCAAAATTTATAACCCTCTGCACTCAGTAGGTAGGGGCGTAATCTCGCAACTCTGGCATCTGATCACAGACTTCCGCGGTTCGAATCAGCGTATGCATGACAAAATCGTAATCTATGACCAAACGATTGCCATCACAGGCGGACGTAACATGGCCGATGAGTATTATGATTATGACCAAACCTATAACTTTCGTGACAGGGATGTGCTGACTACTGGTACAGTGCTAGACAACATGCAGCAGAGTTTCGAGCACTTTTGGCAGAGCCCACTGTCTGTCTCTCTCGCTAGACTGCTCAAAGAGGAGAAGAGCCGTTTAACGGCTGAACAGGTCGAAGACTATACAGAGTGGCTACATCGATACGCCAGCAACCCGCTCAATTTTGCACCAGAGGTGCGGCTGGCAATTACCAATATGGCACCTCGAATCGAAGAGATTTTCACCCTATTACACTGGACCGAAGTCGACTATATCCACGACATACCTGGAAAGAACAATCAACACACTACCCTTTCCGGTGGCGGTCAAACTACAACTTCTCTCATCGAGCTACTTTTAAAGGCTGAAGAGGAGATTCTGATTGAAAGCCCCTATCTGGTTATGCCTGAAGGCGGTTTTGAATTTTTTTCTCAACTCTTGCAAAAAGGTGTAAAGATTTCCATTGTCACCAACTCGCTCGCCTCAACCGATAATCTGCAGGCCTATTCTGGATACCAGAAACAGAAGCAACGATTGCTGGATCTGGGTTTAAACATATACGAATTCAAACCAAACCCTGGTAACTACCGGCAACTTATCGAACGCCATGAGCAACTTGGTAAAAGCGCTCCCGTGTTTGCTCTACATGCTAAATCGATGGTCATAGACAACCACTACGCCTACATCGGCACATTCAATTTTGATCCAAGATCTACACACCTGAATACGGAAGTGGGTGTAATTATTGATGACTCCAACGTCGCACAACAACTATCCCAGGCTATTCGCTTGGACATGCAGCCGGAAAACAGTTGGCACGCTTCAGATACCATTGACCAGCAACAGGCGGGATTCATCAAGAGGCTGAAGGTAGACCTATGGAGCCTGCTGCCACTGGACCCTGTTCTCTGAATGGCCAACAAGCTACAGATCCCTTGGCTATGTATGGATCGGTGCACTGAAGAAATCGAAAAATAGCCACATGAGAATTGACGAGGAAGTCAGCGTCAGCAACATGGCTGGCGTTCCCTTGCGGAACCAGAGCCCCGGAGTGATTCGCATGCTCGCGTCGCCGGTATCTTTGGCCAGACGTTCGGAGATGGTGACAATGAAGACATTTGCAGTAGAGCCCAAATGGGTGCCGTTACCACCCATACCCACGCCGATAGCCAACGACCACCAGAGTGGTGAGACATTGAT
>JARRQD010000160.1:0-8261 GCA_037382205.1 Candidatus Thiodiazotropha sp.
AAGCGTGAGCGGTTGATCCCTGACATCGAAATCGGCCGGATGGTGATCATGAACGGTAACCATCAACCTGCTGTCAGCTCGATTCTCCAGCTGCAGTTGAACCCGGCTCCACACACCGACCGGAATGGTAGTATGGAGCCGACGCTGCGCCATCGGCAGGGGCATCTTTCGTACTCGCCACAAATCGACCATAGCCAGCAGCAACAGCACCACAGACCCAGCCAACCAGAGATACCCCAAAAAGGGATACCAGACCGCCAGCAGCGCCGGCAGCAGCAGTACCCCAAAAGCAGCGATCAAGCGGGGTGTCGGTGTCACTTTCTGGGCGCCGGCAGGTTATCAAGTAGATCCTTCAACACATCTTCCGGCCGGTAACCTTCAATTTCCAGGTCGGTCGTCAGGCGAACCCGGTGGCGCAACACCGGCCGTGCAGCATGTTTGATGTCGTCCGGGGTAACAAACTGCCGATCGTTGAGAAAGGCCTCAGCCCTGGCCGCCCGCAACAGGGAGATGGTACCCCGCGGCCCAGGTCCAGCTTCGATACCATTCCAATCTCTGGCGGCCCTGATCAGTCTCACTGCATAGTTGATAATCTCGTCGTCCACTTCCAGAGTGGCCACATGGTTCTGAACCAGAAGTATCTCATCAGCCTTCATCAAAGGCCGGATGGTAGAGGTATCGAGCTGATCTCCTACCCGGCCATCGGTAATCTGCTTGACCATCTGCTGCTCATCCAGCTCCTCTGGATAGTCGATAAACACCTTGAGTAAGAAACGATCCAGCTGAGCCTGAGGCAGAGGATAGGTACCCTCCTGCTCGATCGGATTCTGGGTGGCGAGAACAAGAAACGGTGCACTTAAGGGGAAGGTTCTGCCTTCGATAGTGACCTGTTGCTCCTGCATTGCTTCAAGCAGTGCTGATTGGGTTTTTGCGGGTGAGCGGTTGATCTCATCCGCCAACAGAAGATTACAGAACACCGGCCCTTTACGCACCCGGAAATTCTCACTCTTCATATCAAACATAATGTGCCCAGAGATGTCACTGGGCATCAGATCCGGGGTAAACTGGATGCGGCTGAACGCCCCCTGTATCGCCGCAGAGAGGCTCCGCACTAACAGCGTCTTTCCCAATCCGGGAACCCCCTCCACCAATACATGACCGGCCGCATACAGGGCTAACACCACGTCATGAATCACCTGTCTCTGGCCAATAACCACACCAGCAATCTCAGACTCCAACAGCCTGGCCCGATCCAGTAAGTCCTTAGGGAGGGAGGTCTCTTCTTGCATGTCTATTTCACTTTCCTGTCCGGATGTAGTGCAGCGAGCAAGCGCTGCAGATTGATACTGTTTTTAATCATTTGCGTGGTATCCAGCTGATCGGGATAGAGCGCTTTGAAAATCGCCGTTGCGTTGAGATCGGTACGTTTAGCAAGCCACTCGCAACGCGCCTCTGCATCGAGCTGTAACAACACAGGATGGGCACTCAACCAACGCTTCTCTACCTGATACCGAGCCCCTTCGAGCAGCGCGGTTTTGAGATCGTAGCGCCAGACAAATTCAGCGCTTGCCTGTAGATGCTCCAACAGATCACGCCGCCCTGACTGACTGATGACCAGCTTCGGACCACTGCTGCGGCTCATCCACCAGGCGCTTATGAATCCTAGCAACAACAGAGTGAGCAGCAGTTGAGGCGCCGAGCGCCAGATCAGGCTGAGCAGCGAGGGCATCTCTGCGCGATGAAGTAGCCAGACATGTCCCTCATCAGCCGCAATTTGGGCCAGCAGTACGGCATGATCATGCTCACCAATCCGACTATTGGTGAACAGATCGCTGTCGCTGATCAGGGTGATCGATCCGGCGCCCCAGGGAAACATAAGAAAACCTGGCGTCTTCACCAACGGGCTGACAGCTGCAGAATGTTCATCGACCTCAAACCGGCGATTAAGGCCTAACTCGATCTGCAAACGTTCAGCCACACCGGGAAGATTGAGCCGCTGGATTGTCTCATCACTCTCTTCATCATCCAAGAGCTGTAGACTGACACCGAATTTTTTCAGCAAGCCATCTTGACCACCCTCTTGTAACTGAGCGCTGGGTGCAGCCAGTAGATGGCCACCTCGCTCAACCCAATCGAGTAGATTGGTTATGGCGCCCTCCGTTAAGGGAGGCCCCAGATCACGCACCATCAACAGCCCCAGATCTTCAGGTGGCTGAAGCAGATACTCTCTTCCCGATCGACTCTCAACCGTCAGACCGAGGCGAGTCAGAAACATCTCAGCAGCCAGCAGCGGATTACGCCTGGCTTCGATACTCATGGCACTTCTGACTGTTTTTTCACGGCGCTCAAAATTGTTCTTAAACCAGAGCCAGCCAAGGCTGCCTAGAATGGCCAACATAATCCCCACCAGCAGACCGGTTTTGACACTATCCCGCATCCTGCCCCCCAAAGTGGTCGGACCAGTTTCGGCAGAGGCCAAGCAGTTGATCCATCTGTGGTTGGTGGTGGGCGTACGCAAGCTTTTGCCAGACCGCCGTCAATTCAGTCAGGTAGTCGAATAACGCCGGGTTGTGCAAACTTCGGCTTCGGTGCAGACACTGACCCTCAGTATCCCCGGCTTTGATCGCTACCGCATAGTGATGCACCAACTGGGAGAGACTGCCCCGGTAGAGCAGCGCCAAAGCCTCCCGCAGCTCCCCCTGCTCAATCAATTCAAGCGCCTTGGCCGCAGGATCATCCGGCATGGTCTCAGGGCGTAGATCCAAACCGGCCACAATGGTTGGTGCTGACCTGCTACCCCGCTGCTGAGTCAGTGAGCCGCCAATCGTAAGCCGATTTTTCAGATACCACTGGAGCAGATAGGCGAGCAGACTTACCACCACTATCCAGAGCAACAACTCCCCCACACTGGCCAGTGACTCGATGAACGATTCCAACCAAGGAAAAAGTGCCGAATCCTCTCCATCTGACTGGCTCTCTTGATTGCCCACATAGTGCCAATTTTCAACCCGCCTCTCTTCTCCGAAGGCATCATCGTCCAATACTCGTTGGATCAACTCATTCGCATCCTGTCGGCTGATCTGATTGGCCTGGGCGGCTTCAGGCTGGTAAAAACCGAGTGCCAATACAGCGATCAAGACAAGCAGAGTATTCGGCGATCTTGGCGCGTGTCGCTGGGCCATTTTACGCAGTCCCAACTCCAGATCCCAGGCCTCCAGTTGACTGCGTCGATTCAAATAGAGTGCAAATCCGGCAGCCACATAGAATGGGGCAATCAGCGACATCGCCAGCAACGCTGTGATGTGCTGTAACCACCCACTGAGGAGATCGGGTTCGAAGAAATAACTTTGCCAATCCGTCCACAACAGATCGTCAGGGATCATGACCAGAATCAGACCCAACAGCCCAAACTGTAGGATGACCTCGAAATGGAGTCCGACAATGGTCAACCAGGATGCGGCTCGGCTGTTTTTGGCCAAAAGATTGATACGCTTGCTTCGCTTAGCGCCTCGCAGCCCCTCCAGCACCACCACCGGCATAAAAAATGAGCGGGCCGACGTTAATCGACGCCAGCTGAGCATGGCTAGCAACTGGGGCAGCACGACTCTGTGCCATGCCCTGAAGACACCCTTCAGGGGAATCGTTTCTGAGAAAACCCGGCGACTCATCCAGTAGAGCAGCAGCGGTTCATAGAGCGGCTTTAGCCACCAAAGAATCAATCCCGCCAACCACAGGGGCAGCGGCAGCAGAACCAACAACAACATCACGGGTAGCGCACTACAGAGCCAGAGCAGCCAGAGTGGAAGAAACCACTGTCTGGCCATGGCAAATCCCAGATCGATACCCTCCCAGCTCTGGCGCGGGCGCAGCTTGATGGCAATCTTATTCAGATCCATCGTGACGCCCCATAAACACCAGATAGAAGATCACCAGGGCCCAGAGTATTGCCGCGACACTGTATTTGATCGCAATGGCCACCGAACTGGATGACCAGAAGGCCTCGATAAAGGCGGCAAACAGCAACATCAAAGCGGCCCCCATCACCAGCGGCAGGGCCTCCAACGCCCCTTTTTTAAGCGCTTGCAGACGTGTCTGTTGCCCAGGCGCCAACAAGGCATGACCCAGCATCAACCCCGCTGCACCGCAAATCACAATCGCAGTTAATTCAAACGATCCGTGACCGGAAACAAAAGGCCAGAAGGTATCGTGATAGCCCAGCCGGCTTAAATGGCCTGCCACCCCGCCGATAACCAAGCCATTGAACACAAGAAAGAAGAGTGATCCGATTCCAAACAGCATGCCAGAGGCGAAGGTCCGAAAACCGATCCCGATATTGTTCTTGATGTAGTAACCAAACATCATAAAATCGGTATCCGAACGACGCTCTGATTCACGGCCGGGGCGCTCATTCGCCGGGTCATAGTTTTGCTCCATCTGCGCCACACCGGCCTCGCTCATGACGCTGTAGATCAGGTCGTCGTTGACATAGCAGGCACTCCCCATGATTACGCCAGGCAACAGAAAGGCAAAGGTTGCGACCAGAAAATAGCCTTTTTGTCGACGTAACGCTCGAGGAAAACCGTTAAAGACAAATTGCAGGGTGCGCCATAGCCACTCCCCCTTGAAGCGATAGAGCAGTGGGTGGCCCCGTAAGACCAGGCTATGCAGCTGATCCACCAGGGATGGGCTGAAGCCGCGACTGCGGGCTAAAGCATAGTGACTGCAGAGCTGGCGATAGAGCAGAGGAAACTGAAGATGCTGCTGCTTGCTCAATTGTCGCTGCTGGCGCCTGCGTTGCAAGTCATCGATCAAGGCTTCGACCTGTTGCCATAAGGACTGGTTTTCAAGCTCGAACTGCTGTTGCTTCATCAGCGCCCCTTGAGAATCCAGTTGGCATAAGCGTAGAGGGCCTGTTCAGCGGCCTCCCCCTGCAGTCCGGTTTGAGTAGAAAGCAGTTCCGCTAACTCTTGCCGGCGCTCTTCCGAGAGACTATCGCGTCGCTCAGCAAAATCGAGTAGCACCAATTGCTCCTCCTCTGAGAGATCCATCGGTGGTTTTTGGCTGGCAGAAGTGGCTGGCTCTTTTCGTTCGATGACCTGATCACGATAGACCACCAGTGTTGCCGCCGCCAGATCCCCCAGCCGCTGAAAACTGCGATTGCTCAACATAGTGAGCAGACCGACCCCATAGAAAAATGGCAGAAAATCAGTGCTGCGCAGTAGATTGCGGATCACCGAGGCCGCTGGGGTCACCGGGGTGCCATTCTCCTGAATCACTAGAATTCCCATCGCCCGCTTACCCGGTGTGGCCCCGTTGTGCAACTCAAACAGCACGGGATAGAACCACTCGATCAGAAAAAAACCGATCAACATGACACCTATCCCCAACTTACCCAGGAAACTGAGCAGCATGGCTAAACAGAGGTAGATCAAGGCTCTGATTGAAACATCGATCGCCCAGGCACAGGCGCGCACGACCGGCCCGGCAACACGCAGATGAAGTGTTACCCCTTCGGGGATCTCATATTGCCTGAGGGTATCCAGAGGAGAATCAGGAATCCATTCCATCACCAGCACCACATTTTAGTTGTAATAGATATCTGTGTATGCCGTATAGATCGCACCAATCTGCACCGGGAAAAGAATCAGCATGCCCAACCCGAGGAGCACGTCTGAGAGTACGACTGATATAGGGGACAGCAGCATAAACAGACTATTCAAAACAAACAACACTGTTACCAGAATTGAATAGAGGGTGAGCGGCAAGAGATTTTTCAGACACCCCATAAAACTCATTTTCATCGACTGCCAGGCGCTCAAATCATTCAGCGCAGCCAACGCGGGGGCGAAAATGAAGGCCATCAACAGCATTGTGAATGCCGTCATGCCAAGCACAAAGCTAACGATCATCGGAGAAGTAACAGCCATCAACGACATGGTATCAAGCTCCCCCCCTTGAGTAAGCACGTTAGCCATGGAGCCAAACAAGGCAAACATCATACCGAAGACGATCAGCATGGCCAAAATCAGATAGAAAAGCCCGATCAGGATGGTCTGCCCGACATTTTGACGGAAGCCGGCAAATAGATAACTGACCCTGAAAGGTTCACCCTCCTCCTGCTCACGGCAACCGATCATGAAACCGGCCAATAGGGTTGGCGACAGCAGGATTATGATAATGACACCGATGAATGGCACCTTAGCAACCAACACATTGACTACCCCCCACAACAGGAGGGCAAATATCCAGGATAAAGGGGAATCTTTGAAAAATGCCCAACCATCAGCCAACCAACGAAATGCTCGGCCCATAGAGACAGCCCTTGGTCCAACCAGTTCACCTTCGTGGGCCTCCTCCAGATCCGCTTCTGGTGGGGTGTAGGGATCATCCTTAAGTTCCTCATCCTTAAGTTCCTCATCCGAAGCGGACTCAGCGACACGGCCAGCGGCTTGGGCGGCGAGAAACTTTGCTGCGACAATGCCACAATCCTGACAGATCCCCAATTGCATGTTACCTGATCCGCATTTTGGGCAACGCTCCCGATGAATCTGCGACTGATCTAGAACTTCGGTTGTCTCATCATCACCACCACTATAAATATCAACTGTTAAATCGGCAGGATCCCCGGCAAATAGTTCCGGATCAGGATCTATGTGGATAACCATCCCAAGCTTTTCCAGCGCTTCCTTGTATTTGACCGCCTTATCCAGATCGAGATCCTTTTTCAGCGTTACCGGTCTACCACTCGAGATTAATCGTTGCGCCTTCTCCTGCCCCAATTTGAACTTTTCATCGAATAGTGCAACCAGACGGGCCTGATTTGCAGAGGGCTGCAATTTACCGCTATAGATAACTTGATAATCAGCTGACATACCTACGATTCTCCAAATTGCCCGGGCGATTCTCTACTGGTAACTTGCTGCGCGCTTTTCTGCTGAAAACCCAGTAACCATACGGACCAATAACCCGACATAACTTCAGGTTATTATTCTATTACGTCAACTAATTGATGTCTTTGAATTTATTTCTGCAATTATTGGATTGAACCATTATTCAAGACTCTACTTCCTGATGTAGTTTTCCTGCTCAAGCCTCACAAAACTCCTAAAGCGTTGTTTTACAATGACTCTTCGAGAATCGTATCGAGTAATTCAAGAACAGCCCCAGATACCTCTCCCTTATCCCCCATCAGCTGCGGCAACCGATAGGAGGCATAGACCTTCTGTGGCTCACTTTTTTTAACGTATACAGCAATGGTAAAGGGACAGATTGCAATATTCTCTGCGGCAGCCTGGGCCATCTTGTGGGAGAGCGACGCGCTACAAAACTCCACCGACTCCGCGTGGCTAAAAACCTCTGAGAAGCCGAGATCGGCGGCGGTACGATTCAACATATCGCTGACGTGCAGAGTGCCGCTCACCAGCAACCCCTGATTTACGATCGCCATTTTGATGTTCTCCACCACATCTTCAAAAGACTCCTCTGATGTAAAGACACGAACTGGGTTATTCTCAGGCGCCTCAGAGGCAAGGCTTACATTGACACCAAGCCACATCAAACTGACCATCCACAGTAACTTCATCACCACCTCCAAACCAGGTTTAACAGACAGGGCCATATTCAGCTGAAGTGTCAATGTCTCCAGCAAACTAAAAAACTGACACGAAGAGACAACCCGGTCATTGGGTAGCATGACCATGGGAGAGCTATCGATCTTAGGGAACACTACACCAGCGAATCAGATCTGTACACTCTTACAATAGACAGATTGCATGGTGGTACTACACAGGCAACTGGGTGACAAAACTATTCAATCACTCGATTACTTTCAGCCATCAAACCTGCCTTTGATCAAGCCGTGGCTCACAGACAACAGTCGATCCATTGTTCAGTGCCATTGTGGAGAATAGAGCCATGAGCATGGGGAATTCCCAGGTAGGGCGCCGTATCATATGGCGCACTTTTTTCGTGGATATTGGAAAAATTTTCACCCCCAACAGGGTGATCTATATGTGAAGCCGCTAATTACTCACTGCTTAATTTTAACCTGGAAGCGAAGTTTGTTGCTCAATCCACTCCCTCGTCGGGAATCTAATTCACCAAATTGCAATTGCACCACTTCTATTTCAATCCAGCGCCAATATCACCCATGACAAATCAAACGCTAACCAGCAATCTGCTGCTCAATAAAGTCGATTGCGACCTGCCAGGCGGCTCGATCAGCTGCTGCTGCAAATTGCTCCGCCCATTGGCGATTGTGT
>JARRQD010000161.1:0-8254 GCA_037382205.1 Candidatus Thiodiazotropha sp.
CCAAAAAGTGGATTGGAAAAGCCGGCATGATTGGTGTCATAGCCGGCCAAATTTTGCTCTCCCCTACCCTCTTCGCCGCAGATTCTGATATCGATGAAGGTAAACAAATCGCATTTGACAGAAAGAAAGGTAACTGCCTGGCCTGTCACCATATCACCGGCGCACCATCACCGGGTAATATTGCACCAGCACTTATTGCAATGAAATCCCGCTTTGCTTCAAAGGAAGCCCTGTATCAACAGATCTGGGATGCCACGATAAAAAATCCGGAATCCGCAATGCCACCCTTTGGCAAACACGGCATTCTATCCAAGTCTGATTTCAAAAAAGTGGTTGAGTACGTCTGGACTCTTTAAGCCATCTAACGACAAAAGACCAAGACTGATACTCCCTTGAGGTTGAAATAACATGAAACACCTACTTCGTAAATTGACCTTACTGGTCATGACATGTGGTTTTGTTGCTTCCGCACAGGCAACAACCCCTGAAGAAGATCTGGCGGCATTCCAGAGTTTCTTTAAAAAACGCTTTCCAAATGTAGAGACCCAGGACTTTATCAATGGCGCCTACGCGATCGACCCTGTAGGCCGTGAAAACTGGGAGGCCATCGAAGAGTTCCCGCCTTATGAACCATTCATCGATGAAGGCCAAGCCATGTGGGAGGCCCCCTTTGCCAATGGTAAAACCTACAAAGACTGTTTTCCTGATGGTCCCGCCATTCGAGGCAAATACCCCCATTGGGATAAAGAGAAAGGCATGGTCATGACCCTACCACTGGCGCTCAACAACTGTCGTAAAGCCAATGGTGAAAAGCCCTTGAAGTATAAGAAAGGCCCGATCAACAACATCCTCTCCTATATCTCTTATGAGTCCCGTGGGCAGATCACCAATGTGGAGATTCCCAGTGATGATCCGAAAGCACTGGAGGCCTATGAAGCTGGCAAGAAGTTCTATTACACCCGCCGTGGCCAACTGAACTTTTCCTGCGCCCATTGTCACCTACAGAATGCCGGTATGATTCTGCGCACCGAAACGCTCAGTCCGGCACTTGGGCACACCACTCACTTTCCTGTCTATCGCTCGAAATGGGGTACGGTAGGAACACTGCATCGTCGTTTTACCGGTTGTAACAAACAGGTCCGTGCCAAGCCGTTCAAAGCCCATGGTGAAGAGTACCGCAATCTGGAGTACTTCCTCACCTATATGAGTAATGGCTTGCCTCTAAACGGCCCAGGCGCCAGAAAATAATCTCTTTCAGGACAAGATTAAGTGATCGGAGTAAAAGCGATGCACAAAACAAAAGTTCTCAAATTCAGCCTATTGGCTGGCATTTTATGCAGCAGCATGACAACCTTAGCCCTGGCGGACGACGTCTCTGCCGCCAAGGTACAAAAACTGATCGATGCTGCGGATTCCGCCAGAAAGCAAGCGGCGGAAGTCGGCGGCGAATGGCGTGACACCAGCAAAATGATCAAAAAGGCTAAGGCGCTTCTTGAAAAAGGTGACTTTGTGGCAGCAGCCAAGCTTGCCAACAAAGCCGCGAAACAGGGACATCTGGGGTACGAGCAGGCCATGTCACAAAAAGAGCTCACACTGCCCTCATACCTACACTACGAATAACGGCTAACGCCACGGGAGGAAGACATAATGAAGTTTGTCAAAGTACTCATGCTGACCACACTTGTTGGTGGCGTAGGGCTTACAGCGCAACTGCGTGCAGAAGATGGTAATCAAATCACACCAGGCCTGCAGTCTGTGGAAGTGATGCATGACGGTGAAAAGGTCATGATTACCCGCTCTGCTGACAAAAATGCAGTGGTACCCAAGTCCTTTTCCAAGACATCTCGTCACTGTCCGCCATTCTGTATACAGCCTGCTACGATTGCGGCTGGGGTAGAGACAGTTGGCGAATTGGAAGTTCTAGGCTATCTGAAACGAATCGGTGATGGAGACCGTAAAGTCATGGTGGTTGATTCACGCACCCCGGAATGGATCATTCGCGGAACGATTCCAGGCTCTGTTAATATTCCCTGGAATACGATCAATGTGGATGTTCAGGGAGCATTTGATGTGTCGGCCGAAGCGGACACACTGCATGACATCCTGGTTGACCAGCTTGGTGTTCAGGATGTTAATGGCACCTTTGATTTTCGCAATGCCAAGACACTGATTTTGTTCTGTAACGGCAGCTGGTGCCCCCAATCTTCCAGCAACATCAAGACCCTGCTCAAGCTGGGTTATCCTGCCTACAAACTGAAATGGTATCGCGGTGGCATGCAGGACTGGGTGAGCCTCGGTCTAACCACAGTCAACAAGTAAGACTGGAATCGCGGCTAAAAAAAGGGGTTACCCATTGGTAACCCCTTTTTTATTTGGTCCGGGCGGGGTGATTCGAACACCCGACCCCTACAACCCCATTGTAGTGCGCTACCAGACTGCGCTACGCCCGGAAAGAGCGGCAATACTAGGCAGTTAGAGTGCCTATGTCAATGCCAGTGTGGTGTCTCACCCAAAGGGTTGGCCCCCATTGGTAGAGACAACGCCCTATTCTATCGCTTGAGGATTTGCAGAACCTCTTCCAGTTCACCACGCAGCTGCTTGATAATCTGCTGACTCTGCTGCAGGTCCTCTTTCGCGGTATCCCCAGAGAGTTGCTGACGCGCCCCACCAATGGTGAACCCCTGCTCGTAGAGCAAGCTGCGTATCTGCCGGATCATCAGCACATCATGGCGTTGATAGTATCGTCGGTTACCCCGCCGTTTTACCGGCTTGAGCTGTGGAAACTCCTGCTCCCAATAACGCAGCACATGGGGCTTGACCTGACAAAGGTCGCTCACTTCGCCGATGGTAAAATATCGTTTGCCCGGTATTGCGGGAAGATCAGTGTTACTGCTGCTCGGATCCAGCATAGGCTTCCACTCGTGCCTTTAGTTTCTGTCCTGGCCTGAATGTCACCACCCGACGGGCTGAGATCGGAATCTCCTTGCCGGTTTTCGGATTTCGTCCAGGCCTCTGTTTCTTTTCACGCAAGTCAAAATTTCCGAACCCGGAAAGCTTTACCTGCGCACCACGCTCCAAAGACATGCGGATCTCTTCAAAGAACATCTCCACCATCTCCTTGGCTTCCCGCTTATTCAGTCCAAGCTCATCAAAAAGCCTGGCTGCCATATCTGCTTTAGTCAGTGCCATTTGTTGTCCTAATCTCTCAGTTTCGCGCCCGTATCCTGAGCTAATCTTTTTAACACAGAGTCAACCACTTCATCCACTTCCTTATCAGTAAGAGTGTGTGATTTTTCCTGTAAAATCAATCCCAATGCGAGACTTTTTCGACCCGAATCTATGTTCTCACCAGTATAGACATCAAATAGCAGGATGTCTGTAATAATTTTGCCGGATACGTCACGAATAAGATTCCTAATCGACTCAAACTCGACGTTTTCGTCCACCACCAGCGCAATATCTCGGCGTATGGAGGGATATTTAGAGAGCGCCTGAAACCCAGGAAGCACGCCTTCGGTCAGGGATCGCAAAGCCAACTCGAAGACATAAGTGGCCCCATTCAGGCCCATCTTCTGCTCCAGTTCCGGATGCAGCATACCCAGCATACCAACTTTATTGCCATCAATGCTGATCTCAGCCGCTTGACCAGGATGCAACGCAGGATGGTTAGTGGCTGTAAAACGAATCCCTTGATGGTGACCTGTCAGACTCAACAGGGCTTCCATATCCGCTTTGATATCGTAGAAATCGACTGCTCTGGTGGTTTGCCCCCACTGCTCGGCCTGCACACTCCCCGAAATCAAGCCAGCAATCATCGGCGTTTGCTCTATGCCGTCCCCCTGGCGAAAACAGAGACCCGACTCAAAGATCCGCACCCGTTGTTGCTGACGTGACTGATTGTAGACTGTTGTCTGAATCAATCCAGGCCACAGGGAGGTACGCATAACCGACATATCCGCAGAGATCGGGTTTGCAAGTCGGATGCCTTTCGCCTCTGGGTCGACCTGGGCTTCGATCTCTGGGCTGATGAAACTGTAGGTAATAACTTCCTGATAATCTCTGCCCACCAATAATTTTTTTGCATCATGCAGACTGAAATCAGCCTCCTGACGATCAGCCATGACCATCCCGGATTTCCCTCTGTGAGGTGGGATTTTAGCGTAGCCGTAGATTCGCCCAACCTCCTCGATCAGGTCTTCTTCGATGGCGATATCGAATCGACAGCTTGGCGCCTTGACCCGCCAGCCAGCAGTCATCTCGATCACTTTCATGCCGAGACGGTTGAGGATATCAGCCACCTCAGCTCGATCGATTTCAACCCCAAGCAGGCGATTGACCCGGTCTGCGCGGAGCAGGATCTCAGGTCGTTGTTCGATCATCGACTCATTACTGACTTCAGCAACCGGCCCGAGCTCACCACCGGCAATCTCAACCAGCAGTTTTGATGCTCGCTCCATTGCCTGAGCCTGAAGATAAGGATCGACTCCCCTTTCGAAGCGATGCGAAGAGTCTGTATGAAGACCATACGCCCTGGCTTTACCACTGATTGCGGTTGGTGCAAAGAAGGCGCTCTCCAGCAGGATATCCTGCGTCTCATCAGAGACTGCAGAGTCTTCACCCCCCATGATACCGGCCAGCGCCAGTGGGCGTTCGCCGTCGGCAATCACCAGAGTGCCCTCGGTGAGTGCAATCTCCTGACCACCAATCAGGGTCAGCTTCTCGTCACTGGTAGCGAAGCGGACTTTAATCCCCGCCTCAATTCGATTCAGATCGAAACCGTGCATCGGCTGACCAAGCTCCAGCATCACATAGTTAGTCACATCCACAACCGGCCCCAGAGAACGCACATCCCCGCGACGCAGCCGCTCCTGCATCCACAATGGGGTCTCTGCATTGACATTCACACCACGTACCACTCGGCAGAGATATCTGGGACAGGCCTGATCCGCCTCCAGCGTCACCTCGATCTGCTCGTCGATGGTCGATTTTTGAGGCTGAATCTGAGGAAACTCAACCGCGCAGCGATTGATCACCCCCACCTCCCGGGCGATGCCGAGCAGTCCAAGGCAGTCACTACGATCCGGGGTAAGATCCACATCGATACTCTGATCCTCAAGCCCCAGGTATTCACGAAAATCCTCACCAACCGGCGCATCTTCCGACAACGGCATGATGCCGTCCGACTGTTCGGCCAATCCCAATTCACTGGCGGAGCAGATCATCCCGGATGAGCTGACACCCCGGAGTTTTGCCTTCTTGATCTTGAAATCTCCAGGTAATCGGGCACCTACGGTGGCAACCGGCACTCTCATCCCGGCGGCAACATTTTTTGCGCCACAGACGATCTGCAGTTGCTGCTCAGCGCCGACATCGACTTGGCAGACACTCAATTTGTCTGCATCCGGGTGGGCCTCCCGAGCAACCACCTCACCAACCACCACCCCCTTGAATGGTGCGGCGACCGGTTCCACGGAATCCACCTCCAGACCAGCCATACTCAGCTGGTCCGCCAACTCCTGGGTTGTCACCGATGGATTGACCCACTCCCTTAACCAGGCTTCACTGAATTTCATGCTTCTCTACCACTCTATACCGTTATTTAGGCAAACTGCTTTAGGAAACGCAGGTCGTTTTCAAAAAAGAGGCGCAGATCATTGACCCCATAACGCAACATGGTCAATCGTTCGACCCCCATGCCGAAGGCATATCCGGTGTACTTCTCACTGTCTATACCCACATGACGGAAAACCTCCGGGTGAATCATGCCGCAGCCCAGCACCTCCAACCATCCGGTATGACTGCAGACCCGACACCCTTTACCGCCACACATCACACACTCGATATCCACCTCGGCAGAGGGCTCAGTAAATGGAAAATAGGAGGGCCGAAAGCGCAGCTTCAGCTCTCGCTCAAAGAAGTGGCTGAGAAAGTCATACAACACCCCCTTGAGATCGGCAAAGGATACGTTCTCATCCACTAGGAATCCCTCAACCTGATGGAACATCGGTGTATGGGTCAGGTCAGAATCGCAACGATAGACCCGCCCAGGGGCGATGATCTTCATCGGTGGCTCACCCTGCTCCATGGTGCGTATCTGCACCGGGGAGGTGTGGGTGCGCAACAACAAATGGGCATCAAAATAGAAGGTATCGTGCATCGCCCGCGCCGGATGGTGATCGGGAATGTTCAACGCTTCGAAGTTATGATAGTCATCTTCGATCTCCGGACCTTGAACCGACTCGAATCCGGCGCTGGAGAAGAGGCGTTCGATACGATCAAGGGTTCGGCTGACCGGATGCAAGCCACCCCGATGCAGTCCTCTGCCAGGCAGCGTCACATCGATCTTCTCATCAGCCAGTCGTTTCGCCAATGCAGCCTGTTTGAGTTCACCCTTTCGTGACTCGATCGATTGCTGCAGAGCCTGCTTGGCCTTGTTGATCTTCTGCCCAGCCTGGGGTCTCTGGTCGGCAGGAAGGCTACCCAGCTTCTTCAATTGTGATGTCAACTGGCCACTCTTACCCAGATAGGCCACACGAATCTCATCGAGTGCGGGTAGTGTGTCGGCCTGCTTGATTGCACTTTCAGCAGCTTCAATCAGACCTTGCAAGTCCAGCGCGGAATCTTCCATCTGTCTTTTTAAACCTCAAGTGAGAGAATATTGGGGCTGTTTAGGCCAATTTTACGGCGACTGGCCATTACCGAGTCACCATAGGATCAACGGACAATCACCCTTCGAGTGAATCTATAACAAAAAAGGGGAAAGCCTCAGGCCTTCCCCTTCTTTGCTCACTGCACGGCCGGACGAACCGGAAAACAGCAGTTTTTTAGCTGGAAAGCGCGGCCTTGGCCTGTTCTGCCAGCACGCTAAACGCAGCCTTGTCATTCACCGCCAAATCAGCCAGCATCTTACGATCAACTTCGATGTTGGCCAGATGCAGGCCATTGATCATGCGGCTATAGGAGAGACCATTGTCGCGGGCGCCAGCGTTGATACGGGCGATCCACAACGCACGGAACTGACGCTTTTTCTGACGACGATCGCGATAAGCGTACTGACCGGCCTTAATGACCGCTTGCTTCGCGACGCGATAAACTTTCCTACGGGCACCGTAATAACCCTTAGCTTCATCAAGCACCTTTTTATGACGGGCGCGTGCTTGTACACCACGTTTTACTCGAGACATTGTTCAGATCCGATTCGTTAGGTTAGGCGTAAGGCATCATACGACGGGCGATCGCCACATCGGACTTTGCGATGGTGTTGGGTGAACGCAACTGGCGTTTCCGCTTGGTGCTCTTCTTGGTCAGAATATGACGTCGATGAGAGCAGTTACGCTTAAATGAACCGGACGAGGTGCGTTTGAACCGTTTGGCCGCACCACGATTAGTCTTAATCTTGGGCATCGTTTTTAACTCCGCGATTTGTACGCCTCAGGCGTAAAAAAATAGTTACTTTTTCTTGGGACCGAGCACCATCACCATCTGGCGGCCTTCCATTGCGGGTTTCTGTTCCATCTGACCATATTCAGCCAGATCTTTTTCCACCCGTTCTAGAAGCTCCAAACCCAATTCACGGTGAGCATGCTCCCGACCACGGAACCGCATGGTTACCTTGGTCTTATCCCCATCTTCAAGGAAACGTATCAGGTTGCGTAGTTTTACCTGATAATCCCCTTCACCAGTCCCTGGCCGGAACTTGATCTCTTTAATATGAACCTGCTTCTGCTTTTTCTTGGCGGCCTGCTTCGTTTTCTTTAGTTCAAAGAGAAACTTGCCATAATCCATCACGCGACAAACCGGGGGTTCCCCGTTTGGCACGATCTCCACCAAATCAAGCGCGGCATCCCGAGCGGCTCTGAGAGCCTCATCAATTGATACAACACCTACTTGTTCACCATCAGCGCCAATGAGTCTTACCTTAGCGGCAGTTATGTCATCATTAAGACGGTGCTTTTTCACAGCAGCGATAGTCGGTTCCTCCAAAAAGTCCAAGCCCTAAAAGTAGAAAAAGCACCGGAAAACCAGTGCTTTTACACTCAATTTACTCGTTGAGACACTTCTTTGCTGGCCCGCTCCATGAACTCGCTCAGTGGCATAGATCCAAGATCCTCCCCGGTGCGAGTACGCACAGCGACAGTCCCCTGCTCCATCTCCCGATCACCGATGACCAGTAGATAAGGCACGCGCATCAACGTATGCTCGCGGATTTTAAAGCCAATCTTCTCATTTCTCAAGTCCGATTCGACTCGAAAAC
>JARRQD010000161.1:8275-12079 GCA_037382205.1 Candidatus Thiodiazotropha sp.
TCGCCCGATGCAGCATAACAGGTACCTTTTTACTATTATCTTCAGCAATATAGCTCGCCCCAAGCCGTTCAGGCATGGAGAAATCGAGCTGGATGGTACCCAGCTGCCAGACCCGGCCGAGACAGTCCCGCAGGGAGAACTCGATCTTCGGACCGTAGAAAGCGCCCTCGCCGGGCTGCAGCTCCCAATCGAGCCCCTGCTGATTGAGGGCATCTTCCAATGCCTTCTCCGCTTTGTCCCAGACCTCATCCGCACCAACCCGCTTTACCGGTCTGGTGGAGAGCTTGACCAGTACTTCGTCGAAGCCAAAATCTTTATAGACCTCGAGCAGTAGCGTGTTGAAGGCCTGCACCTCAGAGAGAATCTGATCTTCCGTACAGAAAATATGGGCATCGTCCTGCACGAAATTTCTCACCCGCATCAAGCCATGCAGTGTGCCGGATGGCTCATTTCGATGACAAGAACCAAATTCGGCCAGACGCAGAGGCAGATCCCGGTAACTTTTCAAGCCGTGGTTGTAGATCTGAATATGGGCCGGACAGTTCATCGGCTTGATGGCATAAACCCGGTCATCAGTTTCGGTGACAAAGATATCGTCACGGAATTTTTCCCAGTGCCCGGATTTCTCCCATAAACTACGATCGATCACCTGAGGGGTATGAACCTCCTGGTAACCATGATCCTTCAGCTTATCCCGAACATACTGTTGAACTGTCAGGTAGATCCGCCAGCCTTTGTCATGCCAGAAGGCCATTCCAGGAGACTCTTCCTGGGTATGGAACAGATCCTGGGTCTTACCGATTTTGCGGTGATCCCGTTTCTCCGCCTCCTCCAGTCTGTGCAGATAGGCCTTGAGCTCTTTCTTGTCCCGCCAGGCTGTACCGTAGATACGCTGCAACATGGCATTGTTTGAGTCACCCCGCCAATAGGCGCCAGCCACTTTCATCAATTTGAAGCCCTTGCCCAACATGCTGGTATTGGGCAGATGGGGACCACGACAGACATCGAACCACTCACCCTGGCGGTAGACAGAGACTTCTTCACCTTCAGGAATAAACTCTTTGATGATCTCGACCTTATAGGTCTCACCAATCGAGTCGAAGGTCTTGATCGCCTCTTGCCGATCCCAGACCTCCCGGGTAATCGGCAGATTGCGCTTGACGATCTCCTGCATACGTTTTTCGATCTTGTTCAGATCGTCCGGAGTAAACGCTTCATCTCTGGCGAAGTCGTAGTAGAAACCATCTTTGATGGCAGGCCCGATGGTCACCTGAGTACCAGGATAGAGTTCCTGTACTGCTTGTGCCATGACATGGGCCGCATCGTGCCTCAACAGAGGCAAGGCATCATCATCACGGCTGGTGATGATCGCGAGTTCGCTATCCTCCTCAATTAAATAGGAAGTATCGACCAGTTCACTGTTAACCCGGCCGGCCATAGCCGCCTTGGCCAAACCTGGACCAATATCAGCAGCCACATCATAGACCGTCACCGAATCTTCAAAATTGCGTTGTGAACCATCAGGGAGAGAGATAACAGGCATTTAAGTGCTTCCTCATCAGTGGTGGCCCATACGAGAGGCCACTTGAAATAAAAAAAGCCGGCACATCAAGGCCGGCCCGCTTAGTATGTTCAGTCAAAACTGTTGGTTAATGTTTCTATAAAATCAACAGGTTAATCAACCAACTCAACTTCATTGAGAAGTCTAATACAGTGCTTCCGTCAAGTCAAAAAGATCTGATTTTCTGAGCAACATATTTGCTACCCAACCGTACACTCTTAATTTATAAAGGGCGTAATCATAACTTGAAGCCGCAATATGTTACAATATAACATAACGACAAGTAACGATATACCGAATTTCAATCCCCATGAACGCCAGAAGCCCCAGTTCTTTCTCTCTGCTCCTCTGTTTCATCGCGATTCTGTTCAGCGGTTCCAGTTCAGCCGGACTCAAAGTTGTAGTCAGCATCATGCCAATACACTCTCTGGTTTGCGGCCTGATGAGCGGCATTGGTCAACCCTATCTCCTGCTGAAGGGCAATCAATCCCCCCATACCATGACACTGAAACCCTCAGATATGAGAGCCATCAGCCAGGCAGACCTTCTGCTGTGGGTCGGTGAATCTCTTGAGTCTCCACTTGCCAGAGTCGTTGAAAAAGGCATGATATCAGGTCGGGTGGTGAGCTTACTAGATACCCCCAACCTGCATTTACTGCCGGTGCGGAACGATCTCGAATGGTCACATCATGACCATTCGAACCATGAGGATTCAGATCACGCCCATGATGAACATAATTGGGACAGCCATATCTGGTTATCTCCTGAGAATGCCCGAACGATTGCCGATCATCTGGCGCAGCAGTTGATCCGATTGGATCCCGAGCACACGACAGATTACCAAACCAACCTGCAAAATCTTTTGCAGCGAATCGATAGATTGGAGATGGCATTCCGCACCAACATCAATGAGGTAAAAGAGCAGCCTTTTATTGTTTTCCATGATGCCTACCGTTATCTTGAGAATCACTTTGATCTGAAGGCCGTTGGTTCAGTGAGTGTCAGCCCGGAACGCCAGAGTGGTGCAAAACATATCCATAAACTGCGCCAGAAGATCCGCAGGCTCGAAGCCATCTGTGTCTTCAGTGAACCCCAGTTTGAGCCCAAACTGGTAGCAACCCTGATAGCCGGCACAGAGGCATCCGCCGGTATACTCGACCCCTTGGGGATGGCACTCACCCCAGGAGAAGATGCCTATTTTCAATTGATGAATGCCCTATCCGAGAACTTTGCATCTTGTCTGGGTGGTAAAAAATGAAACCGAATACCCCTAGCTTTCCAAGCGCCGACCATGATCACGCGAGCTGCGTTGCACAAGCGCTGAAAAACGCTGAGACCTACTGTCAACAACAGGGCCTGCGACTGACCAAACTTCGCCATCAAGTGTTGGAGTTGATCTGGGCCAACCATCAGCCGGTTGGCGCCTATGAACTCTTGGAACAGTTAACCCAAGAGGGGCGCAAAGCGGCGCCACCCACGGTTTATCGTGCTTTGGACTTTCTCATGGAGAACGGTTTGGCGCATCGCATCAGTTCACTCAATGCCTATGTGGGATGCAGTCATGCCGGTTACGATCACACGGCACAATTTCTTATCTGTGAAGTTTGCGGGCAAGTCGCGGAACTTGATGATGCCCGGATTGGTTCTGTTATCTCAAAAGATGCAAAACAACTCGGTTTTAGCGTGGCGCAGTGGTCACTTGAGATCACCGGTATCTGCGATCAGTGCAAACAGGCAAGCCAGGATGAATAACCAACAAAAGCCCTTGATCGAAGCCAAAGCAATCTGTATCACACATCAAGGAAGAGAGGTGCTACAGAATGTGAACATGACCGTCCGGCGTGGGGAGATCGTCACCTTGATTGGACCCAACGGCGCTGGTAAGACCACACTGGTGCGGGTCATGCTCGGCCTGATCAACGCCGACAGTGGTCAGGTTATCAGATCTTCGGAGCTATGCATCGGTTATATGCCGCAGCATCTCGCTCTCTCAGAGAATATGCCGCTGACAGTCTCTCGTTTTCTCGCGATGGCCAGTAAAAAGAGCAAACTGAGCCTGCAGGAGATCCTACGGGAGCTGGATATTGAACAGCTTGCGGATGTCCCCATGCAGCGGCTCTCTGGTGGAGAACATCAACGGGTGCTACTGGCCCGCGCCCTGCTACGGCAGCCGGATCTTTTAGTCTTGGATGAACCAGTTCAAGGCGTGGATGTCACCGGTCAAGCCGCCCTTTACAATCTAA
>JARRQD010000162.1:0-8234 GCA_037382205.1 Candidatus Thiodiazotropha sp.
TGTGATATCGCTATCGTTTTCCCTACGATCGTCATGCCGAGAAACTTCACCCGATCCGAGCGAGCTACTTGGCTCTTCTCTTGGTTCACCACCAGTTTCAGTCTCTTCTCGATGTATCCGCTAATGCTTACCATCACTCGCTGGGCCACCTTTGGCGTCTTCACGAAGAGGTTACAGTCATCAGCAAACCGGCAAAACTCAAGGCCGCGCCGTTCCAGTTCTTTATCCAACTCGTCCAGGACGATGTTGCTGAGTAACGGACTTAACGGACTGCCTTGTACGGCACCCTCCAGGGAGGGGGTCACCAGTCCATTGGCCATGATGCCACTGCGCAGCAGCAGACCGATCACAAACTAACAGGACACCCATCGTAATAAACATCTTAAAATTTAATCATTGATCGTTCAAATAGTAATTCGAAGAAACTATCAAGCTATTTTGCAAATATTTGATAAGAACCTGACCAAATATTTGGAGTAATCGAGTTTGTCTAGGTTTAAAGCTGAGTATTAGGCACTGATCATCATCGGCCAATACAGATTTGCTTTTATAGTGAGCGGAAGAAATCAGCTACATCAACAACTGTTGGCAGGCCGTCAGAATAGGCGTCCTGCGGTAGCCCAATTTCTTACAATCCTTTTTAAGTGAATCGACGGAACCAACCAGACCCTTAAACTTGCTCTCTAAATGTTGCGTTTGATAGAGCCACTGCTTAGCATCGATTTCCAGCCTCTGTAGAATGCGCTCAATAACTTGCACAAGTTCAGCACCTTTCTATCACACCCTGATCTGCCCATTGATAATGGGCCACATGGAGTAGTCGATCAGACCTTTTACTCCGGTTAGGAAAACTGGCTCTTTACTGGAAGCCCTAGATGATCGTATGCCTATGCCTTCATCTATTCTCTGATCAAGAGCACCAAAGCCAACAGTCTTGAACCCAAGCGCTATCTCAATGAGTTGTTTGAGCGCTATCCATTGGCCGTCACCGGTGAACAACGTGCTGCCTTACTGCCCTGGCTTTTGAAGTTAGCAATTAGTCAAGTTGGGAGGGGGTCCTGTTGTTTGCCGAATGCTTACATTGCAAAAGAAGAAATGGTTAGGTGATGAAATCAATTCTCCGACGCCTTAAGACGAACAATGTAGCCATCTCACCCCGCGAAAGAATGGATTAAGATTGACTTTTATCTGGTTTTATTACCATAGATTCGAAACCATTGACCCATGGTCAACGCAGTTCAATTACCTTGGTTGTGATTATCATTCCTATACTTATGCATCCCAGGATAGATACTTAAATATATGTCGAAATATTTTACATTAAAAATAGACTTCTCTCTTACCTATTGCAGAACTCCCTGTATTTACATGCATTAAGTTATCTGGCATATAATTTGCCTAAATTATACTTACAAAACTGTCGAAAATAATAGCAGATGTTTAGCTTTTTCACTTTTTGAGATAGCATACATCAGAAGTTCAAATGGTTATATTTATAAGCTTGACTTCACCTGTAGGTTAGGGCTCGTTCCTCATCCCAACCCACTTAATAAAATATCGAATAGATCATAATTCAATTGCTTCTTTGTAAGGGGTTATCAGCCTATGGAATAAATCAGATACATATTAAATAATCGATTAGATATGGCACCTATATAAATTTAGATTGGAAGCTAGGGAGGATTCGTTTAAAGTACAGAAGATCAAGTATTGACTGAATTAAAGGAACTTGATTCAGCCAGCAAATGTTGGATTGCAATTCGCAGTCTACAGCTACATTACATAAGGAGTTTGTAAATGCCTTTCACAAGTAATTTTACGTCATTATCAGGGAAGAAAATATATAAACCATTTCTACTTGCACTCTCTGGTATCATTCTGACCTACCCAACAGCAGGATTTTGCGGACGGGATGTTCTAACTTTTCCGTTTCATGAGGATTTTGATTCAGATAACTACCAAGACATAGTCTGGACAAACGGGGGGGCACAGCACGAATGGGTGAGTCATGGCGGTTGGCAGGGAAGTGGTGGTGCCAAGTTTTACCCACCAACACAAGATGACAAATATTGTGCCCTTGGTCAGTTTACAGAATTTAATAACCATAACGGTTCTGAGCAGGTGAACGTTCGTTTCTTGATTTACCATGGCCCTGAATTTTATAACCTAATAGGTTATCAAAAGCTGCTGGTTTTAAATAGAAATGGAGTTCGTCAGAGGCCAATGATCGGTGGAAAGGACTACGAAGGTCAATTTCGCGCATACGCACCCTGCGATAATACTCTATGTAGGTTTTATTCTCATGATGAAAATCCCCAAGTAGGTTGGTGGCCAGGCCCAAATGAACCTTTAAAGATTGCCCCTGGACCTGATAGTAGATCAGAGGAATGGATCTCTGTTGAGCTTGAAGCGAACATGATGACAGGAATAATAAAAGTCTATGTTGATACCCAGGATGGTGAGTTAAGCGGACTA
This sequence comes from Candidatus Thiodiazotropha sp., assembly GCA_037382205.1. Classification (GTDB taxonomy): domain Bacteria; phylum Pseudomonadota; class Gammaproteobacteria; order Chromatiales; family Chromatiaceae; genus Thiodiazotropha. Next base: position 2,476 of record JARRQD010000162.1, read on the forward strand.
TATCGTGAGCTACCATTTTTAGAGGCACCGGTCGGTGGTGCCCCGTTTAGCCACATAGATGTTATTGGTGGCTATTTCAATACAGGAAACCCTCATGACCCAGAGAAATATTTTATAATTGATGAACTAGAGATCAATAACAGCTATATCGGCCCTCCCGATGGTTTTGTTCAAGATGTCGTACCAAACAAGCTAAGTGTCGACCTTAATGGTGAGACTGTATCAACGAATATTCTCAGCTATGGTGGCAGCGATCAAGACATACAAGGAACAGCATACACCGAAGATAACGGGACGGTACTAAGCCTATCCGGCAATGTATGGAAAAAAGTGGATTTGGGCAATCTTGTCATTGGGCCGAATACAATGCTGGAATTTGATTTCTCGAGTAACAGTCAAGGTGAGATACACGGCATTGGCTTTGATAACGATAACGAGATCAATAGCGGACGTACTTTTAAGCTCTATGGAACTCAACACTGGGGTATTAGCTCGGAAGGGAGGTATAGTGGTAGCGGGCAAGAGCACTTTGTCATCCCGGTTGGAGGCTACTACTCTGGTGCAATGCGGTGGTTAACATTCGTCAATGACCATGATGAAGTGGCGACTCCTTCGGCGGAGAGTCGATTCAGCAACATACGGGTGTATGAGGCAGGTAACTAACCAGCCCCCAGTTGGTGTATCAATACTGAACAGGGTAAGCGTGTATTACACTTACCCTGTTTTTGTAGAGCGATTTTATTGGTTTATCTACATATAGCTAGATGATTCGTTTTAGATAACCGAAATATTCACAAATAGAATGTTCCCTTGGAGTGTAGTTATGAGGCGTACAAGTATTCGGATTGCAAGGGAAAGCTAACTAAGGTAATCCAATGAGAAATATCAACATTGCATTGCTAACCATGACAATGATGTGCAGTTTTTTTGTAGATCCGGTTTTAAAGGCCGAGATTATTTATTCTCAGGATTTTGAGTCTGACACCGCTGGGGTAAAACTTCGCGGAGATATCCCACCGAACCGTTCAGGACCAGAATCAGCGTTAACTTCAAACTCGAAAAGTTTGAGGTTTAACGATCAGACGACCGATGAGACTAATGTACAAGAAGCAAAAATCAATTTTGCTCTAACGAATAAATATCAAAAGGTAGCGATCTCTTTCGATTACATGAGGGATATCGACAGTGAAAACCACGTATTTCAGTTGCGTGGAGATTATAAACCGGGACTAAATTTATTCTTACATGATTATAAAGATCATACCGTTAAGTATTATACTGGCAGAAAAGACAAAGATCACAAACCGATTTATGTAACCCTGACTAATGCAAATGGGGGGGATCTGATTCTTGCTTTAAATGAATGGTATCATTTTGATTTGACTCTATCCCCGGATGTATCCGATATAAAATCGATGGACCTAACTATCACCGATTCTGCTGGGAATATGGTCTACAGCGAAAAAGGGCTAGAAACCTATTCTAGATACTATAATTACAATTATATACGGTGGGCGTACTACAACAACGGTGATTTAACCGGGAACTTCTATGTCGATAATGTCAAGATCGGTATGGCCGATATCCCGTATTTTACATCTACTCGAAAGGGTAATGTATTTGATTATCATGATCCTTCGAAGGTAGTCACCCTTCACATTCCAGATTACGAAAATATGACAAGTGGACAGATTTTTGTGGAGGATGCGTACGGACACATAATGCCAGACAAAACCATCATTCTATCCGCCGGTACGGCTTCAGCAGATGTGACAAGCCTGACGGCAGGATACTGGAAACTTGTGGCAAGTGTATTCTATGGATCGGAGGAGAGAACAGGGGAAACCACCACAACGATTTTAGGCGGCAGCTACAATGAATATGATCGAAAGAGATCCCCCCTCTCGTTCATGACGGTACGACCAGAACAAGCAGGGGATCTACCGACAAGGGCCGGGGCTTCACTTGATCGGCAATTTCTCAATCTCAGGGCTATCAAACGAAGAGCTGACGGGGATTTTTATTGGGGTGGTGATGAAGGGAAGATTTATATTAATGGCTTCGTTCAGGGAGAAGGTGCTGTTGACGCACTTTCTGATGACCGGCGTTGGGTGCTCTGCCTTTATCCTTTACCTGATTGGTTGGATAAAGGAGATGAGCCTTTGGATCTGGATGTGCTGTATGACATGATGTATTGGGTGGCGTCAAGTATGGATCCGAAGCTGATTTACGCAATTGAGGTAATCAACGAACCATCGAGCGGCACTTGGAAAAGGTCTGTTGAGGAACTAGCCTCGTATCACGTGACCGTGGCCCAAGCCTTTCATGACGCTAACCCGGCAATTAAAGTATACGGGCCCACACTTGCAAATCTTGATCGCTTAAAATTTTCGCAGCTAAATGATTATTATATCAAAGGTGCGCTTGAACCATTAGATGGCCTAGCGATGCATCCCTATGTTGGTGTTGCCTCAGAAAAACCTAAAGATAAATTACCGGAAGACGACTTTATTAAGCGTGTCCGCAGGATGAAGAAGTGGATGGTTGAAAAAGGGTATGACACAAAGCCCATCCTGTTTACAGAGTACGGTTGGGCGACGAGTAATAAGATTAATAATTGGCAAGGTCTTGTAAACGAACTGGAGCAAGCTCAGTATTCTTCCCGTTCACTCGCTTTGCTTAAGTCCGAAAATATCGACGGTGTATTTCTTTTTTCTATCAATTATGGTGGATGGCGACTTCTGATCGAAGATGGCACCCCCAAGCCCGGCTATGCTGCAGCGGCCCAGGCCATGCGCTGGCTCGCTGGCACAGGCGGCGGTAACGTGGTTCAGACGGGTTCACGCTATGAAGCAACATTCAATCGCGCTGGCGATATTATAAAAATGATTTGGGACACTGATCGAGGCTATCGGACGATCATTCCCGGTAACATTGAACGCACGGAGAGTTTTGTGGGACAAGCGGGAACCACCTCCAACTATGGGATTCCTATCACCAACAGCCCACTATTTGTCCGCTTATCTGGAGACGGTAAAATCTGGCTGGAGGCAGAGAGTGCTTTCATGCAGAATTCTTTCAGCCCCCTCGAGGTTAAGAAGGACTTTAGCGCATCATCAGATAGCTATATTACCTTAAATCAAGAACTGGATAGTGATTCCAACCTATCTTCAAGCGCGATTGCTGAATATGCCTTCAACGTGAAAAGTACTGGTCCTGCAAACATCTGGTTTAGAACTATGTGTTCATCAGGTAATGAAAGCTCATTCTGGGTAAGGATTGACGGTGGAGCGTTCAAACAACAGTCGTTTAACGATTGCAGCAGGTGGATTTGGAAAAAGCCCTATTCCAATATCACGCTCTCTGCTGGATCTCATACGATTCAAGTCGCTTCCCAGGAAGAAGGCGCCAATCTGGATAAGATCCTTGTAGCAACAGGTTCTTCAGTGAATTATCACCCGGATATGTATGGTATCGACGGGTATATGGCAGACCATGAAATCTGGCTGGAAGCAGAAACGGCACAAGGGCTTGCGAACTTTTCACCCTTTATGGTTTATACCGACACTACAGCATCACTCGACAGATATATCATGGCTAACAGCACAATCACTACGCCACCAAGTCAAGGCAATGCGCTCTACGGCTTCAATCTAGCGTCTGACAAAACCGTGAATGTCTGGTTAAGGGGATACGCGCCTAATGGGAATGGAGATTCCTTTTTTGTAGGAATCAAAGAAGGTACGGTGGAAGATGCGGAGGAAGTATTGATGGAGGAAGTTTCTTTAAAACAGCCCTATTCAAAATGGAATTGGACATTAGCGGGCACCTATTCTCTTCCCAAGGGTCGCCATACGCTTCACATCGCACCACGTGAAGGCCACTCTCAACTGGATAAAATTCTCATTACCAGTATGAGTCAAAACCCATCGGACTAACAGGTATCTATGCTAGTGTAGCGCTTCAAATAAACTGAAGATTATAATTGGGTTTGGTATAATACGTACAATTCACTTTTTCGAATAGTGGCTCTTCCCCAAATCAGGTGGGTAGGTTAACGAAATGCACCATGAGAGATAAAGACCTATACGCCCAAATACTGGGTATCAAAACCCCTTGGCAGGTATCCGATGTAGAGCTCGATGTGTCGTCTGGCGAGGTAACAGTAACCGTTGAGCCTGACCAAGAGACAAAACACTGTTGTCCTATCTGTGGAAAGGTCTCCCCCGGCTATGACTTACGAATGCAACGCTGGAGACATTTGGATACCTGTCAGTACAAGACGATCCTGGTAGCCGACTAAAGTGTGAAGCTCATGGGGTGGTAACCGTGTCTGTGCCTTGGGCAGAGCCTGGTTCAGGTTTTACGTCTTTGTTCGAGGCGCTCGTGATTGATTGGCTGAAAGAAGCCTCCATCTCAGCGGTATCACGACTGATGAACCTGAGTTGGAACGCGATAGATGGGATCATGCAGCGTGCCGTAAAGAGAGGACTATCGCGACGCGAGGAGATAGCGGTTAGCCAGATAGGCGTTGACGAAACAGCATTTGGGGAAGCGCCAAAATCTTTTCTTATCAGCATGCAATTTCTTTGCTCATAACATAACGAAAAGAGCCGTCCATATCGTTTCCATGCCAGGAAAACAGAAGTGGGTCGGTCAGGGAATCAGGGGATTGATTTCGATTAACGTGACATCCCAGTCTCTAAACCGCCCCGGTTTGACGAACAGGTCGAGGGCGCAATCCCATCGCTGGGTTTTATGAGCGAATTCGTTGACGAAGTTATGCACGGCCAGTTCAATTCCGGAAGCGGCCCCGATGATCTCCGGGGCGGGACCGATATACAGTTGCGATAAGCCGACCACCTCGCCTCGGGAAAAACTCATCCCGGCGTTGAGGGTGTCGGTGATTGGGGTGGGGTCGCCGATGCCGGCGGCCAAGAGGCCCGCCTGGGCCAACCCCAATTCGAGTTCCTGGGTGGCTTTCTCCAGGTTGCGGGTCTGTTGTACCAGCTCCTGCTCGAAGTTGGGGACGATCTCAAACATGATGCACACATACTCCCAGAGCTGGTCGTCGGTGTGCGGGCCGTTTTTTCGGGCCCGTCCGATACCAACCCGAATCTTACGCTTGAGCGTCTCGTTGGGTACCGCTGATACGACGTAAAAATGGGGCAAGATGGGCGCGACAGACGGTGAGGCCTCGGGCATCGTAGGTTTTGCAAAACAGGGTTTCAATCGGTTCACCCATCAGTTTTAAAAGCTGACCCTGGCCGCACAGGGGCAGGTAGCCGCGCAGCACCCTGGGATCGTAAAACCGAAAGTAGAGATTTTCCCCCGCTTCGGAGCGGACAATCAGGTTTTTGCGAAGTTGTATCATTCTGACTACGATTCTCTGTGATGATGATCGTTTCGTTCTTACCAACGGATTCGCTGCGATTCTGGCCAATGACGGTGGTTTCATCCTTGCCTACCGTTTCGCTTCGGTTCACCCCAATCGAGATTGTCTCATCCTTGCCCACATCCTCGGTTCGGTTATCTCCGATCGAGATGGTCTCGTTGTGATCGACCCGCTCCTTGCGATTGTTATGGACGGTGATCGTCTCATCGTTATCCACCGTCTCGGTGCGGTCGTGCTTGATGTGACTGGTCTCGTCATGATCGATGGTCTTGGTGCGATCATGACCCACCCAGTGGGACTCGTCGTTCTCCACTTCGATGCGTTGGTCTTTCTCCGCATGCAGCCAGACCTCTTCTTCACCCAT
>JARRQD010000163.1:0-19663 GCA_037382205.1 Candidatus Thiodiazotropha sp.
TGGTGGCGATGGGAATCAGGCTGTTTCTCAGGGCATGGCCGAAAACCGCGCCGCGGAAGGTCAACCCCTTGGCCATGGCCGTAGGTTTGATGTGATTTTGCTGAGTGATAGCCGGTCAGTGACCTCAAGTGTCTGTTGTTTGGGGGTGAGCTTTACATCGATTTGATGATGGATTGGGGATTGGCTACCCAGTGCGGATAGTGGCGTGCAGATCAGCCAAAAGATTAACCAATATACTCTGTTCATCTACTCACTCCCGCCAGCGATGAAAAATGTCGGATCAGATCTGACATTTTTTGTCTTGTCAGTTGGTCCGGGATAACCAGTAAGGGATAAAACAAGGTATAAAGTAGGGCTATTTGGGAGCATTGAAATTCACCTTTTTCAGTGTTTCATCGGCCAATACTGATTTTGTATCTGTCTGATGATGGTAATCCAATCAGGCCTCTGTTTGTTTGTAAAGGATAAGTGGAAATCCCAGACAAAAATTGTTGCATTTTGCTGAGCCATTATCGCTAAAATGGTAAAAAGTGTGATGAGATCACGCGAAATCGCCAATCGAGTTAACCAGAGAGTGATCAATTATGGAATTGGACCTGGATGGTGGGCGGTTGGTTCTTTTTTTGGAGCAACAGGGTTGGGGCATCTCTCGTTGGCTCGGCCTGAATGGCTGGTTGGAGATTGTGATGTCTCTAATCATGCTTGATCTTTTTGATTACTTTTGGCATCGGGCGAATCATCGTACTCCTTTTCTATGGCGTTTTCACAAGGCCCATCATGCGGACACGGAGATGGATGTCACCACTGCATTGCGTTTTCACCCGGGTGAGCTTTTCCTCTCATGCTTCGCCAAAGCCGTGTGGATTGCCATTTGGGGGCCAACGGCCATTGCCTGGTTTGTCTTTGAGGGTTTGATCAGTCTGTGTGCTCAGTTTCATCACAGTAATATCGATCTGCCCACGCCTGTAGAACGAATACTAAACAAAATTATTGTCACTCCCCGTTTTCATACTTCCCACCACCGGGTTGAGCGGGCCTACGGGGATGCGAACTTTTCCACTATATTCAGTTTCTGGGATCCGCTGTTTGGCAGTTACAACCAAATGCCGAAGAACGAGAAAGCTAACACTGTTGTAGACAATATCGGCTTACCTGAAGCACGGGAGCTATCCTTCTCCTTCAGGGCCTGGCTGAGCGAACCTTTCAGTCGAAGAAATATGGGTTTGACTGAATGATATTCTTGGCTCTGGCGAACTGTTCGTTTTATTCCGTTTTGAGTGAAAACAAAATCCAATACCGAGTGAGGAGATTTCGTGTGAAAAAAATTTTAGCTCTATTGTTACTGATTCCTATGACCGCTCTCGCCGCTGAGCATGCCGGCAAAGCTGCTGAGCATGGTGGTAAGGCTATGAAGAGTAAAGAGCAGGCTGCCGAACAGGATGGTAAGGCGGTGGAGGCTATGGAAGCTGAGGTAAAAAAAGTCAAAGAACATGGCGCTAAGGTCATGCAGAAGAAAGAGCATGCTGGTAAACCGGCTGCTGAATAGGCTGGTGTGTCATGTTGAGATATCTGCTAATGATTGGTTTGACTGGACTCTCTACAGGGGCTTGCCTGGCTGAAGAATCCGCTGATCCAACTGCTGAAAAGCGCAATTACTATGTTGAAGATATCAAGTCAACCATGCTGCAGCACATTGAGGATGTGGTGGATGAGAATGGGGTTTTTCGTCTACGGGATGATAAGACCGGCGAACAGCTTGCGCTGAGATTTGTCCGTATACATGACCCGGTCAGGCAGATCGGAAGTGACATCTATTTTGCCTGCACAGATTTTCATGTGCTTGGCGAGCCGGATAAGCTCTATGATCTTGATTTCTGGATGAATGACAAAACCGGGCAGTTGAAGATCTACCAATCCAAGGTACACAAAGAGCCAAGATGGTCTTTATTGTATGGTTGGTATAAACAGCCTCGCTATACCTTCGTCAACGATGAGATCAAATATCTCTACTGATCTCTGACAGGGTCAATCCATATTACCAGCCGCACTGGAATAGGCCAGACGGCTGACCCTGTCTGGGCTGGGTGCTGCGGGAACAAGCAGGGAGAGGCTCAGGGAGATGGCTGCCATCGCCGCACCCGCATAGAACACCAAGGCGGGTGAACTCATCCAGATGATACCGAACGCAGCCGGAATCACCACCGCAGCGATATGGTTGATCGAAAAGCTGACGCCTGCCGTTGAGGCGATATCCTGTTTGTCGGCAATCTTCTGAAAATAGGTTTTCAGCGCGATCGCCATGGCGAAGAAGAGGTGGTCAATGATATAGAGGCCGGCGGCGATTATGGTGTCCTCAACCAGCGCATAACCCGCGAATACCAGGATCAGTCCACCGTATTCGATCAGCAGGGCGCGGCGCTCCCCAATCCGCCCGATCAGGCGACCGATGCGTGGTGCAAGAAAGACATTGATTGCCGCATTGATCAGAAACAACATGGCGATCTGAGAGACGCTGTAGCCGAACTTCTCAACCATCAGAAAACCGGCAAACACGACAAAGATCTGGCGGCGTGCACCCGACATGAATGTCAACAGGTAGAACAACCAATAGCGTTTACGCAGTACCATATGTTTATGTTGCTCGGTCTGCTGCGGGAAGATGGGAAAGCTCAGCCAGGAGAGCAGAGCAATCATTAGAGTAAGGCCGCCCATCAATAGATAGATCCACGCATAGTCCAGCTGCAGCAGATTGTCCGCAAACCAGATCAGACCAAAGGTGAGAATCGACGCAAATGAGCCAGCGGCGATCAGTTTGCCGAGCACTTCAGCCGAGTTGGAGCTGTCGGTCCACTGCAGCGCCAAAGAGGTTTGTAGGGTTTCGTAGTAGTGAAATCCCAGCGACATGATCACCGTGGTGATGTAGAGCCCGATCACCGAGGGGAAAAAGCCGGTCAGGGCGGTACCCAGTCCAAGCAGTCCCAACGAGATATAGGCGAGCTTCTGTTCTCTCACCAGAAGCAGTAAGAAGACCACACCAAAGGCGAGAAACCCCGGTATCTCTCTGAGGCTCTGCAGTACCCCCATCTCCTGACCTGTAAAAGCCACCCGTTCGATGGCGAAATTGTTCAACAGAGTCTGCCAAGCGGCAAAACTCAGCGGTACGGCGATCGCCATCAGCATTAATAAAATCTCTGGGCGCTGCCTGATCTGTGTCGGGTTCATTATCATCGGGCTATTATGCGTTCAAAATCTATTGGCGTAATAGCTATAATATGACAATGAATTACGAAAAACAGACAGTTGACCCTCGGAACCATGTGGGATTCGTTGTGGATGCCAAGCGGCCGGTGCTCACCCTCTCCAGTGAGCCCAGGATCCGTCGGGTAACGGATCTTATGCTCGCCAATCCTGCGGATAACAGGACGCTGAGCGAGTGGGCGGCGCAGATCGGGGCCAGCGAAAGAACCCTGGGACGTCTGTTTCTCCGCCATCTGGGGATGAGCTTTGGCGCCTGGCGGCGTCGTTTGCGGTTGCTGGAGGCGATCGACCGATTGGGGAATGGCGCCCCTATGACCGAGGTCGCCTATGAGCTGGGTTATAGCAGCCCCAGTGCGTTCATCGCCATGTTCCGTGAAAACCTGGGGGAGCCGCCGGCAGGTTTTTTTCCGGGCGTCTGTAAGCGTATGGAGCCGGAAAATTGGCTTTACAGGGAACTTGGTTTATGATTCCACTCCTTTTCATGGTCTTGGGGCCTTTTGAACTTAACTCCGGTGGGGAAAAACGATGGCGCGTGTAACAGTTGAAGATTGCATGGAATTTGTGGATAACCGTTTTGATCTGGTGCTACTTGCCACAAAACGGGCCCGTCAACTGGTCAATGGTGTCGAGCCGCTACTACCCTGGGAGAACGACAAACCCACGGTTATGGCGCTGCGAGAGATTGCTGATGGTCTGATCTCTCATAAGGACGTGGATGAGCAACTTGCCGATGAAGAGGTTGTTCTGGATGAAGCGATCATGGATGTTGATATCTCACCAATGGCACCAAATCAATAAATTTCTTTCCCCGCTTGCGGCCTTTATGGCCGCAACACCATTTTTTCCTCTCTATTGACTTGCAACTCAGGGTTGAATAGGCACAAAATTCTCCATAGTTGTGTTTTTGGAGTGGCCGAATGAACAACCCTTTAGGCATCTTGGAAAAAGACCAGGAAACCCCCCGTTTTCTGATCAGTGATCTGTGTGCCTACCTGGAAGAGTATCTCTCCCCGAATCATATCCGGGAGGTCTATCGTGCCTATCTGTTTGGTGCCGAGGCCCATGTTGGGCAGCATCGAAAAACCGGTGAGCCCTATATCTATCATCCGGTGGCTGTGGCGCGCATCCTCGCCACCATGCGCATGGACTATAAATGTCTGATGGCTGCCATACTCCATGATGTGATTGAGGATACCCCCACCGCCAAGGAGCAGCTGGCAGATATCTTCGATGGGGAAATCGCCGAACTGGTGGATGGGGTCAGTAAACTCTCCAAGATCGATTTCAACTCCCAGGCAGAGGCCCAGGCAGCGAGTCTGCGCAAGATGTTGTTGGCGATGACCAAGGACATTCGGGTCATTCTCATCAAACTGTCTGACCGATTACACAATATGCGCACCCTTGGGGTGATGCGACCTGATAAATCCCGACGCATCGCCAAGGAGACCTTGGATATCTTTGCACCCATCGCCAACCGGTTGGGAATCAATAGCATGCGGCTTGAGCTCGAAGAGTTGGGATTCGCCGCCTATTGGCCAATGCGATACCGAGCGTTGAAAAGGGCGGTTGCCGACGCCCGTGGTCATCATCGGGAGTTGATTGAGAATGTGGAGCAGGCACTGAGTACCCGTCTCGAACAAGAGGATTTTCAGGGGGATGTCTATGGGCGGCAGAAGCATCTCTACAGTATCTATAAGAAGATGGTTGAGAAGAAACTCAGCTTTTCGGAAGTGGTCGATGTATTTGCTTTTCGCATCGTCGTCGACAAAGTCGACACCTGCTACCGGGTGTTGGGGGTTGTACACAACCTTTATAAGCCGATGCCAGGTCGGTTTAAAGACTATATCGCGATTCCCAAGGCGAACGGTTATCAGTCTCTGCATACCGTGCTGTTTGGCCCTCAGGGTATCCCGATTGAGATTCAGATCCGTACAGAAGAGATGGATAAACTGGCTGAGTCGGGGATTGCGGCCCATTGGATGTATAAAACCGGTGAGGCCAGCGGGCAGTGGGTCAAGTCACGCGCTTCTGATTGGCTGCAGAACCTGTTGGAGATGCAGCAGGGAGTGGGAGACTCTATGGAGTTTCTTGAGCATGTAAAAGTCGACCTGTTTCCCGATGAGGTCTATGTGTTCACCCCGCGAGGTCGGATTATGGTTTTACCCAAAGGGGCTACAGTGGTCGATTTTGCCTACAGTGTGCATACCGATGTGGGGAATACCTGTGTGGCAGCACGGGTCGATCGTCGGCTTGTGCCTTTGCGCACCCGCTTGCATAACGGTCAGACCGCGGAGATTATCAACTCAGAAACCGCCGGGCCAAGCCCGGCATGGCTCAATTTCGTGGTTACCGGCAAGGCCAGGGCCAACATCCGGTCCTATCTGAAAAACCTGCAGGAACAGGAGGCGGTCAGCCTGGGACGGCGTCTGTTGGAGAGAGAGCTGAATCTGCTCAATCTCAAACTCGACGACATCGATCAGCAGCAAATCGACCAGATAGTGGAGGAGTTTCGATTGGAAGATCTGCAGGCTCTGCTGGCTGGAATCGCACTGGGCAACCATATGCCCCTGCTGGTAGCACGTCGTCTGGCAGGCGAGGAGATGGTCCCGGCTGTCAACGAGGCGAACACTCAAGATACCGAGCCCGCGGCTGTTCTTGCAATCAAGGGTACCGAGGGTATGGTGGTAAATTTTGCCAAGTGTTGTTGGCCGATACCCGATGATGCGATTGTTGGTGTTTTCAATCCTGGTAAGGGTATCGTTATTCATCGACAGGGCTGCCCAAATCTGGGGGATTACAAGAAACATGGTCACAAATGGATCGAGGCTGAATGGGAGGCCGAGGTTGAGGGTGAGTTCGCAACCAAGATCAAGGTTGAGTCCGGTAACCAGCGTGGTGTTTTAGCCTCTGTGGCCTCAGTTATCTCCCAACAGGAATCGAATATTGAGCATGTCGGTTCCGAGGAGCGGGACGGGCTCTCATCAACCCTGGTATTCGTGATCACTGTAAAGAACCGATTGCATCTGGCTAGAATCATGCGTCAGGTCCGTTCACTTCCCTCAGTCATGCGAATCAGCCGTCTTAAATAGCCTTTAGACATCCGATCAATATCACCAAGGGTCTTGGACAGGCCCGTCAACATCCAGAGGAGTTTCTCATGAGTCGTGAAATTATCCGTACCGATCAGGCGCCCCAGGCGATTGGTACCTATTCCCAGGCAGTAAAAGTTGGTCAGACTGTCTATCTTTCGGGGCAGATACCCCTGGTGCCTGAAACCATGGAGATGGTTGAGGGGGATATTGAACAACAGATCAGACGGGTCTTCGATAACTTGCAGGCGGTGGCGAGAGCGGCGGGTGGTACCCTTGCCGATGTGGCCAAGTTGAATGTGTTTCTGACCGATCTAAGCCACTTTCCAGTGGTCAACCAGGTGATGGCGGACTACTTTGCCGAACCCTATCCTGCCAGGGCGGCGATCGGAGTGGCCGCCCTACCAAAAGATGCAGGCGTGGAAATGGATGCTATTATGGAGATTGACTCCTAGTGTCCTATATAAATCATACATTTAGACAAGGCCTATCATGAAATTGAGCTTAAATCCCTTGCCTCGCCCTGCGGCAAGCCACTCAAGCCACGATTGCGGCGTTGCCGCCCTTGGAAAGGGCACAGCCATCCCCTGCGGGCTGCGCCTTGCACTCGCGGCTTGAGTGGCTTTCTAAATGCACGCTTTATATAGGACACTACACGAGTGCAGTAAAAATCAGAATAACAGCCCAGAGGGATCATTGAGACCTGATGAGTGAGAATCTTCAGCAGATCATGCAGGTGAATATCAGAGGGCGGGCATTAGTCATCTGTCAGTCTCACGGCATCACCGATCCCAGCATCCTTAACTAGGTTGAAGAGGCCATACTGGATCTGTTGCCAACTGAAAGCACCGTTGCTGATTTCTATGCTGTTCTGAACGAAAAGGCCAAATGGTTGGAGCAGGAGATTGCTCAACTGACCGATCCAGCTGAACAGGAGCGCATCATAGGGACTCAGCAAGCTCAACGGAACCAGGCAGACCAAGAACCACCGCAAGCAGTAGAAGCTGCCAGCAAAAGTAAGTCTACAAAAGCAACCGGCTACGTGCCTGAAGCAAAGTCGATGGGTGAGCGGCTCAAGGATAAGCGTTCAGAGATGGAGCATCTACTGCGCAATGATTGTGTGACCCTTAAATTGGTCAACCCCCAACAGGTAAAAAAGCATATCCATGAACTGGTTGGCCGGGATCCGAAAAAAGCGGAACAGGATCTGGTGGCTCATTTGCGCAATGCACTCCACCATCAGGTCGTCCGTTTTATCCGCAAGCACAATGGGGGGCCCTGGAACAGCGCCACTGAACAGACTGAAATCCGGATGCAGATCGCCAACACCAAAACACTTCAATCTCTGGTCAATCTCTCCAAGACGTTGTTAGGCGAACGGGAAGAGTGGATGGCAAAATCCAAAAACAGCCTGGTGGGTAGGCTGTTCGGCGGAAAGGTGAAGCTGGATAAGTGAGCATTACCAAAGCATTGGTTTAATGGCTTTCCGCTTTACCGCAGCGATCCGCTTATTCTCCAATCAGGGTTATCATAACTTGGCGATTGTGAGGATGGGTTCTGTGTTCCCAGAGATAGACACCCTGCCAGGTACCCAATGCCAGACACCCATTGCTGATCGGCAGGCTGAGGTCGCTGTGGGTCAGGATGGTACGGATATGCGCCGACATATCATCCGCTCCTTCCATGGTATGTTGGAATATCGGGTCTCCATCCTTGACCAGTCTGGAAAGGTAGCGCTCCAGATCTGAGCGCACATCAGGATCGGCGTTTTCACAGAGGATCAGCGAGGCGCTGGTGTGTCGCAGAAAGAGCTGACAGATCCCGCTATGGATGCCAGATTGATCTACCAGTGTTTTTATTTGATGGGTGATGTTGATCGTCTCTCGGCCATGGGTTTGAACACTGAATGTCTCCTGTGTCACCATTTTCGCTTTACTCCGGGTTCATATTTTTCAAAGATTGCATGAAAATGTTGCCCGACATGGATGGTTGAGTTCAACCTGAACTGCGCCGAACCATGGGGATGGGGTAACAGTTTAGGGTCGGGGAGATAAATAATCATCCAAAGATTGCGCTGGATTTTGTCCTGGACTCTAGGCGCACAAAGGGGAGCATAGCCGCTCTACGTGACCCTTTGTGCAACAACCAAGCCGGGGCAAAAGACAAGCAAGATTGGAGATTATTGATTTCCCCGGCCCTTACCTTTATATAGCAGCAAAGCGAGTTACATTGAAAAAGGATACTGAGCAGAAAAGTCTGGCAGACCAATCAGTTACCCTGCTGAAAGGGGTTGGGGCAAGGAGTGCCGAAAAGCTTGCGAAACTGGGTATAGCCACTTTGCAGGATGTGCTATTCCATCTACCACTGCGCTATCAGGACAGAACCCGGGTGCAGAGATTAAATTCGGGCGGCGACGCTCGTTGATGGTTCACCTCACCGATGGCACCGGCAGTCTGTTTTTGCGCTTCTTTTATTTCAGCAATACACAGCGTCAGAATCTTTCCCGAGGGGTGCGGCTTCGCTGTTTTGGCGAAGTGCGCAATGGCCCGAATAGCCTTGAGATGGTGCATCCGGAATATCAACGAATCTCAACCGATCAGCCGCTGATGGTTGAAGACGCTTTGACACCAGTCTATCCGACCACCGAAGGGGTGCATCAACTGACCTTGAGAGGCTTGATCGAGCAAACCCTCGAACGGCTCTCCCAAACACCGGCAGCCCTACAAGAGTTGTTGCCTGAGAAATTGTTGCAGCGTTTTCAGCTCTCCAGTCTGCCTGAGGCGATCTTCTTTCTGCATCGGCCTCCACCGGATGTGGATCAGCAGCGGCTCCTTGATGGTGAGCATCCAGCCCAACAGCGGCTTGCTTTCGAGGAGTTGCTGGCCCACCAGATCAGTCTGCTGACGGTGCGGGCGGAACATCGGCGGATTAAAAGCACGGCTTACCCGGTGGCAAATCGACTCAAACAGAATCTGCTCGACAGCTTGCCTTTCAGTCTGACCGCCGCTCAGATGAGAGTGGTGGGTGAGATCGAACAGGATCTGGCATTGTCCAGGCCGATGCAGCGGTTGGTGCAGGGGGATGTGGGTTCAGGAAAAACTGTGGTCAGCGCCTTGGCGGCACTGCAGGCGATTGGGGCAGGCGGTCAGGTTGCCCTGATGGCGCCGACTGAGCTGCTGGCAGAGCAGCATCTACACAACTTCAGCCAATGGCTGACGCCCTTGGGTGTTGAGATTGCCTGGTTGACCGGGCGGCTCAAAAGGCGGGCGAGAGAGCAAGTGTTGCAGCAGATTGAAACAGCCGAGGTGCAGATGGTGGTGGGTACCCAGGCGTTGTTTCAGGATGATGTGTCGTTTCATGATCTTGGGCTGGTGGTGATCGATGAGCAGCACCGCTTTGGGGTTCATCAACGTTTGGCGCTACAGGAGAAGGGACGACGGCAGAATCGCACTCCCCATCAGCTGATCATGACCGCCACGCCGATTCCAAGAACCCTGGCGATGACCGCTTATGCGGATCTCGATCTGTCGGTGATCGATGGTCTGCCGCCGGGGCGTAAGCCGGTTACAACAGCGGTGCTCTCCAGTAGCCGACGTGATGAGGTGGTGGCGCGGGTCAAAGCCGCTTGCGCCGAAGGGCGTCAGGCCTATTGGGTCTGTACTCTGATTGACGAGTCTGACGTGCTGCAGTGTCAAGCGGCGGAAGAGACCGAACGACTGTTGGTCGAGGCTCTGCCAGAGCTTAACATCGGCCTGGTTCACGGCAGAATCAAGCCGGATGAAAAAGAGCAGGTGATGGGGCAATTCAAATCCGGGGCACTGGATCTGCTGGTGGCCACTACGGTGATCGAGGTGGGGGTAGACGTGCCCAACGCCAGTTTGATGATTATTGAGAATCCAGAGCGTCTGGGGCTGGCTCAGTTGCACCAGCTACGCGGCCGGGTGGGGCGTGGCAGTGCTGAGAGTCACTGCCTGTTAATGTACCAATCCCCCCTCTCTCAGCAGGCAAAACAGCGTTTGGCCATTCTGCGTGAAACCGGGGACGGCTTTCTGATTGCCCAGAAAGATCTGGAGATGCGTGGCCCTGGCGAGGTGCTCGGCACCCGTCAGACCGGGGAGATGCAGTTACGGATTGCCGATCTGATCCGCGATCAGGAGATGTTGGATGATGTTCGAGAAGGGGCCGTCATGGTTCTCAAAGAGGATCCGCTGGCTGCCTCAGCACTGGTCAAACGCTGGCTGGGTGAGCGGGTTGATTATGGGCGGGTATGAGCGAGATTGGTTTGTAGAGCATGAACCGTCAGTAGAGGTTGACTCACAACGCTTACTGATGTTCGTCAACGGCTTGCGTGCTGTGCCATAATTGCCTTTTTTAAGGAACTAAGCTTGAGACAGCGAAGCAGTAAGAGATCACTTCTGGAACCCCATTGGAGCGATTGGTCGCAACGCCGCTACAGCGGCGTCCCGCCAGAGGCTCAGGATTGGTTGCGCGATACCGGATCGCTTACCCGGCGGGTGATTCAGTGCTGTGGTAGTGGCCGCTTTCGCGTCTCTTTGCAGCAGCAGGGCTGGGGGCGGCCGCTCACCAGCGAACGACATTCGCTGCAGATGCGCCAGGGGCTGCTGGCCATGGTGCGCGATGTGGTGCTGATCTGTGATGACGCTCCCTGGGTGTTTGCCCGGACCTTGATTCCCGCTTCAACTCTCAAAGGACCTGCACGACGGCTGATGCTGTTGGGCGAAAAGCCCCTGGGCGCCGTGTTGTTTTCCGATCCAAAGGTCATCCGTGGCGATACCCTGTTTGCGCGGCTCGCACCGGGGCATACCCTATTCGATGTTGCCTGTAAGTATCTTGAGCATCAGCCGGAATTTCTATGGGGAAGACGTACACTGTTCTATTTGGCGAAGCGACCGATTCTGGTGAATGAGCTGTTTCTGCCAGAGCTGCCGATGGAGAGGAGTGTGGCGCGATGAGCAGCGAGGCCAACATGGATCTACCGCCAGTTCGGTCTGTGGGGTGGTGGGAAAAGTTAAGGCGCTATGGGTTGCTGGTCCGCTTGAATCGCCCCATTGGCATTCTGTTGCTCCTCTGGCCAACCCTCTGGTCGTTATGGATTGCCGCTGCGGGTGTGCCCCCCTGGGAGATGGTTCTGGTATTCAGTCTGGGGGTGGCCATCATGCGCTCTGCTGGCTGTGCCATTAACGATTATGCGGATCGGGATTTTGATGGTCATGTTGCCCGTACCGAAGCTCGTCCAATCGCCAGTGGTTTGATCCAACCAAAAGAAGCGGTTTGGGTTTTTCTGGTGTTATCCTTGTTCGCTGCAAGTCTGCTGATTTTTCTCAACTGGCCGACCCGCTATCTCTCTGTGGTGGCGTTGGGACTGACCGCACTCTATCCCTTTATGAAGCGCTATACCTACCTGCCTCAGGTGGTGTTGGGGGCAGCTTTCGGTTGGGCTGTACCAATGGTCTTCATGGCGCTCACGGAGAGTCTGCCGTTGATCACCTGGGTGATTTTTATCTCGACCCTCATCTGGGCGCTGATCTACGATACCCAGTACGCCATGGTGGATCGGGAGGATGATCTTAAGATTGGCGTAAAGTCCACCGCGATTCTGTTCGGTCGTTACGACAACCTGATTGTCGGTCTATTGCAGGGGATAATGATCGGTTTGCTGGTCGTGATCGGTCTGATGAGTGGTCGAGGAGTGATCTATTATTTGGGGCTCGCCGCTGCAGCGCTGTTGTTTCTCTATCAGCAATGGTTGACCCGGGGTCGTGATCCGAAGGGTTGTTTTGAGGCCTTTCTCAACAATAATCGGTTTGGTCTGGTGGTGTTTATCGGGTTGGTGCTGGATTATGCCATCTAATCGTTAATTTTTTCTCTTCTCTGGTTATCGTCCAACAAGACCTCGATAGCAGAATGGAGCGGTCAACTGATTTTTTTAGGTTCAAGGGGTAGCCGTGCTCTGACCAGACAAAGTCCGGCCAGAGAAGGTGGTGGTTAATGATTAGACTGGCGACGTGCTTTCAGTAGCGGGATCAACAGTAGGAGCAACCAGGGGCCCAGTGCGCCTCCGCCATGTGATGGGTAGGCGCGGGGTTTGTTGAACATAGGCTGCTGAGTGTCGACTCGGTTGCTGGCGACCGGTGTGGCGGCACGCTGCTGGCGTGCTGTCTGTTCTTTAGTCACGCGTGCCTGGTTGTGGCGATCGATGCCGTGCTGCTGGAACTGCTCTTCTCTGACCACCACCATCGAGGTGTAGTCGGTGACCAGGCCATACTCTTGAGCGACATCGACAATCGCTTGTCGAGAGTCCGCATCCTCGCCGAGATAGTCGATCTTGTTTTGCAGTGCCTCAATTGTGGCGTAGGCCCAGAGCCTTTCAATCTCTGGATTGCGGGTACTCTGACTGGGAAACTCGAAACGACTCGTATAGGTTTTTTGCTGTCCCGAGATCTTGCCTTCAATGGTCACATCCGCCATGCCATCGCCCCAGTAGTGGCCGAACAGGATCAGTTGGCGGCCTCGGTAGAGAGAGCCGATCTGATCCGGAGTCAGATCCTTGACTTTGACGCCGCGTATAGTGACATCGATATCGTGCAGTGCTTCGTGGGTTAGCTTATCGGTCACCAGCATCAGTTGACCAACGATATCGTCACTGTTGGAGATGTTGATCGAAAAGCCATTGGAGACTTTTGTCATGCCTTCCAGGAGTGGTCGATTGGCGCTGTTACCCATGACAAAACTGAATAGCCGCACATCATAATTTTCCAGCAGCTTAAGAAAATCTCGCTTTTCCGTAACGCCTACATTGGCCACACCATCGGTCACCAGAATGATGGCGCTGGAGCGATCGGAGTCAAGGCCCTTGATGCCTCGCTCTACACCCGCATAGAGATTGGTGCTGCCATTTGGTGAGATGTTTTCAAGCTTATCGATATAGCGTTTGGCATTCTCGCCAGTCGCTTGAACATAGCCCGAGGTAAGCGTCTTAGCGTTGTCATTGAAGAGTATGATCTTGAACCGATCTTTATCAGAGAGTCGCGCCAAGCCCTTCTTGACACCTTCAATCAGGCTTTGGTACTTACCCGCCATAGAGCCAGAGAGGTCGAGTACGAAGACCCAGTCCCGGCCTTCATTAATCACGGCCAGGTCGTCACCGGGGGTAACGGTCAGCATAAAGGTTCCCCGGTCCTGGCCGGGCTCTTTATGGGTGACCATGTCAACGCTGCCAGGTAGTCCCTGTTGATGACGCCAATAGACCACAATGTCTTTGTCCAGTTTGTGAATGATTGCGGGCGTGGTTTGAGGTGCTGCTTCTGCTTCTTGTTGCGTTGTTGACTGAGTTGTGGCTTGGCCGTTATGCAGGGAGACCAGCCACTCCTGTGGCGAACTGGCGGTTGCAGACGCCTGCGGGTGTTGTGGCAGTCTCATGTTGTCGATCGGGTAGGAGGAGCGTAATTTCAGATCGAAACTAAACGCCTCACTCACCACATCGTTATAGCTCCAGAAGGCCATTTTCTCCTCATCAACGCCACCCTCTTCCAGGGGGTAGACATAGCGTCCAATGACGCTATCCAAATGGGTGGGTTGGATATAGACAAGCTCTCCGGTTACCGGTTGACCATCAATCCAGTAAGTGAACTCGCCGACAGAGGCTTTTTCCGGCACCGGAAATGAGTAGATGGCCTCGAGCTCCTGGTCGTTTGGATTGTAAAAGAGCTGTTCGACAGAGGTGATGGCATAACCATCCTCGATGGTCACATCGACATGGTGCTGCTTGATCTCCAGTTCCGGTAAATCGCCCGATTTTGGGGTCATCAGGCCGGCGGAGGTGGCGCTTTGGGCCGCGAAAAGCGACACACCAAAGAGTAAATATTTAAACTGTTTCGTTAGCATGAACATACTAAAACTCCATTTTTGAAAAAGACTCTCCACAGCGGAGATAGGGAAACAGTAGAGCTAGGGTTTAAATAAATAAACCAAATCGTGAAAAGCACTATCTTTTAAGACGAAAAGTACTGTATATTGAGTCTTTTGTGGCTGGATAGGGTATGAGTCAAGTTGTTGAGCTGCTGCAGACCTTAAAGCATGAGTTACGCGCCAAGGGGATCACCTACCGTGAGGTTGCCGAACGATTGGAGCTGTCAGAAAACAGCGTCAAGCGTCTGTTCGCTGAGCGAAGCTTTTCCGTATCGAGATTGGAACAGGTTTGTGATCTGGTTGATCTTGAGCTCTCCGATCTGATGCAGATCATGGTTGAAGGGCGAGAGCGCATCACCATGCTGACTGAAGATCAAGAGCGAGAGATGGTCGGCAACAGCAAACTCCTGTTGGTGGCAATCTGTATCTTCAACCATTGGCAGTATGAGCAGATCTTGGCCGAGTACCGTTTCACGGAGACTGAGCTGACCCAGCTGCTTGCGATGCTGGATCGTTTGAAAATCATTGAGCTCTTACCCCTCAACCGTTTCAAATTGGTGGTGGACAAAAATTTTACCTGGCGAACCAACGGGCCGATTCAGCTGTTTTTTCAGACCTATGCTCAGCCTGAGTTTCTAAACGCAAAATTTCAGCAGGCAGATGAGGCATTGATCTTCACCAATGGCTCACTGTCAGAGAACTCAAGGTTGAGCATGTTGCGGCATTTGAAGCGACTATCTGTAGAGTTCAATCGACTCCACCAGGAAGATGGTGCATTGCCCCTTTCCCAGCGGCAGGGCACGAGTTTGATGTTGGCGTTAAGGCCGTGGGATTTTAGTGTTTTCAACAAGCTACGGCGAGATAGGATCGACGCGACAAAAAGCAGGAAGTGATATGTCAAAGGATCATGCGAATGTGATTATACCACCCCCAGTAATACATATACTGAGCATGGCGATGGGGGGTGCGATTGGGGTATATTTTCCACTTTCGCTACCTCAGTTGGCAATGCTTCAGTGGTTTGGTGCGGTACTGAGTGGCATCTCACTTATCATCACTCTGTGGGGTATGCGGGAGTTCCATGTGTTGGATAATCCTGTGGCGCCAAATCAGCCGATCAATCAGTTAATGGCTTGCGGTCCCTACCGTTTCACGAGAAACCCTCTTTATCTCTCTTTGATCCTTCTGCAACTGGGGCTTGGTCTTATCTTTCTGAATGGCTGGATGGTGTTGTTGTTACTGCCTGTTGTGCTGGTCGTGCGCTACTATGTGGTTGCTCGGGAGGAAGCTTACTTGATGCGTCGCTTCGGCACAGCCTATCAAGCCTACCAAAAGCAAGTCAGGCGTTGGATATAGATACGAGTGAAGTATTCCAGGTGCATGTCGGGCTGTGTTTAGGAAGAACAAATACCATTAATCATTATGAAGAATAGGAGATTTTTTACCGTAAAAGCCATAAGACGAATAATTTACCAGGGACTCCTTCAACTGTTGTTGAAGTTTTCATTTGGATTGCAAGTTAATCAGCTGTATTGGTAGACGAACTGATCCTCCGCCAGGTATGATCAGTTTGTGGGCTGGTAGGTAGCGTTTGATGGATATGGTCGAGGATTATCGTGTATTTGTGGGTAATGCTAAGAGGTAGCTGGATACTTACAGCGCTTCTCGCGCCCAGTTTTCCATCTTGATATGTATCGGGGTTGCATGATATTACCTATACTCCGTTATTGATGCTGGTCAATGTAAAGACTTGGCGGAAATGTCCTCTGTATTTGTCATCGTAAAATATGTTCACAGGGAATTGAGCGTAAGTATGAGTAAATTATCTAATATTAGAGACGCATTTGAGTCTCTGTTCTTTCAGCTGGGATTACGAGTTTTCCAGTTACGATATCCTGCGTTAGCTTTTGTTCTGGGGCTGACAATTTTCTTACTCTTTCAACTTTCAGACCTGACAGTTGATACCTCAAATGACGCTTTCTATCACAAAGATGATCCTGTCCGCATTGAATACAATGAGTTCCGTAAGCAATTTGGCAAAGATGATCATATCATCATCGGCTTAAAGCCCAGCGAAGTCTTTGCTTCATCATTTTTACAGACGCTGCATAAATTGCAGACAGAAATAGAAGATAAAGTCCCGCATTTGAAAAAGGTAACCAGCTTATTGAATGTGCGAAATACATATGGCTTGGATGATGAGCTGATTATCGAAGATTTCATTGAAATAATCCCTGAATCTGAAGCGCAGCTTATGGTTTTGAAACAAAAAGCCATGAGTAACCAGTTTTATCAAAATTATTTAGTTTCGAAAGATGGTCGTTTTACTTTTATCGACATTGAGCCTGTGGCTGTTCGAAATGTAAAAGCTACAGATCCTAACCAAGATGCAGAAATAAAATATGTCAGCACCGCTGAATATGCTGAAATTATTGATGCATTGCTACCTATTTTGGAAAAATATAAATCATCAGGACTACCTGTCTATACAGCTGGCTTCCCGGTCATCACTGATACGCTAACTCGAGCGGTTGAGCAGACAATGGCAGAGCTATGGCCGATATCGATTTTGGTAAATCTGATTTTTCTAATCTTGTTATTCCGTCGAATCAGCGGTGTCATTTACCCGAGTCTCATCGTGATTTTAACGATTGTTTCGACAATAGGTGCTATGGCGTGGCTTACTGTTTCAATTGATCTCGTTACGTCAATTTTGCCAACCCTGTTAACTGTCGTCGCGATAGCGGACTCGATACATCTATTATCAGGGTTTTTTCAGGAATACCAAAAAAACGGTGGTGATAAAAGAACTGCCATTGCGCATTCCATGGGTCGTAATGGACTTGCAATCCTGATGACCAGTCTAACCACTTCGATAGGTTTTGCTTCTTTCTTACTTGCAGATATGGCACCTGTCGCCCACCTTGGAGTAGTAGCGCCTATTGGTATTGCATTAGCATTTGTTTATACCATTTTATTGCTACCAGCAATGATAGCCATATTCCCCATGCGAAAACCGAGTAAAAGTAATGTTATTGTTGGATATGCTGATCAAATTCTAGATTGGATTGCAGATGTGAGTTGTACACGATACAAAACAATCCTATTTGGTAGCTTTGTATTATTGCTTATTGGAATTGCGGGCGCTTCACAGCTTAAGCTTTCTCACAATGCGTTAAACTGGTTTCCTGCGGATAGTCAGGTGCGGGTCGATACTACAATAATTGATTCTGTACTAGGTGCTTCTATCCCTATTGAAGTAACAATCGATACAGGTAAAAAGCTCGGCCTTTACAACCCTGACCTCATACATCGTCTAGATGCGACAGTTGGCACCATAAAAAGCCTTGGTTCTGAAGTTGTAGGTATTGGTAACATTATCAGCTTACATACCATACTTAAAGAGGCGAACAAGGCGCTGCATGCAAATAATGATGCTGACTATGTGATACCCGATAGCCGCGAGTTGATTGCACAGGAGTTATTGCTATTTGAAATGGGTGCGGCTGCTGATCTTTATAAACTGGTAGATGATAATTACTCAAAAGTCCGTTTTACGATTATGATTCCATTTGCCGATGCGATACAGATCAGACCGGTATTGAATAAAATCAAAGACCATTTTGCCTTAACTTACCCAGATAATTCCATTAGTTTTACAGGCATAGCTCCAATGCTTGTTGAAACCGTCTATGACATATTAACCAGTATGCTGAAAAGCTATGGAGTGGCTTTGGTTGCTATTACTTTTCTAATGATTGCTCTGATAGGAAAAGTAAAAACAGGCTTAATCAGTATAGCACCAAATTTGTTCCCAATTATTTTAGTTATGGGGGTGATGGGTTGGATGGGATTACCATTCGATTTCTCAAATATGTTAGTAGGTAGTATCGCTATTGGTTTGGTTGTTGATGATACCATACATTTTTTACATAACTTAAGACGACACTTTGGTCGTTGTGGAGATATTCGTGTGGCTATCAATGATACCTTGCATTCGGCGGGGCGAGCAATCTTCATTACCAGTATGGTATTAGCCTCTGGCATGGTAGTCGCGATGACTGCGGATTTAAACTCTACTGCAAACTTCGGGATCATTACTGCAACTGTAATTCTACTGGCTCTGCTGGCAGATTTTTTCCTGGTTCCTGCTCTTATGTTTGCTTTCTATTGCAAATCAACCAGCTTGTCTCATGTATCCAATGGTTCAGATGCTTGTAAGTAGCGTGGATAGCTTGACCTTGTGTGGTATTTCTTACTTTTGAAGATTGTAGTATATCGCTAAGTGGTAGCTGTCTCCAAGTATCCGCTGATCTGATGCTTGAAACAGGTCAGAATATTCGCCAATAGGTTCCGTACGGCTTTGTATCGCCCAGGCATGCTATCTGTCAAAGTGGCGCTTTGCCCAATCTGCATATCTGTATGTCCCGAATTTTGGAAAAATTCTTTTCATGCACTTCTACGAAGCGCCGTAACGATTTGATTAGTGATTTAAGCTACGCTTACGCGATTTATGTCCCCTCTCCCTGGCCCACTCTCACAACGGAGGACACCACACGAGTTGATGGCTGGACATGTTGGGGTTCGCACCGCTCACCCGCAACCTACGGAGGGTATCGCAAAAGTTGGAGAGCCTGAAAATCGTCAAATCTACGGCAAACGTCAAGGCATGGTAGAGCCTGTGTTCAGCCAGTTGAAATGCTGTCACGGCTTAAGAAGATTCAGGCGCAAAGGATTAAAAGCAGTGCGATGTGAATTTGCCCTGCATGCTATGGCCTTCAACTTAAGGCGAGCAGTGGCCCTGCGGGTACGGATAATTAAACTTATTATCAATGTGTTAGATCTTGATTATTTGATGGCAGATGGCAAATGCCATCTATATTGAAAGCGAAGTTTTTCAAACCAAAACCTAAGGTTTTGCACTCCTTTGCGGTTTAGTTGTATTAGGCTCAGAATGGAATCAAATATAATTTATATACTTGCTATTACAACACCCACTTGCGTGAGAGGGTCGAGGAGAGGGGTAACTAATAACCGCTGAACGGGGCGAACTTCTCAACCAAACCTCAACACTTCGAAACGACGACTGAGCATCATGGGGAATCACTTAGCGCTTCAAATCAATGGCACAGTTGTGTATTCGTTCGATGGCCTTCGCGCTCTATTTCTATTCGGCAAATAGACGCGGCTTTGTCGTGGCATTAACACTGGGGAGAGTATGACCTGATATTGAATTCTACTTTGACTCATCAACCATGGGCTATGGGTACCTAATGGCTGGCCATCGTGTTCTTCAATATCCATTCGGCAAATGTGCTCCCTATTATCGGATAATAATGGGGGTATCTTACTGGTATTTCACGAATCTACGAAGAGCCGTTAGAAAT
>JARRQD010000164.1:0-8191 GCA_037382205.1 Candidatus Thiodiazotropha sp.
CCCATCCACCACCTTCAGCTACAGCATCAGTGGTGGTGCGGACGCGGCGGCCTTTTCGATCAACAGCAGTTCCGGCGCCCTGACATTCAGCAGCGCTCCCAACTTTGAATCCCCAACCGATACGGGCGCCAACAATGTCTATGAGGTGCAGGTTACCGTCACCGATGATGGCCCAGGCACCTTGACTGACATTCAGGATCTCGCCATCACGGTCAACAACCTTAATGAAAATCCTCTCATTACCAGCGATGGAGGCGGGACTTCCGCTGCGCTAAACGTCGCTGAGAATCAGACTGCGGTCACCACCGTGGCCGGTTTCGACTCAGATGTAGGAGATAGCCTGAGCTACTCGATCAGCGGCGGCCTTGATGCGGCACTCTTTTCGATCAATGGGACAAGCGGCGTTTTAACCTTCAACGCACCACCCGATTTCGAAACCCTCACAGATAATGGGTCAAACGGCGTCTATGATGTGAATGTTACAGTCACTGACGACGGCGCTGGCAATTTGACCGATACACAGGCGATTGCCGTTACGGTGACCAATGACAACGAACCCCCGACCATCACCAGTAACGGGGGCGGCACCAGTGGTGCAGTCACAATCGACGAAAACACCACTGCAGTAACAACGGTGACGGAGTCTGATCCTGACACAGGGGACAACCACAGCTTCTCGATCAGTGGCGGCGCGGATGCAGCCGCCTTCTCCATCAACAGCACCTCGGGGGTGTTGACCCTCAACAGCGCAGCCGATTTTGAAACCCCGGCCGATAGTGGCAACAACAACACTTACGATGTTCAGGTCGCTGTCACAGACAACGGCGCCGGTAATCTAACCGATACCCAAGACTTGGCCGTAACCATCAACAATGTTAATGAGAACCCGGTTATCACCAGTGACGGAGGTGGTACATCCGCTGCCCTCAATGCAGCGGAGAATCAGACCGCTGTTACCACGGTTGTAGCAACCGATGAGGACAGTGGCGACACCTTGAGCTATGCCATCAGTGGCGGGGTCGACGCCGCCCAATTCAACATCAATGCTACCAGCGGTGTATTGGTTTTCAATACGGCTCCCGACTTCGAAGCTCCGACAGACAATGGCGCCGACAATGTCTACAATATCGAAGTGACTGTTACCGATGACGGCACGGGCAGCCTGACCGACATGCAGACACTCGCTATCACCGTCACTTCCGGTAATGACGCCCCAGTCATCACCAGTGATGGCGGTGGTGCAAGTGGCGTGGTCATGATCAACGAGAACACAACCACTGTAACAACGGTGACAGCGACAGACTCAGATGTGGGCGACACCCTCACCTTCTCCATCAGCGGTGGCGTGGATGCCGCCCGGTTTGCCATTGATGGGGCCAGCGGCGCACTGACATTCAGTAGCGTGCCCGATTTTGAAACCCCCGCCGACAATGGCGCCGATAATGTTTACGATCTTCAAGTCACTGTCACCGACGATGGCTTGGGCAACCTGATGGACCAACAGGAACTCAGCGTAACCATCAACAATGTCAATGAAAACCCGGTGATCACCAGCAATGGGGGCGGGGCTACCGCGTCGGTCAATGCAGCGGAGAATCAGACCAGCGTCACCACGATTAGCGCAACCGACCAGGATAGCGCCGACACACTGACTTACACCATCAGCAGCGGCCCGGATGCTGGACTCTTCACCCTCAACCCAACCACAGGAGCCCTCAGCTTCACAACCCCTCCATCCTTCAGCGCACCAGCCGACAATGGAGCCAATAATGTCTACGACATCCAGGTCACCGAAACAGACTATGCCGCTTGAAACCTGACCGACCAGCAGGAGATCGCCATCACGGTCACCGATGTCAGCTCTCCTCCAGGAGGCTCTTTGACCATCAGTGGCCGTGCGGAAGAGGATCAAACCCTCACGGTGGTCAACAACATCACCGATTCAGACGGCCTGGGAAGTTTTACCTATCAGTGGTTACGTGATGGCTCAGCCATCAGTGGCGTCACCGGCAATCGCTACACCCTGGGTGACGATGATGTGGGTCACAGGATAACGGTTACCGCCAGCTATACCGATGGTGGTGGTACGGCAGAGAGCGTAACCTCCAGCGCCACCGCTGAGGTTGCGAACGTCAATGACGCTCCGTCAGGCACAGTCACCATTCTTGGCGAGGCCACTGAAGGCCAACTCCTGAGCGCCGACACCAGCACCATCAGCGACATTGATGGTCTGGGGGATTTCAGCTATCTCTGGATATCTGGAAGTGCCGAGTTGCAGGAGAGCAGCGGCAGCTATCTTCTCACGGCGGATGATGTGGGGAATCAGATTACCCTCACCGTCAGCTATACCGATGGCCAGGGTACGGTTGAAACAATCAGCACTACACCGACTGCGGTGGTCATCGGCACCACCAGCGATTCCCCGGTGGTGGTGGCACCTGAAGATATTACCGTGAATGCCACCGGCCTGTTCACCGAGGTCGATGTTGGCGCAGCCACCGCAACCGACCCGGATGATGGAGAACTGACCCCAGCGGTAACCCAGATTGTCAGTAATGGCGTCGGCCCCACACCGCTGGCTGGAACACCCGTCTACTTCAGTCCAGGCAACCACCAACTCAGTTGGTCGGCAACCGACTCGGATGACAACACCAGCGTAGCGACCCAGAACATCCACGTCGTGCCGATGGTCTCCTTCAGCAAAAACCAGGTGAGTGCGGAAGGTGAAACCACCCAGTTCAAAGTAATATTGAATGGCCCGCCAGTGGCGTACCCGGTCACAGTCCCCTACTCCCTCTCAGGCACTGTTCTGCATGATGGCAGCGACCACGATCTGAGTGACGGCAGCGTCACCATCGCATCACCAGACCTGGAAACCTCAATCAGTGTCAGTTTTACGGACGATGGGGCCAATGAGGGCCCCGAGACACTAATCATCTCGATGGGAACTCCTGAAAACGCGGTCACCGGTCCGATGGCCATACACCAGATTGAAATATTGGAGTCGAATGTGGCGCCCAGCGCGGAATTAATAGCGGACCAGAATGGCGTCATTACCCGCCTTATCGGACAGACAGATGGGCCGGTGATTGTCATGGCCACCATTACCGACCCCAACCAGCAGGATGAACATAGTTATGATTGGAGTGGTAGTGATAACCGATTGATCGACCTGGACAGTAATCCAACCCAGTTAACCTTTGATCCAACCAATCTTGAGCCAGATACCTATCTGGTGAAATTGACGGTAAACGATGGTACCGCAGATGGTGACGCAGAATTATTACTCAATCTGCTCCCAAGCCTACCGGAGTTAAGTGAAGAGGATAGTGACAATGATGGCATAGACGATGGTGATGAAGGCACAGGCGACAGTGACAGCGACGGCATTCCTGACTACTTAGACCACCTCGATACAGCCCGCAACGTGATACAGGAACAGCAGGGAGACTCACAAGCGTTTCTCATGGAGACTGAGCCGGGTTTGGAGTTTCTTTTAGGAGATGTCGCCTTCCGCGCCCATGGTCGAAGCACCAGTGTCTCAACCGCAGACATCGAGAATCATGGCAACGACGGCTCTGGGGCCACAGCTGACGAAGATCAGTTTGAATACTCCGGTGGGTTGTTCGATTTCCGCATCGAAAGTCTACCGATCGCTGGACAGAGCATTTCACTGGTCCTACCCCAGTTCGCACCGATTCCCGATAACGCGATATACCGAAAGTTGATGCCGAACGGATGGCAGAATTTCGTCATCGATGACAAAAACCACCTCTTCTCCGCCACAGGTACAGCAGGATATTGTCCACCGCCGGGTGATGAGAGCTATACCGAAGGTCTTACCAGTGGTGATTGGTGTGTACAACTGAGCATTGAAGATGGCGGCCCCAATGATAGCGACCAACTTGTCAACTCCAGCGTAGAAGATCCGGGTGGTGTGACTCAACAGGCCTCAAGCACCTCAAGCGACAACAAGAAAGGCGGTGGCGGTGGCACCCTCTCTCTCTTGAGTCTGCTTTATGCCCTTCTCCTGTGGCAGATTCGCCAGCTCTATCGAGCAGGTAAAAAAAGGCCAGGGTGACAGCAGCTCATTAATAAATGCACTCAAGTAGCATCGGTTGGCCCTTTCAACCTCCCCAGGCAGTTTACCTGGGGAGCCATTAAGGAAATCCAACTGAGCCAGATACCCTCTGCTACAAGCTTAAGTCAAGTCACGATAGGAATGCCTCTCACCAGCCCCCCGTAGGGATCCGTGCATGTGGAATTACCGCATACGGCTCCTGCTTCGGGTGAAGGCGGCGAATCGCTAACCATTGTCCTTTGATACGTTTACACTTCTCCCAAGTGGGGTTCTTACGAGCCTTCTGGCTTAGGCGTCGCAACGCCCTCAGCCACGCCTGACCAACCTCGTAACGGAATTGGTTCAGCGCTTCCAGGTTGAACCTAAAAAATCAGTTGGCCGCTCCATTCTAATAGCAGGTGTTTGATTATAATGAAAAGAGCTTCGATGGTTATGGTCACCTACTGGGTGAATCACGCTACATTAATCCAGTCAACTTCTCTCCCCGGATTATCTCACTCGGAGCTGAAACAAATAGTGACTCGAAAAGTCAGTTTGCAACTTATAGAGGTTACTAGCGAATTTATGCAACGATAGGGTCAAAATGACGCAGTTGATTCCAGCTTCGATCCCCCTCACCAATAGAGCGGTACGCCTACATCGATCAAAATGCTGCCATAGCCCTCATCCAACCCACCCTGAGGCTTGGCTAGAGTTTGAGCATAGCCCTTACCTGAATGGAGAATCGAACTGCCATAGTTGTCACCGATCCCAGGCTGAACTGCAGTAGGCAGTTGCTTCGAATCAGGATAGCCATCATAAAGGTCATGATTTTCTCCAGTCACATCAAAGGCACTGGCATACAGGTTGGTTGATAAGATCATTGCTGCTGTGATTGCTAAAGTTTTCATTTCTCTCTCCTGATAATTTTAAACCTAAAAAACCATTTCACTCTGTGTTCAGTTTTATTTACGCGCTGTCAGGAAGATTGGATTCATCTATGATGAAATATCCTTCGGTTTTAGACTTAAAGAGAGCGTAGAGTTGATCAACCTGACCACGGCTTTAGCATTTGTTTCCGTATCTTTCGTGCTGTGCATTGCGCCTGGCCCGGACAACATCTTTGTCCTGACCCGGTCTGCATTGTTTGGAAGGGTTAAGGGCTATCTGGTGACGTTGGGTCTCTGTACCGGTCTGATTGCACACACTCTGGTGGTCGTGCTTGGATTTGCCGCACTTTTGAAAACATCACCACTTGCTATCACCCTGCTTAAACTCGTCGGTGCCGGGTATCTGAGTTATCTTGGCTGGCTCGCCATTCGTGCGGTACGAAACAACCAAATCAAAGCTGAACCTGCCCCCCTTTCTTCGGTTAAACTCTATCGACGCGGGATTATCATGAATATCACCAATCCAAAGGTGACCCTGTTTTTCTTGCTTTACTGCCCCAATTCACCAATCCGGCAGAGGGCCAGGTGGCGCAACAGATCTTGCTGCTTGGCCTGCTGTTCATCAGCATCACCCTGGTGACATTTAGCGCCATCGCCTTTCTAGCCGGCAGCTTGGGAGACTGGCTCAATCGATCACCCAAGGCGCAGCAATACCTCTATCGAGTTGCCGGCTTGGTATTTATCGCCCTGGCGGTGAACCTACTCTTCACTCATATCGGTTGAGTCTCATGCGCCCCTCAACTCAAACCTTACCCAATTTAGCAAACGCCTCTTGGTACAGGTGACGATTTCATATTGGCTCTTGGCGTGTGTTGCCGCTTGTCCGCTGTGCTGTTTCTACTGTTGTTTACACTGCGTGATGCATTTGCATGCATCGGTCAAACGCATGGAAAGGGCGATGCGTTTGCGTGGGATATCCACATCCATAACTTTGACTTTCACCAATTCACCTGCTTTAACAACCTCATGGGGACCTTTGACAAACTTGCCTGGTGAACACCGATATCATCAAAGGCTTTCTCTTCGATTCAAGGCACTTTAAGAATCGCCTTACGGTCGGTAAAGGCGCCATGCTGATCGCGAAATATCACCACATTGTCCACCATCAAGGTAGAGAGACCCGCGACTCGACTCAGCAGTGGCGCTGAGGCTGTATTGATACCCACACCGACCGCATTCACACAATCCTCGACCACCGCATCCAATTGGCGGGCCAGTCTGGATTGGGAGACGTCGTGTTGATATTGCCCAACGACGATCGACTTGGTCTCTATTTATACCAGCTCAGCCAGCGGATCCTGCAGCCGCCGGGCATTGGAGACTGCGCCGCGTAGAGAGACATACATCGCTGGAAACTCCTGCGCGGAAAATTCGGATGTTGAATAGACCGATGCCCCCGCTTCACTGACCATCACTTTGGTCGGTCTCAGCTTTGGATAGAGTTTGATCAGATCCGCCAGTGTTTGCAAATATTCTTGCCACTGATTTTTCGTTGCATGGGGCTGTTGTGCTGACACATTTTCGGGCTATATAAGGGAAGATTCTTTCATTCTCCCTAGCCCTGATGAAGATCAGCACTTGAGTATCCAAAACAGTCGTTCGAGTTTAAAAGCCAAGCCCCAGCTAGACCAGGGTCAAGGTAAATGACCGCTTCCTCGTCACTTTAGAACTTAGCAGTCAGTTAATATTGTTGCTAACTTTAAAAACCTTCTTACTTCTGCCATGCATGACAAGATTTAAGTTTCATAGAATTCTAATGCTTTGCGCATTGTCTCAAAAGTCTTGCATATCAAATTCATGCTACAAGCTTGTGTGGTGCTGTAGCCAAAGACCAATCAGCGACAAACCAGTGTAGCTGATGATATCGGTATCTGACTGTTCTATTTTTAAAGCGCTTCTTCGTTCACCAATTTAGTGAATTATTTCAAAGTGGTATCTCTTAAATACATACTGTAAATAGTTGGATAATGTGTTAAATGATTGTGTATAAAGCCACAAATTCAGCTAAGGAACAGCCGTCATTAGTTTAAAACACATTGAAGCATTTGCTGTTTTACACCGCAAATTGCGATAAAATCGGGAAATATTTATAGATTAGCAAACGCATGTAGAATAACTTAATTTACAGCGTCATGGATCAATAGAAAATACAAAACAAGAGAAACAGTATAAGCAATGAGCCTGATCGTAATCCCATTTAAGATGAATTCCATTATTACGAAAAATTATTGCTATCTGGTTTACGATAGCATTTCGAGAGAGGCTGTGGCTATCGATCCAGCCGGGGATGCTCTTCTGTTAAGCGATGCGATAACGCAGCACGATTTGAAGCTGAAGGCCGTATTGATAACACATACACACCCTGATCACATCATGTTGGCCCAATATTTCATGAAGCGATATGGATGCTGGATTTATGTGTCCAATAAGGAAGACTTGTGCTGCTTTTCACAAATACAGGATAAATTATCACTTATCAGCAAGGTGACTCCACTCCATGCTGGACAACTTATTGTTACACCAATTCATACACCTGGCCATACCTTAGGTAGCCTATGTTACCTGATCGGTGATAATCTGTTTACTGGAGATACGCTGTTTATTGAGGGTTGCGGTATGTGCTTTGATCAGCGGTCTGACCCACGGCAGCTCTTTTCGAGTCTTAACAAGTTAAAACGTATAATCCCGCCAGATACCAAAATATATCCCGGACACTCCTATGGGCAGGAACCAGGTATGGATTTCTCTTATCTTCTGGCTAACAATATTTATCTACATTTCAAGGATGAAACCAAGTTTGTCGCATTCAGAATGCGCAAGGGACAAACAAGACTGCTG
Organism: Candidatus Thiodiazotropha sp.; assembly: GCA_037382205.1. Classification (GTDB taxonomy): domain Bacteria; phylum Pseudomonadota; class Gammaproteobacteria; order Chromatiales; family Chromatiaceae; genus Thiodiazotropha. The sequence goes on from JARRQD010000164.1 coordinate 7,849, forward strand.
GATTTTCATTGAATAGCGTTGTGCCTGACATCTCTAGTGTAGCGCGTTAAGTAGAAATATAAAACGCATGGTCCACGCCGAAAACTATTATCCTAAAAAGATCAGTTGTACAGTGTGAAGGATGCGCTTGTGGTGGCGCAGGGCAAGGGTCGCTCCTGCACATCCATGTGCCCGCGACACTTGTGCATCCCTGCACGACGCGGAATAGCCTGCTATTCCAAGGAGTTGCAACGCCGCCATGCGCCGCCACAAGCGTGCCATTCACGTTGTAGCGTGATTCACCCAGCAGGTGACATAACCATCGAAGCTATTTTCTTTAAAATCAGTAATCTGCTAGTAGAAT
>JARRQD010000165.1:0-19281 GCA_037382205.1 Candidatus Thiodiazotropha sp.
CAGAGATATCTCCCTCCCGCTGTGCACGGGTAACGGCAGACTCGAAAACATCCGTGAAGGCCTTCGTCGCCTGTTTCACCAAACGGGCAATCACCGGATCGCTCTGCGCGAACTCAGACGCCGTATTCATAACCAGGCAACCTCGGCGCGCATATTTCCCCTTTGTCTCATCCGCAACGCCACTGAATGTCTGCTCGATGAATGACCATCCCGAGTCGGTGTCATCCAACATGGCCCTCATCGCCATGACCATATCCCTTCGGTAGCGTGCAATACTGCTCTCGAACAGGGCGTGCTTATTGCCGAAGGTCTGGTAGAGGCTGCTTTTCGACAAGCCGGTAGCCCGCAGCAGGTCCTGAAGCGATGTCGCTTCATAGCCTTTTCTCCAGAACAGCAGCATCGCTGATTCCAGCGCCACATCGGGGTCAAATTGCATAGGTCTTCCGGCAGTCATAATTCTAATATATAGGACCTATCGGTCCTTATGTCAAACATTTTCCGCTTAACACCTACAACCTGCGTGGATTATCTTGACAATAAAGAACGTTCGGTCCATTTTTTAAGGAATCCCCGCAACAACCGACAGACCGAGACAATCTATACTGCTTCGCCAAATTATGGAACTAATGGTCCATTATTTTGAAGCTAAACGACAGGAGACAGAACATGCAATCTGAATACAAACTCTCTCTACCCGTACTGGAGGCGCAACAGGCTGAACCACTCGCACGTGATCTGCTTGTTGAAGCAGAGAAAAAGCTGGGATTCATCCCCAACATGTACAAATTCATGGCGAATTCACCCGGAATGCTCGACACTTATGTTCAGGGCTACAGTCACTTCCGGGAAAATTCTGGTTTCTCTCCCACGGAACAGGAGGTCGTGTTCCTTACCATCAGCAGAGAGAACGGTTGCAACTACTGCATGGGGGCGCACAGTTTCATCGCTGACAAGATGTCGGGCGTGCCGACACAGGTGACCGACGCCATTCGCGACGGTCAGACCATCGAAGACACCAGACTCTCGGTACTTCACCAGTTCACAAAAAACCTCCTCAACGCTCGCGGCCTGCCGAATAAGAGTGATGTTGCAGCCTTTCTTGATGCTGGGTATGGCGAACGTCATATCCTGGAGATCATTCTTGCCATCTCTGTAAAGACCATAAGCAACTATTCGAATCATCTGTTTCACACCCCCCTCGACGGTGTTTTTTCAGAGCGAAGCTGGGAGGAGTGACAATGAGTGGCATCACGCAAAACTCAACGAAAATGCAATCTGGCGATCGCCTATGCAGCTCAGGTCACTAGAAGGCCGCTGATTTGACCTGGACAGCCTTCAGGGCAAGCTCTATCTGCTCTCCTTCAACCGCTTTGCGGGCTGTCCTTTCTGCAATCTTCGGGTACACCAACTGGTTAGCCGATACCATGAGTTGGGTGAAGATTTTCAGATTGTCGCCCTCTTTGATTCACCGCTCGAAAACCTACAGCAATATGCCGACCGACATCAGGCATCCTTTCCCATCCTGGCTGATCCCCTGCGCGATACCTATGTCAGATATGCCATTGACCATTCACTGTTGGGCGTGTTCAAAGCGATCGTCATGCATACCCTGCTCTACGCCATGCTGGTGAAGGGTTATTGGCCATTCAGCATCAAAGGCAGCATCGCAAGCATGCCAACCAATTTCCTTGTCGACAGACAGGGCATCATTCGTGTTGCCCACTATGGCAGTGATGAAGGCGACCATCTACCATTTGATGATATCAAAAATCCATCAGCAAATACCGTGTCGATGTACCGCCCGCCAAATGTGGCAAAAGATCCAAGCCACATGAGGGTGATGATAAGACTCCGTATCAGCGGCACAGGGCGATGACCCCGGATTAAATCCGGGGCAGGCTCTGAGCACCGCGTTTGAAACGGGTATTCAACATTGACGTGTCGATCTGCCCGCAGTGCGCAGGTGAAGCTAAGGTTGTCGCCAGTATTGAGGTACAGGCGGTGATTGACAAGATTCCATCCTTAGGTCTGTAAACGGTACATCCATGTACCACTTCTCTTCAGCACTTACAGACCAAGGGTGCATTGCCACCACCGTCAGATTTATTACCTGCTACGCGGGTGCCGCCCACTTTGGGCTGGTTTGTATAGCACCGGGTGTTCTCATCTGACTACAGGTACAGCAGCTGAAAACAGGTTGCCTGGTGACTTGTTGCCTGAACTAAGCCGAAAGCCCCGGAAGGCCGTGGAAGAGGGCGGATTCAGGCAGAAACCCGGGGAGTTCAATGGATTTGAGGTCGGGTAGCGGGACAACTCAAGTGGTTTCTGTCACCAGTATTCTGTGAAGCTGTTTAATCTCTTGTATTGCATGTAACTGTGGTATTGCTAGTAAAAATCCTGCAAACAAACCGATTGGAAAAAACAGGAATAATACAATACCAACCTGTATCGATATACCAAGTAAATTTAGAAAATATGCCGAGCAACCCATTGCCACGCCTATGCATATCTTGGCTATTGCATTCCTTCGGTGTTTTCTAAGCTGATCATATTGTTTTTCATTTGCATCTGAATTTTTATTAAACAACCATCTTAAAGAACTAAACTTTCTGGTATCTGAATTGGCTTTAACATCCAATTTTAGATTGTATAGATTATTTTGGACAGCACCAAATACTGTTTTATTAAACAGACAAACTCTATCGCTGCATAAATTCGGCAGTAAACTCTATAAGTTGCAAACTGACTTTACGAGTCAGTATTTGTTTCAGTTCCGAGTGAGATGATGAGGGAAGAGAAGTTGAGCAGAATACTGTAGGGTGGATAAGCGTATCGATTGCATTCTTTCGATTGTTTCTAAGCTGATCATGTTGTTTTTCATTCGCATCTGACTACAGCTACAGCAGCTGAAAAACAGGTTGCCTGGTGACTTGTTGCCTGAACCAAGCCGAAAGCCCCGGTAAGCTGTGGAAGAGGGCGGATTCAGTCAGAAACCCGGGGATTTAAATGGATTTGAGGTTGGGTAGCGGGACAACTCAAGTGGCTTCTGTCACCAGGATTCTGTGTTGATAGGCGGGGGTGTTATGGTTATTCTTCTATATTCCGAGTCGCCGCAAGAGAATCAGTCGATGTCCAATCTGCAACGGTTCTTTCGCGACTGGTCCGCCAGTAGCGCCGGAGATCATGGCCTTTTTTGCGCACATTGGATCCTCGCCCTGAGAGAGTATCTCGACAGTGACGGAGAGTATTGTCTGAGCGCCAAGCCCTACAGTACCTTTCAGGATGACCCTTCAGCCGTTGTGCCGGACGAGACCCCTCAGGGAGCGGAACTGGCCAACGCCATTCACGGCTACGACCGGGTGGTGGGTGGTCCCTTCGCCTGGTACTTCAATATGCTCAGTGGCAAGTCGAAAAACTTCACCCTGGCTGAAGCGGTATTGAAGGATCAGATGGGGCCTATGACTACTTGCCGGCGAGAGATCTCAAAGTCCTGCTTCAGTGGGAGGAGTGGCCTTATGGGGTCTGATCTGAGCAGCACTTAATAACTACCCCAGAATCTCATCCATACGCTCGAAGGGGAGCGAGAAGTGTCCCTCACCTTCAACATAGTTTGTTTCACAGTTGGGGAGTTGTTCCGCCAGGCTACGGCCGTGTATCAGTGGTACCGTTGTATCAGCTGTACCGTGCCAGAGCTGAACAGGCAGGTCGATCTTGGAAAGATCCAGATTCCAGGGACGGGTGTAGAGCGCCATCTCATCCAATACGCCTGCGGCTCCTTGACGTATCGCTTCACGCAATGAGTCAGTGATCACTGAGCGGACCTTGGGTTTCTTCAGCACCTTTTTGTCCGTTTCCGGTACAACAGTTAACATCATCTGATAGATCCACTGCGGCCAGATCTGGGCGACTGGGATGATGGCAAATCGATAGCTGAGATGGGAGAGCCATGGCGTCATGCGTATCGAACGGAAATTCAACTGCGCAGGCCATTGCATGGTTTTTAGTAAATCGGGGTGGTCAAGTTGCCCCAGAGGACAGACCAAAGTCAATCCCTCGATGCGATCAGAGAGCTGATGGGCACAGGCTATAGCGTAGGGGCCGCCGCCTGAAACTCCAATCAGATGGAAGCGTTCGATGTTGAGATGATCAGCCAAGGCCGCCATATCGGTTGACCAGTCGATGAGCTCTCTATGTGCTTTGGGGTCGGACTGTCCCAGTCCATTCCTATCGGCTGCGATGACACGCACTCGGCATTGCCTTGCGGCTTCGTCAAACAGTTCCGCCTCCAGATGTGAACCGGGAAAGCCGTGACAATAGATTGCCGGTTCCCCTTCAGGATCTCCATATTCAGCGAATGCGAGTTTTCTTCCATCGGTAAGCTGAAGGAACTTCGTCTCTCTCTGCATGCTGTAGGGTCCTGCTTATATGGATATCTCTGATCCTATAGTGCCGACAGGAGAGTCGATAATCAATCGCTTTGAGTCGATCAGATAGGCTGGGTTGTGGTTGATTCAAACGGGTTTCGGTGTTGCCCCGTATGCACATATAACTGTTTGTAAGAAGAACAATGCCTGAATTCGGTGCGGCAAAATCTGCCCTGCAACGCCTCAATGCGGCTGTGGGCGTAATGATCGCTATCGCTGTGCTCTACATAGGTGCCGGGGTAGTCGAAGATCTCAAAATCCGCATAGGGGTGGCTTTTGGGCATCGGCGAAACCGACGGCAGATCCGCCTTGGTCATTTTGAAATCGTAGAGAGTGATTACCTGTTCCCAGTCTGTTCTTGGTTCGGTTGCCGCTTATTGAAGCAAAAGGCAAGAGCGATTAAGGTGTTGACTCAATTGTCGTTGTGAATGATGGATTTTTCAGGAACTCAATCTATGCATCAGACAAGGAGAAACTCGACCGCTGGGAGGTTGATTCGCGCGAACAGCTTGAGATGGCTCTGGGGCTGTTCCGGGTCTGGTACAATCACTTGCATCCGTAGCAGAGCTTGAACGGGCGAACTCCGGCGGAAATGTGGGTAGGGGTCGACTGCTATGCAAACCCGCCTCGGCTGAGTGTTCCTTTTGAAGCTTGGGGTGATTTTCGGGAAAATGTAGCTCGGCGGACGTGCGGACAGGACACCGGTTTAATCGTACTCATCGGCCCGGCGGGCATCGCCTCGTACCTTGTCGGCCGGGTAGCGTGCCTCGTTGATGGCAATTTTCCGCTCGGCTGCCTCGACCAGGTCGATATCAAGCCGTTCAGCACAGCGGATTAGGTAGATCAGAATATCGGCCATCTCCATGGCAACCTCCTGATGCTTCTGCTGAGGGAGGTTCATACTCTGCTCAGGCGTCAGCCATTGAAAATGCTCGACCAGTTCGGCGCACTCGGCGATTAGCGCCATGGTCAGGTTTTTTGGGCTGTGGAACTGCTCCCAGTCTCGGGCTTGGGCAAAGGCTTTTAGTCTTTGATTCAAGTTATCCAGGGAGTCTTTTGGCATGATTTGTCTCCTGGTGCTGATCGTGGTCTACGAGCTATTCAGCGGCAATCAGTTCGACAGCGTTTTGATCCGGATCGCGACAAAACAGGGCCCGACGGCCTGAGCGGCTGAGTGTAAAGGGTATTTCAGCCATTTGCAGTCTGGCTTTCAGCGCCTCGAAGTCGCTCACCAAAAAAGCGGTATGTCGATCCCGGCCCCCATGTTGCGGGCGTCCCTCCGATGGATCGGGGTTTGGCAGTTCGAGCAGATGGATCTGCTGTTCGCCGATCTGTAGCCAGGCTCCGGGAAATCCGAGATCAGGCCGTTGCTCAACCACGCTCAGTCCCAATACACCAGAGTAGAAATCGAGTGCTCTAGCTGTATCTGAGACCAGCAGACTGATATGGTGGAGTTGGTTAATCACTGGGCAAGCCGCTGACGGGCACGCTGTATAGCCTGGCGAACCTGAGTAGGGGCTGTGCCGCCGATGTGATCGCGGGCTGAAACTGAGCCCTCCAGGGTCAGAATCTGAAAAACATCCTCATTGATCTGGCTGGAGAATTGCTGCAGCTCGGCCAGACTCATCTCAGACAGATCGCGGTTTTCCGTGACACCGAAGGCTACTGCCTTGCCGACTACTTCATGGGCGTCGCGGAACGGGGTGCCCTTGCGGACCAGATAGTCGGCCAGATCGGTAGCGGTAGCAAAGCCCTGCATGGCAGCCTGGCGCATCACCGCTTCTCGGCAATGGATGGCGGGAATCATGTCGGCGAAGACTTTCAGTGAGCCTTTCAGGTTGTCGACGGTGTCGAACAGGGGCTCTTTGTCTTCCTGATTGTCCTTGTTATAGGCCAGGGGTTGGCTCTTCATCAGGGTAAGCAGGCCGATCAGATGACCATAGATGCGGCCGGTCTTGCCACGGATCAGCTCAGGTACATCGGGATTTTTCTTCTGCGGCATGATCGACGAGCCCGTGCAGAAGCCGTCTGAGAGTTCAATAAAGCCGAATTGGGCGGATGACCAGATGATTAGCTCTTCAGAAAAACGGGAAAGATGCATCATCAGGATACTGGCAGCGGCACAGAACTCGATGGCAAAGTCACGATCGGAGACCGCATCCAGGGAGTTCTCCGCCGGGGCGCTGAACCCCAACAGCTGTGCCGTCATCTGGCGGTCGATGGGATAAGTGGTACCCGCCAGTGCGGCGGCGCCAAGCGGCATGATATTGACCCGCTGCTGACAATCGGCCAGTCGCTCCCGGTCCCGTTGCAGCATCTCAAACCAGGCCATCAGGTGGTGGCCGAAGGTGACCGGCTGAGCGGTCTGCAGGTGGGTGAAGCCGGGCAGGATGGTCTCGGCCTCCTGCTCGGCCTTATCCAATAGGGCAGTTTGCAGTTTCAGAATCGCTTCACGGAGTGTGTCGATCTCGTCACGCAGCCAGAGGCGGATATCTGTCGCAACCTGATCGTTACGCGAGCGACCGGTGTGAAGTTTTTTGCCCGCATCGCCGATAGCCTCGGTAAGTGCCGATTCGATGTTCATGTGGACATCTTCCAGTGACACAGACCAGGGGAACTCCCCGGCGGCGATGCGATCCTGAATCTGCTCCAGGCCACGCAGGATGTCATCCCGCTCCTGGTCGTTGATAATGCCCTGCTGGGCCAGCATACGGGCGTGGGCCATAGAGCCCTGGATGTCGTAGCGGTAGAGTCTACGATCGAAGTCCACCGAGGCGGTAAAGGCCTCGACAAAGGCGTCGGTAGGCTCGTTGAAGCGTCCGGACCAGGGTTTGGCAGTTAGCTGATTGTCACTCATGAAGAACAACCCTAATTAGGTTCAGTGGTAAAAACTGCGCGGATTATAGCAGGGGGCGGGATTGGCCGCATTGCCGAGTCAGATTGGACAGGTTTGATGTATAGTGATGAAAAACAGATGCTTAGCCTGAATCTACTTGGCGGCTGGAGAATCGGTGGCAGGTGTGGCGTCTGGCCACTATTGTAGAGCGATGGGTGAAATCAGTTTAAACCGGTAGTGGAAATGGCTAAGCAAACCCAGCAGGAAGAGAAACAAACAGCGCCTTCAGAAAAGAGCGGAGTGCTCTTCTTGCCCAATTTTTGTGGCATTCGTGTAGTTTTTGCGGTGGTGGTTATCTGTGAGTTGCTGGCGATCATTCTCAGTCTGGTCGCGGCCGATCGACTTGATGACCTGTTGATGCCTCTAAGCCGCATCTCATTGATGGTGCAGTGGATTGGCCTGAGCAGTGCCGCCCTGATCTGTGTGTTGCGAAATCAGCTCAACAGATTCAGTAACTGGGGGGCTGGATTGGCCTCGCTATTGATTCTGTTATCAATGACCCTGTTGGTCTATGAACTGATTGTATGGCTGAATCTGGGGCTCGACAGTGGCCAAAATGCCGATGATCTCTACAGGGAGTTGTTGCCTCGAGCGCTGGCGATCAGCTTGATCGTCGGGGTTCTGGTACTTCACTATCTCTATCTACAGCATCTCTGGCGCTGTCAGGAAGAGGCGGAAAACAGTGCCAGGCTACAGGCGCTGTACTCCAGAATACGTCCCCATTTTTTGTTCAACAGTATGAACACCATAGCCAGCCTGACCCGATCGGACCCCAAGTTGGCTGAAGAGGTGGTGGAGGATCTGGCCGATCTGTTCCGTGTCTCACTTGGCGATGCGGCGCGTCCATCCACCCTGGGTCGGGAGCTTGCTCTGGCGCGACAATACCTCAGCATTGAGCACTATCGGCTTGCGGACAGGCTTGAAGTGGTATGGTCTCTGGATGAGGATCTGCCGGAGAAAGCCGGCATGCCGCCAATGATTCTCCAACCGCTACTGGAAAATGCGGTCTACCATGGCATTGAGCCGGCTCCCAATGGGGGTAGAGTGACCATCTCTGGCCACTATCGTCGTAAAAGGCTCAACCTGAGTATTCGCAATACTCTACCTGAAGCCCATCAGACCAGTCAGCGACAGGGTAATCAATTGGCGATGGAGAATATTCGTGCCCGGCTGGCCGGGGTGTACGATCTGGAAGCGAGTTTGACGGAAGCCTTTGTGGACGGAGAGTACCAGGTGAGACTGGTGATCCCGCATCCCTGGTGGGGGTAGTATGAAGATATTGATCGTCGATGATGAAGCCTTGGCAAGAGCCCGGTTGCGCGCTCTGATTGAGGAGTTGGGCGCCCCCTATGAGGTGGTTGCAGAGGCGGCCAATGGAGAGGCCGCCCTGAAACTGTTCAATCAGCTTGGGGCCGATGTGGTTTTGCTGGATATCCATATGCCTGGTATGGATGGTCTTGAGGCGGCACGTCAACTTGCCCAGACCGACTCGCCTCCGGCCGTGGTTTTTACGACGGCCTTCGAGGAGCATGCACTGCAGGCATTTGAGAGCTCTGCCCAGGATTATCTACTGAAACCAGTGCGAAGATCCCGTCTGCTGGAGGCCTTGTTGCGTTGTCAGAGAGTGACTCGCAGTCAGATCGCTGCTGCCGCAGAGGTGCAGAGAGTGCCGAAGCTAAAGGCAAGCTACCGTGGCGGATTAACCACCATTCCACTGGATCAGGTGATCTATCTACGGGCTGATTCTAAATATGTGGTGGCGCGCCATGTCGATGGTGAACTGCTGCTTGAGGAGAGCCTGAAAGGATTACAGGAGCGTTATGGCGGGTGGCTGTTGCGCATCCATCGCAATGCCCTGGTCGTGCGGCGCAATCTGATCGGCTTGGAGAAGCAATTGGATGGCACCAGCCGAGCTGTATTACAGGGGTGTGATGAAACATTGGAGATCAGTCGACGTCATCTGCCTGAAGTAAGGCGTATCATCCGGGGACCTGATGACGAACACTAGGAATCCAATCAGCCCCTAGACCGGATGAGGCCAGACTCTCGCTACTATGAATCTAAGAAAAACGCTCTCTCTTTGCTGTCTGGTTGTTAGCTTGTCATGTGCTGCAGTTGCTAAGGAGGATGAGCAACAATCGATAACGGTTGATCAGTTCGAATACCCACCCTTGATCGTTCAGCCCTGTTTCACCTGTCATGGTCCCAGCGGGCAGAGCCAGTCTGCTTCGATCCCATCGATTGCTGGTCTGCCACGCGACTATCTGCTGAAGATCATGTTGGCCTACCGATATGGTGGTCGGTTCGGCACCATTATGGATCGCTTCATGGATGCCTATGACAAGCGCCAGCTTGAGACCATGGCGGACTATTTCAGTAGACAACCCTACCAAGTGCACAAGCAGGATGTGGAATGGAGGTTGCTGAATACTGGCCGTCGATTGCACCGTCGCTACTGCCGGGAGTGTCACGGAGACGGGCTGGTGCCAAGCGAAAAAGGGGTGCCGCCATTGGTTGGCCGGTGGATGCTCTATCTGCGTTGGACCATCAATGACTATCTGATCGGTATCAACCAGGGTGATGTGGATATGAGCCATCAGCTGGCCCGTTTGATACGCAACCATGGTGAACCGGGGCTGGAGGCCTTGATTCAATATTACGGCAAAGGCAGGCCCTGATTCGGGCATACTAGTGTGGTGTCCTATACTAGAATTGCGCCGCGCCCCGACAGGCTTTAGCATAGGCGCCTATTGCTCCTCATGAGAAGCACCAACGGACGCCACAAGGGTTAGACTCAATGGTTGGTTCGAGCTTCCTGGAATCATCGCATATCGAGTGTTTGGCAGTGATTTGTCAGACACTCACATTCGAGGTCTTTTGTTGATGTCCCAAACTATTCGAATTGCTANNNNTGCTACCCGTAAGTCACCTCTGGCCATGTGGCAGGCAGAACATGTCGCTGCAGAATTGAAAAAGGCCCATCCCGGTTTGCAAGTCGAACTGCTGGGTATGAGTACCCAGGGGGATAAGATTCTTGATACCCCATTGGCGAAAATCGGTGGTAAGGGGTTGTTTATCAAAGAGCTCGAACAGGGCTTAATGGACAGTCAGGCAGACATTGCCGTGCACTCAATGAAGGATGTGCCGGTGGAGCTGCCAGAGGGTCTGCATCTTGCCGTGATCATGTCCCGGGAAGATCCTCGGGATGCGTTTGTTTCGAATCATTTTCAGAACCTTGATCAGCTGCCCCAGGGGGCTTGCGTCGGCACCTCCAGTCTGCGTCGCCAATCCCAGTTGGCGGAACAGCGTCCCGATCTGCAGATCAAGTCTCTGCGTGGTAATGTGAACACCCGTCTGCGTAAGCTCGATGATGGGGAATATGATGCAATTATTCTGGCGGCTGCTGGGTTGATCCGCCTCGGATTTGAAGCCCGAATAACGGCCTTGATCGGAGCAGAGCAGAGCTTGCCTGCAATTGGCCAGGGTGCGGTCGGGATCGAGTGCCGGGCAGATGATGAACGGGTCAACCAGCTGATCGCACCGTTACATCACCAAGAGACGGCGGCCTGTGTGATGGCTGAACGGGCAATGAATCAGCGGCTCAATGGTGGTTGCCAGGTGCCAATCGCCGGCTATGCCATATTGGAATCGGGAAATTTATGGCTGCGTGGATTGGTTGGGGAGCCTGACGGTAGCCAGATCATTCGTGGTGAAGTGGAAGGTCGTGTCGAGGAGGCGCAAACCATGGGAGAAGGTTTGGCAGAACGGCTGCTCGAATGGGGGGCAGACTCGATTCTTCAGGCCTTGTACGAAAACAGCAATTGATCGTAGATCTCTGTTGCGATGGTCAACTGTGATCTGAGGGGGCGGGGGGTTTTGGTTAGGCGCAACAACTACTAGCATCGGCATGGGATTGGATCATCTTCGTCAGCCCCAATGCCGTCGTTTTTGCTTTAAAACTACTGGCTGGCCAAGGGACTCGACAGGCGGGCATTGGCGCGGTTGGTGGATCAACGGCTAAGCAGCTGAGACAGGCTGGGATCCGGGTTGATTTGATGCCAGATCAAGGTTATGACAGCGAAGGCCTGTTATCATTGCCAGAATTGAACCAAGTCGCGGAGCAAAACATCCTGATTGTGCGGGGTGAAGGCGGCAGAGCCCTGCTGGGGGATACGCTGCGGGCGAGGGGGGCCAAAGTGCGTTATGCTGAGGTCTACCGGCGGGTCAAGCCCAACCCCGGGATCGAACCGCTGATTGCGGCTTGGGATAAGCAGGTTCAGCTGGTGACAGCCACAAGTCGAGAGATTTTACAGAACTTGGTGGAAATCCTTGGCACTTGCGGGTGGCCAAAGTTGGCTCAGACACCGTTGGTGGTGGTCAGTGAGCGAATGGAACAGCAGGCTCAGCAAATGGGGTTTGCCAGAATCATCAGGGCGGCCGGTGCTGATGAGCGGTCATTGATGAAGGCGATCTGTGAAGAGATTAAGTAAAGTCAGCCGCTCTGTTGTGATCGTGGGCCGTTTTGTGTCATACAGGAATGCGCGATGATAGAGGCCCGTTTGGGCTACAATTATGCGGTGCCGCTCAGCCTATGGCAGGCCCTTATCAAGCGGTGCATCAGGTGTAACAGAAGGTATTCAAAAAGCCAATGAGTGAACGACAAAAGGGTGATAAGAGATCATCTGACAGGGAAGCGGATTTTGACCAGGCGATCGAAGGTGAGGTGGAGGTCTTAGAGGCCCGCTCAGCGCCATCCAGTCCCTCACGGTTGCCGCTGATTATGGCCGGCCTGGCGATGTTGGCCGTTATCGCTGCGTTGCTATTTGGATATCGCTACTGGGTTGAGATGAAAACAACCCTGCAGCAGTTGAACAGTGAGCTGGCTGAGGCGAACCAGCAGCAGAGCTTGTTTGCAGAGCGTTTGGCCCAGTCCCGCCAGGCTTTCGACAAGCAACAGCAGCAGATTAGTGAGCAGCAGCAGGCCCTTAGCCAGCAAGCAGAGCGGGTAAAACAGGCCAAACAGGCGGCCAAACAACAGGATAACCAACTCTACCGCTCTCTAGCGGAGATTCAGACCAAGCTGGGAGGACGGGAAGGTCAGTGGCGGGTTGCCGAAGCGGAGTATCTGATCCGCGTCGCGAATCACCGGGTCACCCTGATGGGGGATGTATCGACCGCTCTGGAGGCGTTGAAATCAGCCGATGAAAGGCTCAGTGCCAGCGGTGACCCAATCTGGTCAGTGGTGCGTGAGCAGCTTGCCCGCGAGATGACGCAGCTGAAAGCAGTGCCGATTGTGGATAAGGCGGGCATCAGTGCCGAATTGGCTGCGCTGGTTGATCAGGTGGCGCAGTTGCCGCTACAGGATGAGGGAATTGCATTGACGCCGAAGCAGAGTCCGGTTGACGGTGAGCAGGCAGAGGCCGTTGAGGGTGAGACGCTTGCCCTGCAAAAGATCGTCGATGATCTCTGGCAGGGCTTTAAATCGATGATGGTGATTCGCCACCATGATCGTCCGGTCAGCGCCATGTTGCCTCCGGAACAGCGCTATTTTCTGATTCAAAATCTGCGCCTCAAGTTGGAAAATGCAAAAGCTGCACTGATGGGCCAGGATATGAGCCTCTACCGGGATAGTCTCAATGACGCCCTGGCATGGGTGGATGAGTATTTCCAAACGGATGATCCAGGTGTGGCCGGTTTCAAAGGGCAGTTGCAGGATTTGGTCGCAAGAGATATTGCGCCTCAACTGCCGGATATTTCAAAATCCTTGCGTGTCTTGCAGGAAAAACGACAGCAACTGAGCCAGGGAGGAGCGGAGTGAGAATCCTTATTGCGGCTTTTTTTGCGCTGCTTGGCGCAGTGCTGTTGTCACTTTGGGTGAAGCAGGATAATGGCTATTTTTTGGTCGGGTATGGCCAGTGGACCATTGAGGGTAGTCTGGCTCTGTTTGTGCTCTCTATTGTCGCCCTGTTTTTGCTTCTTTATGTGGTGATCAGAAGTGTCATTCACGTCTGGAGTATGCCGGTTCGAATGGCTGGCTGGCGTCAGAAACGACGGGGATTGAAGGCTCAGCAGGCACTCACCCGGGGTCTGGTGGAGTTGGCCGAAGGCCGCTGGAAAGTTGCTGAGCGGCATCTGACCCGTTTTGCGACACAGTCTGAAACGCCTCTATTGAACTATCTGGCGGCGGCCAGAGCCGCGCAACTTCAGGGTGAGCATGAACGACGTGACGACTATCTGCATCTGGCCCATGAGAGCATGCCATCTGCCGATGTGGCTGTTGGCCTTACTCAGGCTGAATTGCAGTTAGCACATCAGCAATATGAGCAAGCGCTGGCGACCTTGATGCATGTACGTTCCCTCTCCCCCAAGCACAACTATGTTATGACTTTGCTGAAAAAGCTCTACGAAAATCTCGGCGAGTGGCAGAAACTGGAGGAGATGCTGCCTGAGTTGAAACGTCGCCGGGTAATCAATGAAGAGGAGTTTCAAAGCCTTGAGAGACGGGTCTATGGCGAGCGGTTGAAGCAAGAGTCCAGTCAGTTAAACAGTTTGGTCAACTATTGGCAGATCATTCCCAAGCCAGTGCGCCAGCAGCAATCCATGCTGCTTGACTACTCTCGCTACATGATGGCGTTGGATGCCGGCCCCAGAGTAGAGCCGTTGATCGTCAGTTCGATTCAGCGAGAGTGGTCATCTGAGCTGGTCGCTCTGTATGGTCAGATTGAGCTGGCTGACGCCTCCCAGCAGCTTGCCACAGCGGAAAATTGGTTAAAGCAACACCCGGAAGATCCGGCCCTATTGCTTACTCTGGCCAGACTTTCGTTACAGAATAAGCTGTGGGGTAAAGGGCGTAGCTATTTGGAAGCGAGTATTGCCGTTGCGCCAACGGCTGAGTCCTATCAGCAGTTGGGTGTGTTGTTGGAGCGTTTGGGTGAGACTGACAAGGCGATGCAGTGTTTCCGCGCCGGCCTTGCTCTGGCCCATGAAGAGCCGCAGCGATCACTGCCGCCGGCAAGTGGCCGTCCTGCGCTGAGTCAGGCTACGGAACCGGTTAAACCAGGATCATTGGTTGAGAGTGTCTGATCAATAGTAAGCATCACTTGATAAAATTTACGGCTTTATCGGCAACGAGATAATCTGACAGGTCTTAACTACTAACTCGGTCACCCTACCCTTCCTTTTCGAGCCTTCAAGCAGGTCTTGATCGAGGCACGGCTCACCAAGTTAACAGAATCTTGGTGATGACTGCCAACAGATAGCAATTGCGACGCTCTTTAACCTAAAAAAATCAGTTGACCGCTCCATTCTACTAGCAGCTTACTGATTTTAAAGAAAATAGCTTCGATCGGTTGCTTTTGTGTCTCGCCGCACTCTATGGCGACAGCATATCGAATTAAGACCTTTCGAAAAGAAGTCGTCAAACGGCTTCAGGCACGCTTTTTTGCCCCGGCGGCAGCGCCATACTCAAACGAATCCGAGTAGAGTTTTTCATCTGAAAGGCCATGCGAGAGAAAGGTCTCTTTGCCAGCCTGGATCATTGGTGGCGGACCGCTCATATAGACCTCATAGGCGCTGAGATCGGGATAAGTTTCGATAACCGCTTCGTGTACCCAGCCGGTTTTGCCCTGCCAACCCTGATCGGGTTCCGAAAGTACCGGGGTATAACTGAAATTGGCATAGCGAGCGGCCCACTCCTCTGGAAGGTCTGGGAGATAGAGGTCGGCACGCGAGCGAACTCCCCAGTAGAGATGCATTGGGCGGCTTACGCCGATCTGAAAGGCGTGTTCAATGATCCCCTTCAGCGGGGCAAATCCGGTACCACCACCCATCAGTATGATCGGTCTTTCTGACGCCTCCCGCAGGTAATAACTGCCCAGCGGTGCCTCGATTCGCAGAATGGTCTTCTCCTGTATGCCATTAAACAGCTGATCGGTAAAGGCGCCGCCGGAAACATGCCGGATGTGTAGCTCAATAAACGTATCATCATGGGGAGCATTGGCGATGGAGAAGGCCCGTTTACTGCCGTCATTGAGGATAAAGTTGAGATATTGGCCGGCGAGAAATTGTAGACGCTCGCCTTCGGGTAGTTTTAATTTCAGTAGAATGACATCCTCATTCAGGCGATCGATACGATCGATCTTACAAGGCATGATCCTGGTTTGAATATCGGAGGAGGCAACCACCTCTGAGACACCGATGGTAAGATCTGAGCTGGCTGATGCCTGACAGATGTAGCAGACATCGGTCTCATTGTCGCTCATCACCGGTGGTTGACCATTGGAGTAGTTTATCTCACCCTGTGACAGGCTGGCTCGGCAGTCACCACAGAAGCCGTTACGACAGCCATAGGGGAGATTGATGCCTTGTCGGATGGCGGCATCGAGAATGGTTTCATTCTCCTCAACTGTAAATTGGTGGCCACTGGGTTCAACCTTTACTGTGTGGGACATGAGCTACTCTACCGATTGAAGTGTCTGGACAACAGGTGAACTGATAGGTAACAGCTTCACCGTATTAGAGCAGAATTCTCTCCTATTTTGCTCAGGAATTAAACCGGGAGTCCTTTGGGTTATGGGTGTGACGATTATAGGCTGTGGCGATATTGGTACACGTCTGGCGTTGAGCTATCAGAAATCAGCGACGGAAGTGACCGGTTGGGTTGCCAGCGATGAGAGTTTCAGGCGATTAAAGCAGTTGACGATCAATGCCGTTCAGCAAAATCTCGATCACGCTCTGCTGCAGGTGGATTCATTGGCTGGCGAGGGGCTCTTCTACTTTGCGCCGCCTGCGTCGAGTGGGGTGGTGGAGACTCGGATTGGAAATCTGATTGCGTCACTCAAGCAAGCAGCGAAACCCAAAAAAGTGGTCTATCTGAGCACTACAGGTGTCTATGGCGACTGTCAGGGGGAGTGGGTCGATGAAAGTCGTAAACCACAGCCAAGTGCTGATCGGGCTAAACGGCGTTTAGATGGGGAGCAGCAGTGGCAGACGTGGAGCCAACAATATGATATCCCCCTGGTGATACTCAGGGTCGCAGGCATCTATGGTCCGGGAAAACTTCCTGTAGAGCGACTGCGTAAAGGTTTGCCAATGGTGGCGGAGGCAGATGCCCCGATCACCAACCATATCCACTCTCTGGATCTGGTGGAGATTGCCGCTGTGGCGATGGCGCGAGGCGAGAATGGCGCGATCTATAATGTCTGTGATGGCCGACCCGAGAGTATGACCGTCTATTTCAATCGGGTAGCCGACTTTCTTCAACTGCCCAGACCTCCACAGATCTCACTGCAAGCGGCGAAACAGCAACTCTCTCCAGGTATGCTCTCCTACCTGGCTGAATCCCGTCGACTCAGTAATCGTAAGTTGCTTGAAGAGTTAGGTGTGGAGTTGCGCTATCCAGATTTACAACAGGGACTCCCGGCCTGTTTCGAGTGATTCGATCAAGCGCGATTTCTGCCGCTTGGTGTCTGAATTTCGGACTAACTGTGCCACTACACAGGCCTTTCGTGCCATGCGCTAAAGCGTGTCATTCAACTCATCCGAGAACTTAGCGCAATAAGACACTGATTGGTCATAATTGCCTAATTGTGTAATTGTCATTTTTGAGCATTTTGATGATGCCCTTTTCACCCACTAAGTGACCGGCTCCTACGACAATGAATACTTTCTGTTGTTTTGTTAGCATCTCTTTGATTTTCGAGACCATCCTACTATTTCTATCGTAATAGACTCTGCTGAGAATGGGTTCAAGTTGCGGCGTGTTTGTAAAAGGTTTGAATAAAACTTTATTCATGGCCGATTCATCACCACTTTTCCAGGCATTGACAATGTGTGAAAAGAGCCTTTCCATGTTGTCCAGGTCATTGAGTGTATATTGAAGGAACAGCTCATCGTCCGGCATTTCGAAAAACAGCGAAAGTTGTTCTTCCATGGTTTCCAGTTCAATGATCGCTTTATTGCCCGTTGCTTTTTTGCAGAAATAGGCGTCAATGCCCATTTCATGTGAGTAACCCATGCGTGTCAGTTGCGCAGTACTTAGTGTTATTGCAGTAAGCGAGGGCTTCATTTTGTAGGCTAACTCGGGTTGGATTCCGTTTTTGTCGAGATGTTGGTTGAGTCGCTTAAGGGTCTCCGGCCGAATGTGATCGGCTATTGTTTCATCACCCCGATAGAGGCCATTGTTAACAACGAGCTGCTGTAACTTCTGGTTATCCATCGTCAGCGGGTTGATCTCCACCACCAATTGGGATGAATCAGCAAATGCTTTCTCAATCGACTCATCTAACGGATAAAAACTCTCATTGGCAAAATGAATTGAGCCTAAGATGTACGCCGTGGCGGTTGTGGAGCTTACCTCCCATAAGAAGGATTTTTCCTGCTGAGCCTGAAAAGCTAGGGCGGTTCCTTGAAGAGTGAAGAAGGCTAAAAAGAGAATTAAAGTGTTAAGTGGGTTACGTGCTTTTATAGCGTTCATTGAAAATCCTGACTGTGGCATCCTTTTTACATCATCTTAACATTGATCGAACCGGTGTTAAGCTTTTACCCTAAAAAGATCAGTTGGACAGCGTGATTCACCCAGCAGGTGACATAACCATCGAAGCTATTTTCTTTAAAATCAGTAATCTGCTAGTAGAATGGAGCGGTCAACTGATTTTTTAGGTTTACTAAACTACAAAGCATCAAATCCAGGGAACGCTGCTCTCGGCAGAGCTGAGTCACCATCGGTCAGAGTGTTCTACGACAAACCAAGCCAAGGCTCGCTACCGGTATCAGCTCAATGGTGTTGATTCGCTCTCCAAACGGGTGGCGATTCATGCTGGTAGTGACAATGAAAAACCTGAGTAGCCATCAGCGCCACTGTTTAAAGTAGGCAGAGCCAGTCCTGACATTGCTAAATAGCCAGTTTCGAGTGAAACAATAGCTGCGTCGATTCGCGGCTTGCATTTTTAAACTTTCAGCCATTTGAACAGAGGATCCCAGAGGATCACATCCGAATAGACCTGGCTCGGCGCCAGCTCAAACAGGGCCAGGCCTCGTTCGGCTGAACGGATGTAATTCTGACTCTCTCGGAAATGGGTGATGAAGGGGACTTTTAAATGGCCCAGGTAAGATTCCAGGTCGTGGTAGATGCGGGTGTTCTCTCTGACCCGGTTGGCGACGATACCAATCCGGGTCTGCTGCTTGGAGACCCGGCCACTCTCCAGCAGTTCAGTCAGAAAGCGGTTGCAGGCGCGCATGTCGATCGGTGACGGTAGTACAGGAAGCACCAGAGAATCGACCCTGAGCAACATTTTATTGATCGCCTTGCCGTGAACGCCAGCGGGTGCATCCATGATCAGGAGGTCGGTCTCTTTGGCCGGTCTGATTGGGCCGGCCAGTGCATCGATGGCTTCAATATCTGGAATGCCTTCGTAGTCCTGCCTTGCCTCGAGCCAGTCGAGGGACGATTTCTGTGGGTCAAAGTCGGCCAGCGCGACCTTTTTACCCTCATCGGCGTACCAGGTGGCAAGATTGGTAGCAATGGTGGTTTTACCACACCCCCCCTTGGCGTTCATCAGCATGATTGTGCGCATTACTCTATTCCTGTCCTCTTAGGTCTGTTCCGAGTGATCCTCAGTGTTGTTTTTAGTGAGGTGGGTTATTCCCACTGCCCCTGTGTCGATTAAGCCAGTTAACGTGATAGTTTAGTCGATCCCCAGCTGATCCCAAATAGCATCGACACGCTGTTTGATCGAGTCGCTCATGACAATCGGTTTACCCCACTCCCGATGGGTTTCTCCAGGCAGTTTGTTGGTGGCGTCGAAGCCGATTTTTGAGCCCAGCCCCGAAACCGGGGAGGCAAAATCCAAATAGTCGATGGGGGTGTTCTCGATCATGGTGGTATCCCGTGCCGGATCCATCCGGGTGGTCATCGCCCAGATCACATCCTGCCAGTCGCGGGTGTTGACGTCATCATCCACC
>JARRQD010000166.1:0-9099 GCA_037382205.1 Candidatus Thiodiazotropha sp.
CTTTACACAAGCGTCTGGACGCGCACGGGTTACGTCACCGATACCCAAACGAATGCTGTCTTTATCCGGGTTGGCCTGCTGAAAGGATGAGACCCGTTTTGCGATATCTGAGAACAGGTAGGAAGCCTGGAGTTTCTTATAGTTCTCATTGATTTTGATCATGCTACACCTCAGGAGACAGAAAAACGCACCATTATACAGGGATTGACCCTGAGTAGGAGGGGGGGCGGCTACCATCTGCTTGGGGATCCAGGATTGGCTGAAGATAGAGTGTGGTTTGTTAACTAATTGATAGTTAAGTTAAAATAATGATTTACTCAGGTTTTCTGATTGTATTAGGGTATTTTTGCAAGTGTTATGTAATCGACTCAGCCGCTAAAAAAACTCTTCAACTGAAGCAGCTCTGTTTGTTCGGTGTAGCAGCAAGTTCACCTGCTGCTCGAGTCCCTTCAGAAGAGTGCTGCATACTGATCTGCTTTAAAACCAAGGAGGAGTCGCCGGCCATCATCCAGCAGAGGGCGCTTGATGATCGATGGATGAGCGAGCATGATCTTAATCGCTTGCCGCTCATCAAGATTGGCTTTTAGATCTTGATCCAACTGACGCCAGGTGGTGCTGCGCTTGTTGAGTAAGTTCTCCCAACCCAATTGATTGATCCAGTCATGTAACAAGCTTTCATCGATCCCCTGCTTCTTATAATCATGAAATTCGTAGGCGATGTTGTGTTCGTTGAGCCACTGACGGGCTTTTTTGATCGTGTCGCAATTTGGAATACCGTACATTTTGACCATGTTGTTACCGTATTGGGGTTAGACTGGCACTATGGTGACGCTTAATAAAACAACCGGCAAGCTAAAATGTGACCTGACAATTGACCCTGTGGGTCTGAAGTTACCCCGATAACCCATTGTTGCGAAGCAGCAAAAAAATCAACTAGTTTGTATCATTCTGTTGATACAGATTAAGCATCAGAGTCCCCATTAGGGTGTTTATCCCAGATATGATACCGTTCACTCTATTCATCCAACGATTGGATTAATCCTTTTAATGATTGGTGATAACATGACCAGTCTCTATAAGTTACTTAGGTCACCAAAAGGGATTTTCAATGTCGAAGTTTGATGATGATGAATGTTGGCAAGTGAATGCTGATAAGCAATTGATTACCCATCAGAATGGCTTCAAGGCCGAGTTTAAAGGCAATAGCATCTATGGGATCAAGCATTTTCCAGTTGAGGCTACCATCCATGATATTCGCAATATGGTCAATAAAGCCGAAGAGTTTCTCTCTCGTCGCTGATCTGAAACAATGAGGGATCTGTCCCATTGTTAAGCCGACCAGGTTATTTCGATCAAGGAAATGGGTTTCGATCGATTCTGATTCGGTGGTCGCTCATCTCAACACTCAGAGAGGGCCTTTCGAACGAATTGAGTGGTTTGGGGAGAGGCGCCAATAATTTTGTGACACCGTTTGATCCCATATAAAATAGACGAAAATATCGGGTTGTCTTGAAGGCTGAATGATTTAACTGATTGATTTAACTGATTGATTTAACTGATTAATTTTAAATCAAGCTATAATAGGGGTCAGGGACGGTTGGTTTCCTGAATAGGCTGTTATCAGCTCAAGAGAGAAAGTGTCGATGCGAATTAAAATGACACCTTTGCAGGCCAGAATCATAGGTTGTCTGCTAGAAAAAGAGATCATCACCCCTGAACAATACCCTTTGTCGCTCAGCTCTTTGACCAATGCCTGCAATCAGAAAAGCAGTCGGGAGCCTGTACTCCAACTGAGTGAGGCTGAGGTACAGGAGGGTCTGGATGAGCTGAAAAAGCAACATCTGGTCAGCGATCGCACGGGATTTGGCAGCAGGGTAGCCAAATACCAGCATCGGTTTTGCAATGTGGGGTTTGGTGCATTGGCGTTGACCCAGCAGGAATTGGCGGTTATCTGTGTATTACTTCTCAGGGGGGCTCAAACGCCGGGTGAATTGCGCAGCCGCACAAATAGGCTCTGTGAATTTGAGGATGTCCACCAGACAGAGTCCGTACTCATACAGTTGATGCAGAGAGAGGATGGCCCATTTGTTACTCGATTGGAACGTGAGCCTGGTAAAAGGGAGTCAAGGTATGCCCATCTATTCTGCGGGGATGTAACCGATACCGAGCGCCAGGAATCTGCACAGAGAGGTGAGGAGACACAGACTGCAGATGATCAATCGCGGATAGCAAAGCTTGAAAAAGAGGTTGAATCACTCCGTAATGAGCTTGATCTAATCAAGCAGCGACTTGACCAGATTGGCGATATTGATTCAGTCTGAAAGCAACTGTCACCAAATATTTATTATGATTTTTTAAGAGGATAGCCAATAGGCCTAAGGCTATAGAGCTTTCGTAAAACAGCCCCATTGAAAGAGAGTCG
Organism: Candidatus Thiodiazotropha sp.; assembly: GCA_037382205.1. Taxonomy (GTDB): domain Bacteria; phylum Pseudomonadota; class Gammaproteobacteria; order Chromatiales; family Chromatiaceae; genus Thiodiazotropha. Next base: position 2,423 of record JARRQD010000166.1, read on the forward strand.
CAGCTTTGCCAGCAACGACAAGAAAGATTAGCCAAAAACTTACCAGGGTGTTGATCAAAAAACCTTGTTGCACCAAATCAGGATCGGTCTTGAGGATGCTACTTTTACTGTCTGATGGTGGTGGATCAGGGAAGATGCCGGCATTGTTGATCAGAGTGTTAATAACTTCATAATTATCAGATAGATATGACGTGAAACCCAGAATTGAATCGGTCTTGCTGACATCGAGCGGAAAAAACGTTACATTCTGGCCCCGTTTCTGTAGATCCTCTGCGGCCGCCAAGCCCTGGGTCTCGTCCCTGGCCGTTAGCACGACCTGTCGGTCCAGTTGAGCCAGCTGTCGGCAGGTTTCTAGGCCGAGACCACGATTTGCTCCTGTGACAATAGCAACTGATTGATTAGACATGAATTATCTCCAGAAAGTCGTGCTTTTAAGATCAATCTATGTGGCTTTTGACGACCCTTTGATTGGTTATCTGTCCTATGAATTGAGTCAGAAAGGGAACGAGCCAATAGGCTATGTGGTCAACTCATTAGATAGTAACAGTTAGGTTATCTGCATTAATGGCTATGTGCTTATCGAAGCGCTAGCTGATCTAAGAACCGGCCCTGCTCACTGTGCTTAAGAAGTAAGTGTTAGAATTGGATTGTACAGCCAAGTGACAAGAATGGGACGGTGTTTTAATAATGCAAGAAATAGGAAGAGAAATAGCCTATTCTTCATACACTGGCCTCAGGGATGAGTAGGGTGTCAAATGAAAGATTGTGTTGTTTGAAGCCAAGTATTTTTATTGCCCAAAAGCCATAATCTATGTGACAAATTAAAGCAGATAGGGTCAAATCTCGCGTATAGCCGATGTTGGGTTAAAAATATGCAGAGCTCACAAACAATAGCCAATGGAACCATCCAGGAAATCGGTGGAAAAACCTCTATTTACTACGATGGTTATTGGATAAAGTACTACAAGCCCATGGGTGATAGCTTGGAGTCCAAGAAATATCTGATCGATGCGCTGACCCGGCGTCTATTCAATCATGTTGAGCATGGTATCAATATCCCTGGGGATCGCCTTGACGAGGCTCGTCAGGCCTATAGCGATGAATCAGATGGAGATCTCAAGCGAGTCAAAGGCGCCATGTTAGCCGGTGCGCTCTTCAATCGGGGTACTGAAATTTTCCGGCAACTGGTGAAGCTCGAAGATGAGAATATTCAAAGCGGTAAGGGACGCGAAATGCTTCATGAGTGTGGCCAATACCTGCTTGAAGCTTTGGAGTTGGGCAAATTGGTAAAACACCGCAGCGGCGATGAAGGCATCGATGAGTTATGGGGGGAGCCATTTCGGGCATTTACTGTACCAATTGAGTCATTTTACGAAAGTCGGTACATAAAAATTGCTCAGACCATGTATGATATCGATCGAATCTCGATGGTTATGATAGAGGCCTTCAATGGAAGCGCATTCTTTAAAAAAACGGAACAACTGATCCAACAGCTTGCTGATACAGCCAAACTAAAATGTGAGACACTACGCACCGATCCGGTGATATTTGATGTTTGGCCAAAATTTGCCGTTGCTGGTGAGAAGTTGCTTGACTTAGGGCCCAGCGAAAAGACCAACAACTCTTGCCTCGCGTGTTGGGAGGTGGATGAAGGTCAACGTTTGATCAAAGATGGTACTGATCTTATAACCCATATTGCCCGGGCAAGAGTCTCAATGCCGAAAAGCACTACGGCCTATATCGAGCGGTGCAAAGCCTATCTGGCTTGTCGTAAACCAGGCGTCGGTACTACTGCAGTTGAACTGAAATCCCTATAGCAGAACACGCGGCTGCATTCTCGAAGATAATTATTATTTATGGATGAATTTAATTTGATTATGCCTGAGGGGCGATCGGTTTTACATGCTATGATTTCTATCCTACCATCGAGTCTGTCAACTGTTCTCATCCCTAGTAGATTCCTTTATTTCCAAGAACATAAGTTGGTTATGCCTAATGAGCACCCCTTACAAAACGGGAAACCCAGGTCAGACTGGATTGATACGCTCTTGATTAGCCAAAGTAACTGTATATCTGCAACTGTCTAATATACGATCATAAATAGATCCCGAAAATTATTAATTACTGGTCATGTTTGAATCTTACTACGAGCTAAATGAAAACCCCTTTCGTCTGAGTGCTGACGAGAGCTTTCGTTTTGCTCATAAGAATTACCTCAAAGCCTGGTCCTATCTGAGCTATGCCTTGGAGCAAGGGGAGGGTTTTGTGATGATTACCGGCCAACCAGGATGCGGCAAGACCACCCTGATACGTGACATTGTCTCTCAGCTCGATGCGGAAAAAAACCTGGCAATTAATCTTGTAACCAATCAACTTCAGGCTGAAGAGTTGTTGCGTAAGGTTGCCCTGGAATTTGGGTTACCCGCAGAACGATACAATAAAGCCACACTGCTCACCCATATTCAGGGATTTGTGGAAAAAGAGTACCAAAAAGGCCGGCGTGCAATTATTGTCATCGATGAAGCGCAAAATCTTACCCTTAATGGTCTGGAAGAGCTTCGGTTATTGTCCAATCTACAGTCAGGAAGCCATCCACTGTTCCAGGTTTTTCTGGTTGGACAGGATGAACTGAGAGGCGTCATTCTGAGTCCAGAGATGGAGCATGTGAGACAGCGGCTGATCGCCACCTGTCAGATTGAGCCCATGTCGGTTGCTCAGACTGAGGGGTATATCGAACATCGCTTAGGAATTGTTGGTTGGCATGGGGATCCAGAGCTCGAGAGTAGCATTTATCCACTGATACACTATATAACCAAGGGGATACCGAGAAAGGTAAACCATGTTGCCAGCCGATTGTTGTTATATGGTGCCTTGGAAGAGAAACACTCATTCAACGAAGAAGATATTTGGATAGTAGCCGAGGAGCTGTTTGGTGAGGAACGTCTAGCACTGAAATCCGGAGAGACCTTCGATGAATTCAAGGTGGCTTACCCGGTTAAGTATGAAGAGCACCTTTCCGAGTTGGAATATAACGATATTGGCAAGGGGCTCATTGGTAAAAACGAGCAACAAGAAGGGGAAGATGCTGCAAGTAATACAGGACAAAGGCTAAACAATGAGCATGATAGTGCTAAAGCCGAGACTCATCATCAGCTCGTGGAGGAAGAGGAAGCCAGTCTATTTGCAGAAAAGCAGATTGGTGAAACAGACGAGTCATCTGCCTACAAAGAGGAAGAGACCGCTGAGATATCCCCAGCTTCCGAGTCCAGACTATTTGTTGATTCAGAGGAGGTTAGGAATCTAACGGCAAAGATTGTTGATGAAAACCGCTCAGTCGCAGACGATTTAGCCGTTGAAGCTCAAAATGATCTCAATCTGCTAGAGACCAAGTTAGACGACACCATCAGGCGTTTAAAAGCAGGTGGTGAGTGTACTGAGACCTTTGCCATGACCCCGGATGAGATTCTCAATATACCCACAATGCGTGCAGAGAAGTATCGGCATGATATCGAGGCGTCAGGTGGGTTTATCATTTCTGACACGAATGGGGATAAAGATGATCTATTCTCCGGGGGATTACTGGTCTCGCTTCGTAATGCGGTTCTTATCGTTTTAATCGGATTTCTTATAACGGCCTTCCTTGTATGGTCTCCTGAGCAGATAAAAGATTTTTTCAGTGAAATAAGCCAGACAGTAGAGACATTTCTGACTCCTAAATCACAGCCCTTTGAGAATAACAATGAGATCAAGCCGAGTGAAGATGTTGTAGTCTCTGTAGAGAGTGAATTAGAATCTGAACTACTACCTGGAGAAAATACGGAAGCCAGTGCGGCCATTGATGAAGACTTTGAGGTGCCTGCCTTGGAAGAGGAGTCTGCAACCGGAGCAGTGGAAGAAGCTGTTCAACCTGACATTATTGAGGCTGGTGAGGACTATATTGCTACCCAGACCAGGTATCAGCAGGTTGAAGTTCCGGATGAACCGCAATCCAAAATCCCGAATACTCTGCCTGAAAGAAAGTTCCAAGTATTCTTTGATGATAACAATACAGAGATACCGGTCGAATTTGAAGAGATGCTGAATGACCTCTATATCGTCTTGTCACTCAACAGTCAGGCTAATCTGAAAATACGTGGTTACACCGATCCAAGTGACGATCCATTGAAAAATATGCGACTTTCACTTGAGCGTGCACAAACAGTATCGCTCTATTTCATCGACCGGGGGATAGATCAGGCAAGAATAAAAATCGAGGGGCACAGTCCAACTATTTATAATTCAAGCCAAGCTAAAGAGGTGTTGGAAAAGCACCTTAGCAGTAGGCGGGTAGAATTAGTTTTGCAGGATGGGTTGTACTAACGAATAGATCATATACCATGTTAAGCGCTACCACCTGAGCGCTTAAGTGCATCTCTGCTTCGAATTACCAGCCTAAACAACGACATTAGGAATTACACCCTGTTGTTCCAGAGTGTCCAGTAGCGAGTTAACACATTCGTCAATCTCTCTATTTTCTGTATCGACAATGATCTCAGGATTATCAGGTGCTTCGTAAGGAGAGGTAATTCCAGTAAAATTTTTGATTTCACCCTCCCGGGCCTTTTTGTATAGGCCCTTAACATCCCGAGATTCGCAGGTTTCAATTGAAGCTTTAATGTAAACTTCAATAAAATCCCCATCTGTGAATAAACTGCGAACTTTATCCCTGTCTTCACGTATTGGTGAGATAAAAGCTGTCAGGGCTATAACCCCTGCATCCACAAACAACTTCGACATTTCACCGATTCGGCGGATATTTTCTGTGCGGTCTTGAATACTAAACCCCAGGTCATTACACAGGCCGTGACGTACATTATCACCATCGAACACATAGGTTCTACAGCCTCGTTGATGCAGTCGTTCTTCCAGGGCGTGAGCAATGGTCGACTTGCCCGACCCCGAGAGACCGGTAAACCAAAGAAGTTTGGCTCTGTGTAGGTTCATTTTCTCCCGTCGATCACGGGTGACAGTGGCTTGATGCCAAACGATATTATCGTCCATGTTCAATACCTAATAAATATTATTTAACCAGTGAAAACAGAATCTTAATATGCATTGTCACTTTTTAGTGAAAATGGTGTTCTCGCCAAAATTGATAGATCGAGCCAGAGAGACCAGTTATTGATGTATTCTAGATCATATTTGACCCGTTGTTCCATCTGTTCCAGTTCTTTGGTTTCCCCTCGGAATCCACGTATTTGAGCCAGGCCTGTTATTCCAGGTTTTATTCGGTGGCGCGCCAGATAGGCTTCGATCTGTTTTGAATATTCAATATTGTGCTGCAATGCATGAGGGCGAGGGCCCACAAGGGACATCTGACCAGCCAGTACATTAAACAACTGGGGTAATTCATCTATACTGGTTCGTCGAATGAACCTGCCAATTCGGGTGGTCCTCGGATCTTGCCGGGTGGCCTGTTTGACAATGCCATCCTCTTCAGTATGCAGTCTCATACTGCGAAATTTCCAGATTCTAAAGTTTTTGCCATCCCAGCCGGTGCGCTCCTGTCTGAAAAAAACAGGCCCAGGAGATTCGATCTTAATCATTATCGCTGTGGCTAGCATAATCGGGCTGACTAGGGTCAGCATCAGTAATGACAACACACGATCTTCAATAGATTTCACTAGAAGGTGAGTCCCAATCAAAGGTGTTTCAGAGAGTGTTAGGATGGGGATGCCAGCAAGCTCTTTAACGCTATGGTTAATCAGGTTCAGTGCATAACGCTATGGTTAATCAGGTTCAGAGCGAAAATATTAGGAGCCCAATGGATGTTCACATTTTCATTCAGTAGGTCAAAGTAGATCTGTTGGATCATAGGTGAACTATCAAGGGAGACCGCAATGTAGATTGTTTGTACCTCATGCCTTTTAATTAATGACTTGATCTCCTCCAATTTGCCCAGAATCGGTAACTCAGATGAAGGCTCTTCAGTTTCACAGTCTGTAGTTAAAACTGCGCCAATGATCTCTTCCGGCATCCAGGGGTTGTTGTTGATCCTGTGATGCAGATGCCTTGCTAAAGCACCATTTCCAATGACCAGCGCCTTAGTGTTTGCCTCATGTGAAGCCATCTGGCGTTGCAATAGCCGAAATCCAAAATGGAGAAAGACCTGGGCAAGGTACCCACATAAAAAGAGTAAACCGACCACAGTTCGAGAGTAGGTTTCAGAATGCTTGGTGGCAAACGCAAGCAGCAGCAGAAAAGCAAATGCGCTACTCCATGCCTTCAGGAGTTTGAAGGCTTTTTTGGTCATGGTTCCGTGATGACGGTAGATATTCATCCGGTCATAAATAACGGACATGCTACCGAGTAGAGCCATGGCCATAATCACATATTGACTTGTTAGCTCCCCATGCAGGAAGAACAGCAGGGTGAGCAGTATAACCACAATAGATAGGCCATCAAGCAAGGCCTGTAGTGATGTCGTTAGGCTATTTCTACGTTGCAGTAGAGACCGATCTGGTTGCTTGACATCGAGCAAGTCCATTTTCTCCTGAGCTGTTGAGTCCGTATACGATACCTAGCCTGAAATTATGGTCTAAATAGAGCCTAAATAACAAGAGTGAATTTAATTTTAGTGATGTAAAGCACTCTAAATTTGAGGGTGCGTATAGATAATTTTTAACAGTATTTTATGA
>JARRQD010000167.1:0-17203 GCA_037382205.1 Candidatus Thiodiazotropha sp.
TTGCTTGAGCTGATACTCAAGATAGACCTTTTCAAACTCTTCCCTGGCCTGGCGCAGGGGTTGATCAAGCGAAACCGGGGATTCCGGACCGACCAGTGAGCCGCCCAACTCAGGCGCACCCATCGAGGACTCCACCTCTTCTTGGGAGATCTCGCTGCCGGCGCCGAGGATCAACAACCGCTGCACCAGATTTTTCAGTTCGCGCACATTGCCATGCCAGGGGTGATTTCGCAGGGTGTTCTGGGCACCCACATTGAAATGCCGGTAGGGCAGTTTCTCATGGGTCACAAACCAATCCACATAGAAGTTGAGCAGTTCAGGCACATCTTCTGCGTGCTCACGCAGTGGGGGTACATGCAGGGGCACTACATTGAGGTGATAGAAAAGATCCTCTCGAAAGGTTCCATTCTGTACCGCTTCTTCCAAGTTATGTTGGGTTGCGGCGATGATCCGCACGTCGATGCTCACCGGTTCGCTACCGCCGACCCGCATGAAGCGCCCGGTATCCAGTGCACCAACCAGTTGTGACTGGGCCTCCAGATCCATATCCGCCACTTCATCAAGAAACAGGGTGCCACCCACGGCTTGTTCCAGCCTGCCGTAGTGAATGCGTCCATCCTCTTCGCTGCCAAACAGCTCCTGGGCGGCGTTACCTTTAACGAAAGCGCTGACATTGACCTCCACAAAAGGACGGTCGCGACGCAGACTTTGCGAGTGGAGATAGCGGGCCAGAGTCTCCCGTCCACTGCCTGGCTCACCCGTCACCAATACCCAGGTGTCGTGCTGAGCAATTCGCTTCACCTGCTCTCTGAGCCGCTGCATCACGGTGCTTCTGCCGGTGGGCTCATGCACCGCATGCACATGTTTGCGCAGCCCGACATTCTCCTGTTTGAGCTGCTCTGCCTCCAACGCCCGCTCAACGGTAAGCAGTAACTTTGCCAGTGAGAGGGGCTTTTCGAGAAAGTCATAGGCCCCCAATCGGGTCGCTTCCACGGCCGTCTCGACGGTTCCGTGTCCGGACATCATGATCACCGGACAGGGTAACCCATCATCCTCACCCCACTCTTTGAGCAGCGTAATACCATCCATATCCGGCATCCAGATATCGAGGAGTATCAACTCCGGCCGACGCTCTCGCAGCGCCTGCCGCGCACTCTTGCCATCTTCCGCCATGGAAACTTCATAGGACTCATCCTGCAGAATCTCTTTAACAAGATTGCGAATGTCCGGCTCATCATCCACCACAAGGATGTAGGCCTTACTCATACTTGACTCTCCTTTAGGGCCTGTTAACACGAATCCAATCGGCCGTGCTGAGGCTATTTTTTCGTCCAGCAAGGCAGAATGAGCGTCGTGTAGTTACTCTATATGAGCAAACGATAACGCCGCTGGACGAAAAAATAGCCCCACCGCCCTCTATGTGATCAACATGGGGGGTTGCCCCTGAAAAAGCGCTACTCGGCGTTGCTCGTCGCTTAATTGGAACCACCAAACCTCTCTCCTCGCGCCTGGATTGGCGCTTTTTCAGGGGCAACAGGCCCTGCATCCACCAACATCGGCAGCTGCATCACCATACAGGCACCCTTATCGCAATTCTCCGCCCAGATGATACCGCCATGCTCCTCGACAATCTTCTTGACGATTGCCAGACCCAGCCCGGTGCCTTTCCGTTTGGTTGTTACATAAGGCTCGAACAACTGCTGTATCATCTCCTTTGGAATCCCCGGGCCGTTGTCCTGCACCCGAAACTCGTAGTTGGGGTGCTCATCCCGCTTCACCACTTTTGAAATCAGACTCACCTCGGCATCAGAGACGCCTTCCAGTGCCTCAATCGCATTCTTCAGTAGATTATGCACCACTTGCCTGATACGCAATGGATCTGCTTCAACTCTCGCTTCACTGGCGTGCATCTCCACCACAAATTTTATCCCCTTGCTGCCCCGATAGAGATCAATCACCTCTCTGACCAGATGCTCTAGCTCAACTGGCTTGGGCGCCATCTGGGGCGGTTTGGCATAGTCTGAAAAATCGTTGACCATACTCTTCATCGCTTCTACCTGCTGTACGATGGTATGGGTAGCGCGATCCAGCACCTGAGCATCCTCCTGTGGCATGCTTTTGAGATACTTGTGCCTTAAACGCTCAGCATTCTGCCATTCGGCTGGGCAAAGGGGGTGGTTCTGCAGATCAACACTTTGCGACCCTCCCCACCGAATAGCAGGGTCAGCTCGCCACGCCATTCGTTTTGCATCTCACGCAGTGGTGCCTCAAGCCCTTCGGCAAACTGCCTTAGCACAGATGAGTCCTGCCCCAGATTGGCGATCGACGCACCGGCCACCTGATTCATGTTCACGCCAAGAATCTTACCAGCGGCTGGATTGGCGGTTCGCAGTTTGCGCTGGGCATCAAAGGTCAACACCCCGGATGAGAGTCGTGCCAGTACCGTTTCAAGATAGGCCCGCTGCCCTTCTACCTCCCGCTGGCTTCGATCCGCCTGATCCCTCGCCTGACGGATTCGCCGGGTCATGGCATTGAAAGAGGCAACCAGAAAAGCGAGCTCATCGGCACGCCTGGGAACCGGCAGCTGCCGATCGTAATCCCCTCCGGCAACCGCTTTCGTGCCGGCGGCGATATTGGCAATCGGCGCCACCAAGCGACGGGCGGAAAAGAAGGCCGCCCAAACGGCCGAAAGGACGGCGAATATCAGCACCAGAAAAAGCGTCAGAGAGAAGTTCCGCTTCAGCGATTGACGCAGAAAAGAGAGCTCTTTATAGCGGTTATAGGCCTGCTCCAGTTTCTCCGATAGCACACTGACCCGCTCTGATGCCGGATAGAGCCCCTGAATGATCATCGCCCTGCCAAGTGGATCAGCCACGGCTACACGGATCATCAGTTCATCCTTGTCTCTGGCCAATCCCACATAGCTGTTACCCTCCCGAAGCCGCTGCAAGATGTAGTCGTCTGGCTTGGCTGGCACCAACTCATCCGCCACCGCATTGGAATAAGCGATGATCTGTCCACTCAGATCGCTAAGTGAGAGCTCCAGGGCGCCGGACTGCTGGCGCAACCGGGCAATCGTCAGGGAGAGAGCTGACTCGGAGGTATCGGCGATACTCAACAGCTGCTGCTCGGTATATTTCAGCCAAACCCGCTGGTTCAAGTCCAACGACGCTTGCCCCAACTCCCGGGCATCCTCCATGGCCTGATCGATCTTCACATCAAACCAGCTGTCGATCCCACCCTGAAGAAAGCTGAAGGAGTAGTAGTAGACCACCCCCACCGGGGTCAGCGCGATGAAGGCGAAGATCAACACCATACGCAATGTCAGGCGAGAACCGGCACTGTGCCTGAGGTACTGCCGTATCAACCTGATTGAGTTGTAGGTAATCAGCACAAACAGTACGAACATACCGGCCAGATTGAAAATCAGCAGCGGTACAAAATAGCGGCTCAACTCGGCAGAGTTCTGCACCGCACTGCTCATCAGGTGCAGACTGACCAGCAACAGGATCAGCAGCAGTCCGACGGAGAGTCCGCCCAGACGTAATCGACTCAGTGTTGAAGAGGCCATTGGGACCATCCAGTTGTTAATTTCCAACCCTGCCCCAGATAGGCCAGAGGCTGCAGGGGTAACGGCAGGGAATCGATATCCAGATCGGCACGCAAACGGAGTTGATAGGCCTCACCGGGAATCAACTGCACCAGGCGAACCAAAGGCAGATTGTTGATCTCCCCCAGTGCATAGAGTGCCGCCTCCTGGGTAACAAAATTCTGCTCATCGCCCGACTGCATATCGACCACTCGATAGAGCTCGGTCAGAGCATGATAGCGAATCTGAAACCAGAGAGTCTGGGAGAAGGGGCTGGTCTCCCAAAAGCCCCGCCAGACCTTTTCCACCACCAACCGCACTTTCAGGGTCAACGGCACCCCGTTACTCAAGGCCTGATGCGCTTTGTCGCTCAATGCATAGTCGATTCGCGCATTCAACCGATAGCCGTTATCCACCTTAGAAATCTGCACCTCCTTGACGGAAAAACTGGCGCCATTTGCCTCGGCAAGACCGATCAATAGCAACAGCAGAAGCGCAAGTGGTTTGTTCATTATTGTTGTTTTACCAAAGCTGCATAGAAAAACCCATCCATGCCATCCTGACCAGGCAGGATTTGTCGGCCCACCTCACAGGCCTCACCCCACTCGACCTCCAGTTGTATAGCCTTCGCATCAGCCTGTTCAGCGAGAAACCTGACGAGCTGATGATGGTTCTCATCTGCAAGAACCGAACAGGTGACATAGACCATTCTGCCACCCACTTTCAGCAACGGCCAGACCGCTCTGAGGATCTCGCCCTGCAGCTTGACCAGCGTTGGGATATCCGATGCTCTGCGCAATTGCTTGATGTCTGGATGGCGACGTATCACACCGGTCGCCGAGCAAGGCACATCCAGCAGGATTCGATCGTACAGCCTGTTGGCCCATGCCCCTTCGGGGTGGGCTGCATCACCTACCACCACTTCAGCTCGCAGTTCGAGCCGCTGCAGATTCTCTTCTACCCTGAGCAACCGCTCAGCGCTGAGGTCGAGGGCTGTCAACTCTACCGTGGGCTGCCGCTCCAGGATGTGGCAGCTTTTACCACCGGGTGCGGCGCAAGCATCGAGCACCTGCTGAGCAGGCTGAGCATCCAACAGCGCCGCGGCCAACTGGGCGGCCCCATCCTGCACCGAAACCCAGCCGCACTCAAATCCAGGTAACTTAGCGACGTCGATAGGTTGCGCCAGGGTCAGCCCGGCTTCAGTATAGGGAATGGCAGCAGCCTCGATACCGGCCTGCTGCAGGATCTGCCGATAATCGGCCAAAGATTGTTGAGTCAGATTGACCCGCAGACTCATCGGCGGACGCTCGTTCAATGCCCTGACCCGCGCTTGCCACCCATCCGGCCACTGCCTGCGCAGCTTTTCAAGCAGCCACACAGGCAACTCATAGGTGACCTCTGGCTGCTCAGCGACCGCTTTCAGCAAACTCTCCTGCTGACGCTGAAAGCTGCGCAGCACCCCATTGATCAAACCCACTGCCCACTTTTTTCCAAGCTGTTTGGCTGCACCGGCCGTCTCATGTACAGCCGCATGATCCGCCACCCTCAGATAGAGTAACTGGTAGAGACCGATCAGAATCAACGCAGCTACATCCCTATCCTTGTTTTTCAACGGTTTACTGAGCAGGCGCCGGCTCAAAGCATCGAGCTGCACGAAGTGGCGCATCACCCCATAGGCGATCTCCTGGACAAGGCTACTGTCCCTCGGGTCCGAGATTCCAGCCAGATATTTAGGAATTGTCTCTGACAGAGATTGACCGTTAAGCAGACCCTCAATGACACGCGCCGCAAGCGACCGCGGATTACTCATTGACGCCCGCTTACGCCTCCCCATCAAGCCAACACCACACCATCCATGGTGTGAGCATTGAGAAACTCTCCGGCCGACATCGCCCGCTTGCCGGGCATCTGCAACTGGGTAATACGCAATAGCCCATCCCCAGTGGCTACATCAAAGCCGCATTTGCCTGTCGCTACCACCTCTCCCGGATTTGCGGCTGTTTCACTGAGCACAACCTCACCACTCCAAACCCTCATCACTTTGTCACCATAAAGGCAGTGGGCCACTGGCCATGGATTAAACGCACGGATCTGACGATCAATCTGCTGGGCTGATTGTGACCAGTCGATTCTGGCCTCTTGCTTATCGAGTTTACTGGCATAGTTTGCCAATGAGTCGTCCTGGGGTATGGCTTCGAGCGTGCCGTCACGCAGACCGGTCAGCACCTCAATCAAGGCCTCCGAGCCCAGCTCAGCCAACCGGTCATGCAGGGAGCCGCCCGTCTCAGTTGGCGCGATGGGGGTATTCCGAATGCTCAGCATTGGCCCAGTATCCAAACCCGCCTCCATCTGCATGATGGTCACCCCGGACTCATCGTCCCCAGCCAGAATCGCGCGCTGAATGGGGGCAGCTCCCCGCCAGCGCGGCAGTAGTGAAGCATGAATGTTGATACACCCTAGCCTGGGTATATCCAACACCGCTTGAGGCAGCAGCAGGCCATAGGCCACCACCACCATCAGATCGGCATTGTGCTGCTGCAAGATCTGCTGGGCTTCCGGCTGCTTCAGTGACTTTGGCTGAAAGACCGCCAAATTGCGCTCAACCGCGAGCTGTTTGACTGGACTGTATTGCACCTTTCGCCCACGGCCGGCCGGCCGATCCGGCTGGGTGTATACCGCAACAACACGGTGCTCGCTGGTGAGCAGAGCCTGCAAGGCCGTGGCAGCAAAATCGGGGGTTCCGGCAAAAATAATATTCAGAGGCTGAGCCATAAGGTGAATTCCAAAATAGTCCTTAGCAGTTGTTTTTTAACAAGTTTGGGATGCGGGTCTCAGACAGATTCCGGATCACCGATAAAGATTGTTTGAGGGTCGGCTTCAGATAACCTCACGCTCGCCAGTTGTATTGCTGGCTTGTTGTCGGCTCTCCTTCTCCAGTTTTTTACGGATACGCTGACGTTTCAAGCTGGAGAGATAGTCGACAAACAGTTTACCATCCAGGTGATCCAGCTCATGCTGAACACAGACCGCCAGCAAACCTTCGGCCTCCTCTTCAAAGGGAACGCCGTTCCGATCCAGGGCCTTGAAACGGATCCGCTCCGCCCGGCTCACACTTTCATACACACCAGGCACAGAAAGGCAGCCCTCCTCCATCTGTTCAACACCATCCTTCTCAAGGATCTCCGGATTGATCAGACAAAGTGGCTGGTTCTTCTCTTCCGAAAGATCGATCACCACCACCCTTTTCGCCACGTTGACCTGGGTTGCGGCCAAACCGATACCCGGCGCCTGATACATTGTCTCAAGCATATCGTCAACCAGCCGACGTATAGAGTCGTCGACCTGAGCCACTGGTTTGGCTTTGTTGCGTAGCCTGGGATCGGGGAAATGAAGTATGTCGAGAATCGCCATTGGTTTATCCAAAATCTATAGTACAAATGCAAGAAATTGCGCTAACATAATGATCATACTGGAAACTGGTGTACTGTCCCATAGGGTTTCACCTGCTGAAACGAAGACAGATGCAGCAGAAGCAGGGGATATACCCAGACTCTGCCCACACCAAATCAAAGCGTTTCCGTATCGCACCCAAGGGAATAGTCATGTTACATTTTAACAACAAACTCATCGGAGTCATCAGCGGTTTGCTGCTCTCCTTCGCTTCGCTGGCCGCTGATCACGTGGCGCTCAACCCAACCCACCCGGATCGCTATACCGTAGTCAAGGGCGATACTTTATGGGATATCTCCTCGATGTTCCTACAGGATCCCTGGTTATGGCCGGAGATCTGGTACGTCAATCCACAGGTTGAAAACCCTCATCTCATCTATCCTGGTGATGTGCTGGTGCTGACCTACCTGGATGGCAGGCCTATTCTTAGACTCGATCGTAAAGGCAAACTCTCCCCAAAGGTGAGGGCCACACCACTCGATCAGGCTATCCCAACCATTCCAATCGATGCAATCGCACCCTTTCTGACCCGTCCCTATGTGGTCGACGAGGATCAGTTGGAGAAAGCGCCCTATATCGTTCACTTCCTGGATGATCACATTGTGGGTGGCGCCGGTATCAGCTATTACGCGCGCAGCATCATGCAGGAGCAGCCGAATCAGTACGCTATCGTTAGACCGGAAAAGCCTTACAAAGATCCAGACACCGGGGAAACGCTCGGTTATGAGGCTGTCTATATCGGCACATCCGAACTCAAGCGCACCGGCGACCCGGCGAAACTGCTGATTACCAGCTCTGATATGGAAGCGATCATCGGTGACCGACTGATTCAAGTGCAGGAACAGGAATCACTGATCGATTTTCAGCCCAGAGTCCCGGATAGGATGATTGAGGGCAGAATCATCTCTGTGCTCAACGGTGTCTCGCAAATCGGCCAGTACAATGTGGTGGTTCTCAACAAGGGCAGCAATGCTGGCCTCGAAGCCGGTCATGTACTGGAGATTCTGCAGGGTGGAAATGAGATCCGAGACATCGTTATTGGACGAAGCGAAAAGGTCAGACTACCGCTGGAGAAGGCGGGTCACCTGATGGTATTTCGCAGCTTTGACAAAGTCAGCTTTGCCCTGGTGATGGATGCCACCAAGCCACTTCACGTTCTCGATTGGGTACGCCCCCCTGAAAATTGATCGATCGACAGCCGGTGCGGATTGACTGCACCGGGCACTTAACCTGCTAAGGAATATGAGGCATCATGGACGATATGCCACCAACCACACCAGACAGTCTGGATGCCTGGCTTCAGGTCACTCATACACCAGGTATCGGCAATCGCTATTTCAAGCGACTGATCGAAAGATTCAATACCGCCGAAGCCATTCTCTCCGCCAGCGCGCAGGAGCTCGCCACCCTGTCGATTCCGCAAAATGCCATCGAACAGTTAAGCAATCCTGACCGAAACATCATCGAAGCCTCCCTAGAATGGCTGGATCAACCAGGGCACCAGGCACTCAGACTAAACGATCCAGGCTATCCCCAACTGCTGAAAGAGATTGATGATCCACCACCAATTCTCTACCTGATCGGTGATCCTGGGCTGCTGCTGCAACCCCTGCTTGCGATCGTTGGCAGCCGAAATCCCACGGCGTCTGGTCGAGCCAATGCCCGGGAGTTTGCTCGTTTCCTTGCGGGATCGGGACTCACCATCTGTAGTGGATTGGCCCTGGGTATCGACACAGAAGCCCATCAGGGCGCTCTGGCCGCCGGCCAGACAGTCGCCGTCATGGGGACAGGCCCGGATCGGATCTATCCGGCTAAAAACCGCCACCTGGCCCATCAAATCGCATCCGAACATCTACTGATTACTGAATTTCCCCCAGGTACTCCGGCCAAGGCGGAGAATTTTCCAAGGCGTAACCGCATCATCAGTGGCCTGTCACTCGGTGTTCTGGTGGTGGAAGCCACACTGCAAAGCGGATCACTCATTACAGCCCGACTCGGTACTGAACAGGGAAGAGAGGTATTCGCCATCCCTGGCTCAATCCACAACCCTCAATCGAAAGGCTGTCATGCACTGATTAAGCAGGGTGCCAAATTGGTGGAATCGGCTCAGGATATCGGCTCAGAACTTGGCCCTTTGACTAGTCTGCTTGAACCTGAGGTCAAGCCAACCATTCCATTCACAGCAGAGCCGGAGCGAGAAACTGACCCGGATTATCAGCTACTGCAAGCGGCTCTGGGGTTCGACCCGGTCTCAGTTGACGAATTAATTGCCCGAACCGGTTTGACCCCAGAGGCAGTTTCGTCCATGCTGCTCTTGCTCGAGCTCGAAGGTCATGTATCATCGGCGCCCGGCGGCTACTACAGCCGTGTATTAACTGCATCCCGCCCGAGTGGGAGAGAGAGCAAATGAACGAAAACGTGGTCGACATTCTGATCTACCTCTATGAAAACTACATGGATGGTGAACACGCACCGCCGACGGATCAACACGAACTGCGGGATGAATTGATTCAAGCGGGCTTCCCCTCAACAGAAATCAGCAAGGCGTTCGACTGGCTGGATGAACTGGCAGAAAACGCTCAGGAACAACAGCACGACACCCGTCAATCCCACTCTCTTCGTATCTTTACCGAGGAGGAAATCACCCGCCTGGACGTGGATTCAAGGGGGTTGTTGATGTTTCTGGAACAGAATGAAATCCTCACCCTGGCGGCACGCGAGCTGGTCATAGACCGAGCTCTGGCCCTGGACACCGCCGTCATCTCGGAAGAGGAGTTGAAATGGATTATTCTACTGGTGCTGATGAACCAACCTGGCCAGGAAGCCGCTTTTGCCCGCATGGAAGATATGGTCTATAACGAAGCACCGGTTTTTCTCCATTAAGCGTCAAAAACAGCGTTTCTGAACACAATCTAAAAAATCGCCTTGCCGGTAGCCTTTGGTACTGGCAAGGCCCGAAATTCCCCCCTGATTGTCGATGGACAACACCCCACCCAGAGCGATTTCCAGGGACTTCAAGACCACTTTTTGATTACGGTTTAAATTAAAAAAACTTGATTTCTTCAACGCGGAACGGTTCACTGTGCCGCATTTTTCAACTGAAACCGACACGAAACAAATGAATCTGGTTATTGTTGAATCGCCAGCCAAGGCGAAAACCATTATTCGCCATGAAGTATCAGATCATCGAGCGCAACGACCGCCATGTACAGGCGATTACCAAAGCGTTGAAAAAATCGGAAGCGCTCTATCTGGCCACCGATCCGGATCGAGAAGGTGAAGCCATCTCCTGGCACCTGTCGGAACTACTCAGAGAGCGCGGCAAGCTGAAAGACAAACCGGTCTATCGGGTGGTCTTTAATGAAATCACCAAGAAAGCGGTGAACGACGCGATTGCCAACCCCAGAGGCCTTTCCCACGATCTGGTGGATGCCCAGCAGGCGAGACGCGCACTGGACTACCTGGTTGGCTTCAACCTCTCCCCCCTGTTGTGGAAAAAAGTAAGACGGGGCCTCTCAGCCGGACGAGTTCAAAGCCCAGCATTGCGCATGATCGTCGAGCGGGAGTTGGAGATCGAGGCCTTCAAGGCCGAAGAGTTCTGGACCATAGAAGCGGACACCGAGAAGCAGAAACAGGCCTTCTCAGCCCGCCTGACCCATTTCCAGGGAGAAAAACTGGAAAAGTTCAGCATCACCGATGAGGCTTCAGCCAAAGCGGCCGAAGAACAACTGCTCAAAGCGGGTGAACAGGGACTACTGGTCACCAAGGTTGATAAGAAACAGCGCAAACGCAACCCAGCGCCTCCTTTCACCACCTCAACCCTGCAGCAGGAAGCCGCACGAAAACTCGGCTTTACCACACAGCGCACCATGCGTACCGCCCAACAACTCTACGAAGGTGTGGATGTCGGTCAGGGCACCGTCGGCCTGATCACCTACATGAGAACCGACTCGGTCCACCTGGCAGATGAGGCGACCACTGAGATCCGCGAGCTGATCAGTAAACGTTATGGCGCCGATCAGCTCCCCCCCAAGGTACGCCAGTTCAAGACGAAGGCGAAGAATGCTCAGGAGGCCCATGAAGCGATTCGGCCAACCTCCGTGAGCCGGGTGCCTGATGAGATCAAAGACCATTTGACCAAAGATCAGTCGAGGCTTTATGAATTGATCTGGAAGCGCTCAGTGGCCTGTCAGATGATACACGCCACCATCCATACGGTGGCTGTCGATCTGCAGTGTGGGAGCGGCAACCTGTTTCGTGCCAATGGCTCGGTGATTGCCAAACCAGGCTTTATTGCAGTCTACCAGGAGGGCCTGGATGATGGCGCGAAAAGCGACAGCGATGAAAAGCTGCTGCCCGCGCTGGAGGAGGGGGAAACCCTGCCTCTCAAGGCGATTCGTCCGGAGCAGCATTTCACTGAACCGCCACCACGCTATAGTGAGGCCAGCCTGGTCAAGGCGCTTGAAGAGTATGGCATCGGCCGCCCTTCCACCTACGCTTCGATCATCTCCACCCTACAGGATCGAGAGTATGTGGTGCTGGAGAAGAAGCGCTTCAAACCCACCGATGTGGGCCGGGTCGTGAATAAATTTCTCACCGAGTACTTCACCCGATATGTGGACTACAGCTTCACTGCCAATCTTGAGGATGAACTCGACGCTGTGTCCCGAGGAGAAGAGGAGTGGGTGCCGCTGTTAAGCAAATTCTGGGGCCCATTCAAAGAGCGCATCGACCACACCCAGGAGAACGTCAAACGCAGTGATGTCACCCATGAGGCACTGGATGAGGCCTGTCCTAAGTGTGGTGAAAAGCTCTCGATCCGGCTGGGCCGGCACGGCCGCTTTATCGGCTGTAATAACTACCCGACCTGCGACTACACCCGTGACCTGAACGCCGACAGCAGTGAAAAAGAGGAGCCAGAAGTGGTTGAGGGGCGCAAATGCCCTGAGTGCGGCTCGGATCTGGTGATCAAGCGGGGTCGCTACGGCAAATTTATCGGCTGCTCCAACTATCCTAAATGCCGCTTTATCGAACCGCTGGAGAAACCGGAAGATACCGGGGTTACCTGTCCAAAGTGCAACAAAGGCACTCTGCTGAAACGCAAATCCCGGCGTGGAAAGATCTTCTACTCCTGTTCTACCTATCCTGACTGTGACTATGCGATCTGGAATGAACCGATTGCCGAACCCTGCCCCAACTGCGGCTGGCCGGTACTGACCATAAAAACCACCAAACGCAAAGGCACCGAGAAGGTCTGCCCACAGAAAGAGTGCTCTTTCTGTGAACCCTATGAAGGTTGATCCACTGAGCCTTCATTCACCCGGCCGCTTAAGGCGACTGGGTGAGCTCTCCTGTCTCACACAGCCACTTGGTGGATCTGATCAATGATCGCGGCTGCCTGCTGCATGTGCTCAAAAGTGTGGCTACCTCCTTCAAAGCAGTGCAGCTTTACCCTCTCACCATACACCTGCCGGGCAATCCGGTAGTCGACCAACTCATCCCCCTTGTCGACCAACACCGTGGTCGGGACAGCCAATGCCTCAGCCGGAGTATGGTAGCGACGGGTGTCGAAAACCATCCTCGATGAGAGGAAATAGCCCTGATCCAACGCCTCATTGAGCTGCCAGCCAACCACCTGTTTCAATAACTTCCAGGGCTGCAGTGCCGGATTGATCATAACCAGATGGTGAAATCCGAGACGCTTAGCCAGCCAGGCGCCGTAGAAACCCCCCATGGAACTGCCGACGAGTAGCCGTGGTTCGTTCGATACCCTTTCAATCAGCAACTTGTTCAACTCATCGGTCAATCGAGCCACAGCCAGATCGGCGCTATGGGCCGGGTAGGTTGGACTGATCAGATCGATATGCGGCAGCGCCTGACGCAGAAACGCAGCCTTGCCGGAACTGCCGGCACTGTTTAAACCATGAAGATAGACAATCACTCAGCCACCTCGAAACCCTGCATGATAACAATCGAAAAAAGCCTTCCCTGCCCGCAATGATAAAACTTGGTGATTTTCAAATCATTGATTCAACCTAAAAAGATCAGTTGGACAGCGTGAAGGGTGCGATCAACTGATTTTTTTAGGTTCACTTGACCAATTCACCACAGCACTGTAGTTTGCCCAACCTGCTGATGGCGCCAACCTGTAAGGCTGGCTCAACCTCTGGCATTGACAAGCTGCCCGAGGGGAAACGGGAAGCAGGTGAAAGACCTGCGCTGCCCCCGCAACGGTAAGTAGTGCATGACATCGCAACAGCCACTGTGTAGAAACATGGGAAGGCGCGGATGTCCGGTGAAATCACCACTCTATGAGCCCGGATACCGGCCTAAGCATCGGTGTACCCAATCAATAGTGCGGTACACAACCGGTGTTGCGGAGGGCGACCCAGGAGATCAAACATGTTTTCGTCAGCAGCATATCTCCAGTCATCCCCCGACTTGAAAGCGTTCGGCACGGCCGTGCATCTACTGGAGAAAATATGAATCAGCAGTCTCATTCCTGGTGGTTGGCGCCACTCCTACTCAGCTCGCTCTGCAGTGGGATCAGCCAAGCGGAAACCGAACTGACACCATTGGTGGTCAGTGCAACCCGTAGCGAGCAGCTGAATCCCCTGATACCGGCGGTTATCCGCATTATTGACCGTCAGCAGATCGAGCAGAGCGCAGCCCACAATCTGCTGCAGTTACTCAATGGTCATAGCGGTATCCAGATCTCCAGCCTGGTCGGAGACGGCAGTCAGGCGGTTGTGGACATGCGCGGCTTCGGCCCCAGCGCCGGCGCTAACACCCTGATCCTGGTGGATGGACGAAGATTGAACAATTCGGGCGACCGGGCCAACCCCGACCTCAACAGTATCGACTTGAAACGGGTCGAACGAATCGAAATCGTCCAAGGCAGCGCCGGCACACTGTATGGCAATCAGGCGGTTGGGGGCATGATCAATATCATTACCCGGGTACCGAAAACGCTCTCAGGGCAGGTCACTGCAGGGCTCGGCAGTGATCAACACCGCGATCTCTATGCCGGGATCGGTGATCAACTGGTTAACGGTCTTGCCTATAACATCTCCGCCAAATGGCAGCAGCGAGACAACTACCGGGAGCAGAACGAGAGTGAACGTAGCGACCTCAATCTTCGCGCTGACTACCGGTACCGGCTTGGGCAACTGTTCTTTGAGCAACAGTGGATCGATGACGAACAGCAGAATCCAGGCTCGCTGTTTGCCGAGGAGCTTGCCGCGGATCGACGACAGTCGGCCGATGCGTATGAGGGGGACTTCAGCAACACCGAATCAAAAATCAGTCGGCTTGGTGTCACCCAGGACTTTAGTGATCACTGGTCGCTGCAAGGCGAACTCACCTACCGAAAAAATCAACGTGAGTTTCAAAACAGTTTCCGCACCTTTCCCGGCTCTCCTGCCACCCAGGATAGAACCGTCAAAAGCTTCAATCCCCGCTTGATCGGCAACCTCCCCCTTCCCAGCGGCGAGGCTAGCCTGACCGCTGGAGCCGATCTGGAGCGAACCGACTACCAGCTGCGCACCAGCTTTGGCCCACAGATTCTCGATCAATCCATTGATGCCATCTATCTGCAGCTGCTGGCACCGATCAGTGACAATACCACCGCTACCCTCGGCTATCGAACCGCCCAGGTGGACAACCTGATCGAAACGGACAGCAGCCGCGATCGACTCGATGATCGACTGGATGCCGCCTCAGCCGGTATCAGCTACACCCCGGACAAGTCGCTGCGGTTGTTTCTCCGAGCCGATGAGAACTTCCGCTTCGCCACCGTTGATGAACATACCAATGTGGTGTTTGGTCAGCCAGTCGGCATCGACAACCAGACCGGACGCTCCTATGAAACCGGGGTCGAGTGGCAGCAGGCCCAGCTGATGAGCCGACTGCTGCTGTACCGTCTCGATGTGGAACAGGAGATCAGTTTTGACGCCTCAGGCTACGTCAACACCAACCTGGATGAGACCCGCCGCAAGGGGGCCACACTGGAAGCCCAGTGGCAGGCCACAGAGCGTCTCAGCCTGGATGGCAGCCTGACCTATACAGACCCTGAAATCACCGATGGACCTTTCAAGGGCAAACGCATACCGATGGTTGCCAGCCGCAGTGCAAAAGTGACTGGCCATTGGCAGTTCAGCGAGTTATGGCAACTCTTCCTGGAGGGCATTTTCAGTAGTGAGCGGGTGGTCAGCGGCGACTTCAACAACAGCCTGGAGTCCCTTCCCGGCTTTGGGGTAGTGAATAGCGGCGTCCATTTCCGCACTGGACCATGGCATGCTAGCCTGCGTATCGACAACCTGTTGGACAAACAGTACGCCAACTCCGCGGCTGCAGGCTATGACAGCGCCTACAATCAGCGCGTCGGCTACTTCCCAGCTGCAGAACGCAATTTTTGGTTTAGCGTAAACTACATGATCGATTGAGACATGGGGTATAAGAGACTCGCCATCCTGCTTCTTTGGCTACTCAGCCTGGCGCTTGATGCGGCACCGCCTCAACGGGTAGTCTCTCTCAACCTGTGCAGCGATCAGCTGCTTTTAATGCTGGCGGCACCGCACCAGGTGGCTTCGGTAAGCCACTTGGCGATTGAAGAGAGTAGCTCATTTGTCGCCCAGGAAGCGGCCGCCTACCCGCTCAATCACGCCAACCTGGAAGAGATCATCCATCTTCAGCCCGATCTGGTTCTCACCGTTCCCTACACCAATCCGCGACTACTCTCCAGCCTGCAGCAACTTGGCTATGAGACCTATCAACTGAGGTTGGGCAGTCAATTATCAGAGATCACCAGCGAGATCGCACGGCTGGCCAGCCGATTGGGTCAGGAGGCCAAGGGGGCGGCTATCATCGAAACCATGCATCAGCAGATCAAACTTGAGTTGGAGCAACCCCAGGTGGACCAGCCAACGGCGCTCTTCTACCAGCCCAGAGGATATACCTCAGCGGCCGGCACACTGCAGGATGAGGCGATGAAACTGGCCGGTTGGCGCAATTCAGCCACTGCAGCCGGGCTCAGCGGCTATGTGATCACCCCCATAGAACAGATCCTTCACTGGCGTCCACAACTCCTGATCACTTCAACCTATGGCGAGGCGGGTAACTCGCGGGCGGAGCAGTTGATTCAACACCCGGCGATCGGGCGCATGATGAACGACCGCCCGAGGATAGAGATCCCTTACAAATACTGGATCTGCCCTGGCCCGATGCTGGCCGAGGCCGTCAGCCTACTGCGTAATCTGCGTGAAGAGATGCGCTGAATGGACAGCCTGCCGCAACCACGCCTGATCCTCATCCTCAGCCTGTTGCTGGTTGCGACAGTGCTACTATCGCTACTCAGCGGTAGCACCAGCCTGCCCCTCTATCAAGCGCTGCAGCAGAGCTTTACAGAGACCGACGGAATCTACGGCATCATTCTCACTGAGTTGCGCATCCCCAGAACCCTGGTGGCCATACTCGCCGGTGCCTCGCTCGGGTTGAGCGGCGCGGTCATGCAGTCTCTGCTGCGCAACCCTCTGGCCAGCCCTGGCTTGGTGGGCAGCGCCAGCGGTGCGGCGCTGGGCGCGGTTACCACCCTCTATTTCGGCCTCAGCCTGAGTTTCAGCCTGGCTCTGCCGTTAGGCGGCATCAGCGGTGCACTGCTCGCCACCCTAAGTGCCTACCTGTTGGCCGGTCGGGAAGCCGGCCCATTGACCCTGATTCTTGCCGGTGTTGCGGTCAATGCCTTCGCTCTGGCGCTGGTCTCACTGCTGCTCAACCTGGCGCCCAGCCCCTATGCGGTGCAGGAGATCGCTCTGTGGATGCTCGGTTCACTGGCCAATATCAGTCGCAATGAACTCTGGGTGATGCTGCCAGGTACCCTGATCGGCTGGCTGCTGATCTGGCGCCAGGGCCACGACCTCGATCTGCTGACCTTGGGAGAGGAGACCGCTGAATCGATGGGGGTACAACTGGCGAAACTGCGTTGGCGGCTGTTTATCGCCATCGGACTGATTGTCGGTTCAGCGATTTCCGTTACCGGATCAATCGGTTTCATCGGCCTGATGATCCCCCATATCTTAAGGCCGCTGGTGGGCTATCAACCCAGCCGCCTGCTGATTCCCTGCGCTCTGGGTGGTGCCCTGCTGCTGTTGCTGGCTGATATCGGGG